>DTZW01000322.1:31618-81432 GCA_012961165.1 Gammaproteobacteria bacterium | reverse complement strand
GCGATTCTGAAGTTGCATAGCCCCAATACTCGGTGCGAACCAGGTGGTGCAGCTTCTCGGCGAAAGCTTCTGCCAGTCGGTCTGCCAGGGCCTTGACCATGATGGCGCTGTAATCGTCGTTTTGTTCTTCGTATTTTTTGGCCAACTCGTCAGCACCAAGACCGGTGGTGACCACAAAGCCGCCAATATAATCGTTGAGAGCAGTATCCGTTGGCGCCACATAGTCAGCAAGGCAGAAGTTGGCCTGATCGTTTGGTTTATTCGTCTGCTGTCTTAAATGATGAAGCTTCGTTTTGATCGTCGAGCGCGTGTCATCTTCAAAAACAATGATGTCATCCCCGTCTGAATTAGCCGGCCAAAATCCGATAATTGCATTTGCCTGGAGCAAGTCGCCGTCGATGATCTCATTCAGGAGTTTTTGTGCATCATCGAATAGCTGCCGAGCGGGTTCACCAACGACTTCGTCTTCGAGAATTTTTGGATACTTCCCTGCGAGTTCCCAGGCGATAAAGAAGGGAGTCCAGTCGACAAAAGACAGAAGCTCTTTAAGCGGGAAGTCGGTAATGGTTTTAGTTCCCGTAAATGTCGGCGTGGGCGGCTTGTATCCTTGCCAGTTTAGCGCTGCTTTGTTGGCAACAGCCGCAAGATAACTCAGCGCATCGCTCTTGGCAGACCGATTGCTGTTTCTTATCCTGATTTTTTCATATTCCTCGGACAGGCTCGCCGCCAGTAATGGCTTCTTTTCCGTGTTCAGCAGTTGGGAGGTGACGCCAACTGCTTTTGATGCATCGGGAACATAGGCGACGATATCCTTATGGAAACAGGGATCAATCTTGACCGATGTATGTGCCTTGGAGGTGGTGGCTCCGCCAATCAATAGTGGCTTGTGGATACCCTGTCGCTCCATTTCAGAGGCAACGTGAACCATTTCATCGAGTGAAGGAGTAATCAATCCCGACAATCCGATGATGTCGACGTCTTCTTCGATGGCTTTTTTCAGGATCTGGTCTGCAGGGACCATCACCCCCATGTCGATGACGTCATAGTTATTACATTGCAGGACCACGCCGACAATATTCTTCCCGATGTCGTGGACGTCGCCTTTCACGGTTGCCATTAGAATCTTACCCTTGGATGTTACGACTCCGGATTTCTCGGCTTCGATAAATGGTACCAGGTGAGCAACGGCCTGTTTCATTACTCGTGCGCTCTTAACCACCTGCGGCAGGAACATTTTACCTGCACCGAAAAGATCGCCGACTTCATTCATGCCATCCATCAGCGGGCCTTCAATGACTTCAATTGGCCGGGTCGCCTCCAGGCGCGCTTCTTCAGTATCATCAACGATGTACTGGTTGATTCCCTTAACAAGTGCGTATGAAAGTCGCTCCCGGGCTGGCTTTTCTCGCCAGGTTAGATCTTCCTTGCTGACCTTCTTTTCACCGCCTTCGAATCTTGAAGCGACTTCTATTAGTCTTTCGGTTGTATCCTCTCTTCTATTGAACAGAACATCTTCAATACGTTCCCGCAGATCTGCTGGAATATCTTCATAAATGGTAAGTTGGCCGGCATTGACGATACCCATGGTCAGCCCGGCTTTCACCGCGTGGTACAGAAAAACAGCATGAATGGCCTCCCTCATTGCATTGTTGCCACGGAACGAAAAGCTCACGTTGGAAATGCCGCCCGAGATATGCGCGTACGGCAGCTCTTTCTTTATATAGGAGCATGCGTCGATGTAATCCTTGCCATAAAGATTGTGTTCTTCGATGCCGGTCGCAACAGCAAAGACGTTCGGGTCAAAGATGATGTCTTCAGGAGGAAACCCTACGACGTCAACCAGAAGGTCATAGGAACGTTTGCAGATGTTCTGTTTTCGCTGCAGATTATCGGCTTGCCCATCCTCGTCGAAAGCCATGACAATGACGGCGGCACCGTGGTTCAGGCAAATATTCGCCTGTTCAATGAATGGTTTTTCGCCCTCCTTTAGGCTGATGGAGTTCACGATAGACTTACCCTGGATACATTTTAGCCCGGCCTCGATAATTTCCCATTTGGAGCTGTCAACCATGATGGGTACACGACAGATATCAGGTTCAGCGGCAATGAGGTTAAGGAATTTCACCATCGCGGCTTTGGAGTCGAGCATGCCTTCGTCCATGTTGATGTCGATGATTTGCGCACCGTTTTCTACCTGTTCCCTGGCGACCTGAAGTGCTTCCTCGTAGTTTTCTTCACGAATGAGCCGGGCGAATTTCGCGGAACCGGTGACGTTGGTTCGTTCACCGACATTCACGAACAGGGAATCCTGATTAATCGAGAAGGGCTCCAGGCCGGATAACAGGCAATCGCGTGAGCGGTCTTTTGGCTTGCGGACGACGGATGATGCAGCGAGTTCAGTGAACGCGGCAATGTGTTCCGGCGTCGTACCACAGCATCCACCGATGATGTTGACGAGCCCGGAGTCCACATAATCCTTGATGGAATCGGCCATGTGATCGATGGTTTCGTCATACTCGCCAAATTCGTTAGGTAAGCCGCGGTTCGGGTAGGCAGAGACAAAGCAATCAGCAACCTGGGAAAGTTCTTCGATATATGGCCTGAGTTCATCCGCACCCAGTGCGCAGTTGAAACCAACCGACAATGGGTTTGAATGGCGAATCGAAGCCCAGAACGCCTCTGTGGTTTGGCCGGAAAGCAGGCGGCCGCTTGCATCAGTAATGGTGCCCGAGATCATGATTGGTAGTGAGGTTCCCTTTTCCGCAAACACTTTTCGCGCTGCATATATGGCCGCCTTCGAGTTCAGGACATCGAAGATGGTTTCAATAAGGATGATATCGGCACCGCCTTCCATCAGCCCTTCAACACATGTGCTGTAGTCTGCAACCAGATCATCAAAAGTAATGCTGCGATAGCCCGGGTCATTTACATCTGGAGACAGGCTAGCGGCTCGTGTTGTGGGCCCAACTGCGCCTGCAACGAAACGAGGCTTCCCCGGGTTTTCTGCCAGCACAATGTCGATCGCCTCTCGACACAATCTTGCCGAATCCCGATTGAGTTCATAGCAAAGCGATTCTGTTCCATAGTCTGCCTGGGAAACGGAGTTGGCCGTAAAGGTGTTTGTTTCCAGAATGTCGGAACCAGCCCGAAGGTAACTCAGGTGGATATCCGTGATCACATCGGGTCGTGTCAGCGTGAGGAGTTCATTGTTACCTTTCAGCGGGCTGGGGTGGTCCTGGAAGCGGGGCCCTCGATAATCTTCTTCCCCGAGCCTAAGGTCCTGGATCGATGTGCCCATGGCGCCATCCATTACGAGCACCCTTTGGTTAAGAATGTTTCGAAGTTGTGTCGAAATAGCAGCGTTCATGGGTTTCTTCTAGTAGCTGAAAGTGGCGCCAATTCTATCAATACTGGCATTCAGCGATATTGAAGATATTGGTTATTCACATGAGCTGATCTCATACGGAGGTAAGCTCTGACCCTATAAAACTTATGGTTTTTACGAACATGCCTTTCCGCTAAGATAACGAGCCTATTCAATTGAAAGTTAATCCCATGGTTGAAATCACGCCCTCTGCACAGGCTTACCTTCTTGAGCTCCTTTCCAAACAGGAAGATGGCGAAATTGGTATCAGGATATTTATCGCAGATCCTGGAACGCCCCTGGCTGAAACCTGTATTGCCTATTGCAGGCCAGGTGAAGAACAGCCAGATGATGAGCGTATCGAGTATGAAGGGTTTCCTGCATGGATTGACGATCGCAGCCAGCCATTCCTGGTTGACGCGCTGGTAGATTACGCGGAAGACAGAATGGGCGGCCAGCTGACCATCAAGGCACCGAATTCCAAAATCCCGAATGTCTCGGATGACAGCCCGATTGAAGACAGGATTAATTATGTGCTGCATAGCGAGATCAATCCCGGATTGGCGTCACACGGAGGGAATGTAAACCTTGTCGAGGTGGTTGATTCAGAAATTGCCATCCTTCAATTCGGAGGTGGTTGCCAGGGTTGTGGCATGGTTGAAACGACGTTAAAAGACGGGGTTGAAAAAACCTTGCTCGAGCGCCTGCCCGAACTGACTGCTGTGCGCGATGTCACGGACCATGCGGTGACGGAAAACGCTTACTACCAGCCCTAGGAATTCGGGGTCGGAGGAGTTTTGTTCTGTTTCCGTCCCGGTAATATATCCTTAACCTTGTCCCGCAGTTCCCGAATCATTGTCTCTGTCGTATCCCAGTCTACACAGGCGTCTGTCACCGAAACGCCATATTTCAGATCAGCCAGGTTTTCGGGAGTAGGCTGGTTTCCCCATTCAAGGTTGCTCTCGACCATTAGGCCGATGATAGATTGGTTCCCCCCGACGATCTGGTCACCTGCGCTGTTTGACACAAGTCGCTGCAGGCCGGGGTCCTTGTTCGAATTGGCGTGACTGCAGTCGATCATGATGTTTGCCGGAATATTCGCCTTTAGAAGGCGCTGTTCACAGAGGCTCACACTGGCGGAATCATAATTCGTTCGTCCACCACCGCCTCGAAGCACGATATGGGCGTGCGCGTTACCCCGGGTGTGGATTACCGAAACCTGGCCCTGGTGATTAATGCCAAGGAATCGGTGCGGTGCTGAAACTGACTGCAGCGCATTAATCGCGACGTCAAACCCACCGTCCGTACCATTTTTGAATCCAACTGCAGAGGACAGGCCACTCGCCATTTCGCGGTGAGTCTGGGATTCAGTCGTTCTGGCGCCAATTGCACTCCAGGAAATCAAATCCTGGAGATATTGTGGGGTTACGGGGTCGAGCGCCTCAGTTGAAGTTGGTAATCCTAGCTCCGCAATATTGACCAGCAGCTCTCGACCCAACTTTAGTCCCTCTGCAATGCAGAATGAATCATCCATATGGGGATCATTGATCAATCCCTTCCACCCCGTTGTTGTGCGCGGCTTCTCAAAATAGACACGCATGATCAGTAAAAGTGAGTCATCCACTTCGTCGGATAATGTTTTCAGGCGCCGTGCATATTCCATCGCAGCGGCAGTATCATGGATGGAGCAGGGGCCAACGATCAGAAAAATCCTGGGATCTTGCCGGTTCAGGATTTTTTTGATGGCAAGCCTGCCGCCTGCAACTGTTTCCATTGCCCGGGAGGAGGCTGGGACACTGTCTTTCAGCGCTTTTGGCCTCATTAAGGTTTCTTCGCTTAATACGTTTAAATCATCCAGTCTGATGTCGTTCATGATGTTGTCCTGTCTATGTCGCTAGCTGTTCGGCTTATAAAAGCAAAAAAAAACCCCGATGGCATCCGCCTGTCGGGGTTTCTCAGGCGGATTAACCGCCCAGATTGTTGAGCGATTTAGCTTTTTACGAAAAAGTAATAGCCCAGCCACCACGCATCAACGATATTCACCGTCGACGGGTTGGCTGGGTTGCTAAAGCGCTGGGTAAATCGTATTTTCATGGGTGGGGATAATAGCCTTCTACTGCGGGATTGCAAGTGACCTGCTCAGTGACAACGGCTGGTGTCCGCTATACCATGCTGCCTTTTCTACCAGACAGCTTTCCCTTCGGATTAAGAGTAGTGGAATACGAACTTTCAATTTTAATGATCTGCCTGCTGTTGGTTACCGGGTTGGTTTCTGGTTTCATCAATACCCTGGCGGGGGGCGGCTCCATGCTGACTTTGCCTGCGTTGATGATGCTGGGTATGCCGGCCGATGTTGCCAATGCCACGAATCGGGTCGGCGTCTTAATGCAGTCGATAACGGGCGCAAAAGGTTTTAGCGATCAGGACAAGCTGGATAAGTCGACAATTTTACCGGTTTTGGTTCCAGCGCTCGTCGGCGCGCTGGCAGGCTCGCTGCTGGCTTCCTTCCTGCCCGTCTGGGTTCTTAAACCCGTACTGTTAGGTTCGATGATCATTATAGCATTGGTGATGGTGATTAGGCCGCAGGCCGTCATTCCTGTCGACGGCACCGAACCCTACAAGCTGGCGGATAGACCGGTTGCAGGTCTTGGACTTTTTCTGGCGGGTGTTTACGGTGGATTTGTCCAGGCGGGTGTTGGGTTCATTCTTATCGCCGCCCTAGCAGGGGGGCTTCGTTATGACCTGATCAGGACGAACGCGCTCAAATCTGTGTGCACGGGGGTCTTTTCAGGTGTTGCGCTGGTTGTTTTTGCGATGCGAGGCCAGGTCTGGTGGATCCCCGGCATGATATTGGCCGTTGGCAGTATTGCCGGTGCAATGGCCAGTGTTCGATTTGCCATTAACGTCAGTCAAAACACGTTAAAATGGTTGCTCTTTGTGATGGTCATCGCCACTTGCGCCGGTGCCGTTTTTCTTTAGTTGTTAGATAGTTGCTAGATAGTTGTTAGATAGTTGATATGAAACTCTGTGACTAGTACCGAAACAAGTAGTACCGAAATGAGTAATACTGAAATGAGCAATACCGAAGAACAATATCCAAGTAACTTCATTCGAAGCATCATCGAGAAAGATGTAGCGGATGGGAAAAACGCCGGTCAGGTCATGACCCGGTTTCCTCCTGAACCCAATGGCTATCTCCATATCGGTCACGCAAAGGCGATATGTCTGAGTTTTGGCATGGCCGAGGAGTTTACGGGGGCTACGAATCTTCGTTTTGACGATACGAACCCGTTGAAGGAAAGCATTGAGTATATTAATGCGATCAAGCGCGACATTGAATGGCTGGGTTTTAACTGGAAAGAAGAGCGATTTGCCTCCGACTACTTCGAGCAGTTGTACCATTTCGCTGAACAGTTGATAAAGAAAGGCAAGGCCTACGTTGATTCCCTGTCAGCAGATGAGCTAAGGGAATATCGTGGCACATTGACCCAGCCTGGAAAGGACAGCCCCTATCGATCTAGAACGATTGATGAAAACCTCGACCTGTTTCGACGAATGCGAGCGGGTGAGTTCGGCGATGGAGAACACATCCTTCGACTCAAGATCGATATGAATTCACCGAATATCAATATGCGAGACCCGGCGATTTATCGCATCAGGCATATTGAGCATCACCAGACGGGTAATGAATGGTGTATCTACCCCATGTACGACTACACCCATTGTGTGTCGGACTCCCTGGAGGGGATTACACATTCACTGTGTGACCTGAGCTTCGAGGATCATCGCCCGCTGTACGACTGGGTGCTGGATGAGCTGGCAACGAACTGCCACCCACAACAGATCGAATTCTCCCGGTTGAACCTGCAGTTCACGGTAATGAGTAAACGCAAGATTCGACAACTGGTCGAGGAAAACATGGTAGACAGCTGGGATGATCCGCGTTTGCCAACCTTGTCAGGGTTGCGTCGTCGCGGCTATACCTCTGCCTCTATCAGGGACTTCTGTCGCCGTATAGGCGTTACAAAGAGCGATAACAATGTTGAACTGGCGCTTTTGCAGAGCTGTATCCGTGAGGAACTCGACGCCTCGGCGCCTCGGGTGATGGGTGTGTTGAACCCGGTGAAGGTGGTCATTGAGAATTTCCCGGAAGGGGAAAGTGCGATTGGGGGTGTGAGCCTTGAGCTACCGAACCACCCTAAAGATGAAACCATGGGTACACGCTCGATGAACTTTACCCGGGAGCTTTATATAGACCGGGAGGATTTCCGGGAAGAAGCCAACAGGAAGTACAAGCGCCTGGTGCTGGGAAATGAAGTAAGACTTCGGTACGGATTCGTGATTAAGGCTGAACAGGTCATTAAGGATGACGCTGGTGATATCGTAGAGATTCGCGCGAGCTATGATCCGGATACCCTGGGGAAAAACCCGGAAGGTCGTAAGGTGCGTGGCGTCATTCACTGGGTATCTGCAACTGAAGGGCTGCCAGCAGAGATACGGGTATACGAACCACTCTTTACCGTTGATTTCCCCGATGCTGATGAGCGTGACTATCACGAGTTGCTGAATGATGAGTCACTTAAGGTTCACCAGGGCTTTGTTGAGCCTGGATTGAAACAGGCGTCGTCGGACGAAAGGTTCCAGTTTGAACGTGAAGGTTACTTCTGTGTCGATAGTAAGCATTCAACACCGGACGCGCTGGTTTTTAATCGTGTCGTTGGCCTGCGGGATACCTGGGCGAAAATGGTTCAATCGGGCAACGCATGAATCCGGATTATGAGAGCGTTCAGGCAGCCGCAAAACGCATTGGGCCATTCATCAACCACACCCCAGTCATTACCAGTGAAAAGCTGGATAACATCGCTGGTTGCTCACTGTTTTTTAAGTGTGAAAATCTACAAAAAGCCGGCGCATTTAAAAGCCGGGGTGCCGTTAATGCAATCATGTCACTTGGCGCGCCAGTACTGGCAAAAGGTGTTGCAACCCATTCTTCAGGAAACCACGGCGCAGCACTTGCCAGAGCTGCTGGCCTGAAAAATACCACCGCCTATATCGTGGTTCCAGACAATGCGAAGCAGGTAAAACAGGATGCGATCCTGTCGTATGGTGGCCAGGTCATTCTCTGCGAACCGACCCTTGAAGCCAGAGAAGCAAAACTTGAAGTTGTACTCAAGGAAACCGGTGCGACATTTGTTCACCCCTATGATCAGGAAGAAATCATCGCCGGGCAGGGCACTGCAATGCTGGAGCTAGTCCAGCAGGTTAAGGGCCTCGATATTGTCATCGTTCCCGTTGGCGGCGGGGGTTTGCTGGCGGGGTGCGGCCTTGTCGCGGAGCACGAACAAATAAAAATCATTGGGGCAGAACCGGAAGGTGCAGACGACGCTCGTCGTTCTGTGGATACCGGCGAATTGGTTCTGCGCCATACACCCAACACTATCTGTGACGGCCTTTTGACAACCCTTGGTACACGTAACTTTGAGATTATTCGCGACAAAGTAGACAGCATTCTGCTGGTGAGTGATCAGGAGACCATCCGGGCAATGTCGTTGGTCTGGACCCGGATGAAGCTCATTATTGAGCCTTCCTCCGCGGTGACGCTTGCGGTTGTCCTGCGTAATCCGGGCCTGTTTGAGGGTAAAAGGGTGGGATTACTGTTAACCGGCGGAAACGTGGATCTAACCGACCTGCCTTTTTAATCTATTTAAGTAGATGATGCGTCAGTAGAGGTTCGTTGTGGTTGCTTCCCTTTAGCGGACCCTTTCACCAGGTCTTCGGCGCTTAGTTCTTTGGCGCTTGTTCGCGTGCAATCTTAATCATTTGCCTTTTGTTGGAGTAGGCATACCTTATTCAGCGGCAGCGCTACGCAGAGTGTTGTTGGTTGTATGATCCCCTGATAGCCATCGGTT
Source organism: Gammaproteobacteria bacterium (assembly GCA_012961165.1). Lineage (GTDB taxonomy): Bacteria > Pseudomonadota > Gammaproteobacteria > Pseudomonadales > Azotimanducaceae > UBA9659. Next base: position 72,159 of record DTZW01000322.1, on the reverse strand, counting down.
TAGCTCTTCAGACGCGCGATTACGAATGAGCGACTCATTGTCTGTGGCTTCCTGCGTGTCGCACGTTATCTCAACTTTGTGGCCATCAGGATCATCCAGATAGAGAGAGACACAGTAACCGTGATTGATTGTGTAGTGGGCTATGCCTGCCGCGTCTGCACGGGATCGAACGTTGTCTTGAACCTGGGTGGTTCCGGCCAAAGCAAGATGATGAAAGGGTGAAAGCGTGTCCGGCTTTCTTAGCGCCTGGTATTTTTCATGGTCCGCAAACTGGAACAGGGCAACAGCCGAATCGTCTTCGAGTCCGAAGAATGCGTGACAGAACTCTCCAAGTGCATCATTGGATTCGCACCATGTTGCCACCAGGGGCAACCCCATGATGCCTTCATAGAACTCTCTGGATGCACCTAGGTCTTTTGATACCACGGCACTGTGGTGAAGCCTGGAAGGTAGGTTCTGCATAGTCTCTCCGAAAACAGTGATTAAAGGTTAGTACATAACGATTTTATTAGTTTCGCTTTGTTTAGTTGTATCTAACTTAAGAAATATCTGTGTTTGTATGCTTGTGGCGATCCAACTCAATTCTGTAGGAACTTTGTCTCTCTCGGTCCAGGGGAAAATGCCACATGATTGCCGCGACCGCAAAGAGCACTAGTGTGGGTGTCGCCGCGACGACGAACCTCACCCCATCCAGAGTGGCTTGTGTGTTCTCGCCCCGTGGGTCAAAACCTACCCAATCAAGGACCGGCAGGATCGTGCCGATCGCCAGGGCTGCGCCCAATTTGGCGGTGAGCGTTAACATCGAAAAATATAAAGCGCTGCGCTCTCTTCCCGTATTCACCGTATCTTCATCAATAACATCCGACATGATGGATCGCATGAGAAGGTCGCGTGCACCAAAATTCAGGCCGATAAATAGATAAGCGCCGAACGTTAGCCAGAATCCACCTGCAGGTATGAAAAATAACGCACAGGTGCCGACACTGGAAATGAGCGTGCCAACGCAGAGTGTACGATGCTTACCGAGACGATAACTTAGTTTTACAAATAGGGGCGCTGATAGTAATCCTGTCGCAAACAATGCCACCAGATAAAAGCTGGCGTAGTCAGGCATTTGTAAAACGACAGCGATAAAGAAGAAATGGACTGTGCCATTGATACCGCTCTGAAATCCCATGAGTAGGTCGGCGAGCAGCAACCGTCTTAGTGTATGGTTTTTAACGATGGAGCTCAGTGCCTGACGCCAGGCGATAGGCACATTTTGCTGAACTCGCTTGCGTTCGCCTACGGACGATACCGCTAACAGTGCAAGCAAAGGTAAACTGATTAGAACCAGCGCGCCGGTTAAACCAGTTCTTTGACTCATTGTCGCGCCAGGCGTCGTGAAATCCAGAATTGTGGGAAGTATCGCGACCAGTAAGGTGCCAAGTAACCCGAAGATCTGCAGCATGCCCATGATGCGTGAACGTTCGTCATAATTTTCTGACAATTCACTTGCCCAGGCAGTATGGGAAATCGTGAACGCAGTCCATCCTGCGTAAAGCAAAAGCATAGATAGAAACAACGTCACCGCGGAAGCAGATTCGCCGGGAAAGAAAGCGAAATAGACACCCGCACCCAGGAACGGTACGGCGGCAATGATTGCCGGTCGCCGGCGTCCCCAGCGAGTCTCTAACTTATCGCCCAGCCAACCGAACAATGGATCTGTGATTACATCGAAAACGCGAGTCAACATAAATACCATGCCGATGACCGTCAGGCTGATGCCAAGCTCGGCATATAGCGGTGGCAAAAATATGGAGATAGGTAAGCCGAGGGCGGCTATCGTGAATGCCGGTGACGCAAAGGCGCCCAGCCGTAACGCTCGTATTGGTTCAGTCATCATCTATAGATCCTTGTGCCTATAGGCTTCCATCATCTACAAATCCTTGTGCCTATAGTCTTTCATCATCTATAAATCCTGGTGCCTATAGTCTTCCATCATCTACAAATCCTGGTGCGTATAGTCTTTATATCTTCGTGTTGGGTCATTACCGTCGGGTTAAAGATCGCCCAACATCGCCATATCGGTTGGTCTTTGAGAAGATCACGTGATTCGTGGCAATGGAGATGTCCCGTAGTGCTCGCTGGATGGGATTGCTCAAGTGACCGCCCTGGCACCGGTCTCTGCGCTGATCTGCAGAACAGCTTCTCGTGCAGCTTCGCGTAATAGGGGTGCCAGGTTCTCTGCTTGATTTATCAGGTCCATATTTATGTACCTTTATTAGAGGATGACGGATCCGATTATGGCTTCACTATGCTGCCTCTCACTAGTTAGGATAAGACCTTTTCATACTGGTCCAGACCAGATCAGGAATTAATACCCTGAATGATCCAAAGTGGGTCTGCCTTCTCGGGTGATCGGTCAATAAACTCGATCTCGGACAGACCGCCCCGGCGCATGTATTCCTTCACTAGCTGCACCCTGTCCTGCGGCGCCAGAGTCTGAAACGCAAAGATCGCTTTCGTTGGGAAAAGGCGGTGCGACATGGCGACGATACATCGACCACCAGGTTTAAGAACTCGCTGAATCTCTTTGAAGACTTCAAAAGGTCGAGTCAGGTACTGGATTGAAACGACGATCATGACTGCGTTGAAACTGGCGTCAGAAAAAGGCAGGGCCGGCGTTTTATTCAGATTATGGACCAGGACCTGGTCCAGGAGAGCGTTGGCGTTCAACTCATCAAGGTTCATGCCTAGTCCGGTAACTTTCCTGTAGGTGACATCTACAGGCAGGTGGCTGACCCATGATGACATGAGGTCCAGCAGTTCATCCTCCGGGGCCAGGGTTTCCCGATAGAACCTTGTGATTTCATTGATGGTTGCGTCATCAATATGATTCACCATCCGGGGAGTAGAATAGAAGGCTTCATCCGCAGAGTCGTCCTGACGATTGAACATATGATCTGGTAATTGGTCAGTCAATGTCTTTTGTCTGTTGGTTCACATTAGGAGGCCCTAATGTAGCATCATGATGAGCCCGATTGGTCCACAATTGAGAAGAATTCCGCAAACCACCATTTCAATAAAGGGAGGCAACGGTTAGAATTTCGGGCTTCACATGACTGGCGATAATTAAGGTGGATCCAACCACCGGGAAGTGTGATTCAAGATTGAAGCCGTTCGCCTGGGCGCCCACCACCAAACACGGGAGTCAGCCCATTGACCAGTAATTTAGAGATCCTGCAACAACAAGACCCGGACGTATACGCCGCTCTCAAAGGCGAAGAACAGCGACAGAAGTCCGGCATCGAACTCATCCCCTCGGAGAACTATACCTTCCCTGAAGTGTTGTCCACGCTTGGCAGTGTGTTCACCAACAAATATTCAGAAGGCTATCCCGGGCGCCGTTATTACGGCGGCCAGGAATACACAGACCAGATTGAAACGCTGGCAAGGGACCGGGCAAAGGCAGTTTTTAAGTGTGAACACGCCAATGTGCAGCCACTGTCAGGCTCTGCGATGAACCAGGCGGTTTATCTTGGGTTGCTTGAACCGGGAGATTCCATTCTGGCGATGGATTTGTCCCACGGTGGTCACCTGACACATGGCGCGCCGGTTTCGCACATGGGTAAGCTCTTCAATTTCGTCCGTTATGTTACCAATCCCGTTGATGGTTCTATTGACTACGACCAGGTTCGAAAAGACGCACTTGAGCACAAACCCAAGATGGTGCTTTGCGGTTATACCTCTTATCCCCGCGATATCGATTACGAGAATTTCAAGGCGATCGCCGATGAGGTCGGTGCGATCACCATGACTGATGCGTCTCACTTTGGCGGGCTGGTTGCGGGTGAGGCGATGCGTAACCCCTTCGATTTCGGGTTTGACGTAGTGACGACGACGACGCATAAGTCCCTGCGAGGTCCACGAGGTGGGATGGTGCTCTGCAAGAAAGAATTTGCGAGCAAAATCGACAAATCAGTCTTTCCAGGACTGCAGGGGGGGCCTCATATGAATGCTATTGCTGGCATTGCGGTGACCCTGAAGCGTGCCCAGACACAGGAATTCAAGGATTACGCGCAGCAGGTGCTCGTTAACAGCAAAATGCTTGCGAATGAACTGATGCAACGGCAGGCAAGCCTGGTCACCGGCGGTACAGACAATCATATGATGGTTGTTGATACGATGGAGAGTTACGGTCTTGATGGCCGGGTTGCTGAAGAAACGCTCGATAAGGTGAATATCACAACCAATAAACAGATCATTCCTGATGATCCACTGCCGCCCCTGCGACCCAGCGGGATCAGGATCGGTACCCCGGCCGCGACCGCTCGAGGTATGGTCGAAGTGGACATGAAGCAGCTAGGTGAGTGGATTGATCGTTGCCTGCGATCTCCTGATGACGAAGCCGTCATCGGTGAAATCAAGGGTGCCGTCGAAACCTTCTGCAAAAAGTTTCCGGTTCCCGGAATCTAGTTAGCCAAGAAATGCCTGAATGCCTGATATTCGACCTGATTGGAACGCTGGTCGAGTATGAGGCCGGGCGTACCTCACAGGATTTTTCCCGTAGCTATAAAAAGGCGACAGAACTTGGCTGCGCCATCGGTTATGCAGACTATATCCAGGTATGGGATAGCGCTTTCCTGAAAATGGAACAGGCAACTGCGCCAGATAGCAGCGAGTTTCACTTGAGTGAAGTCTGTGATCTTGTCGTTGGCGAATTAAGGCTCGATACCTCCCGGACAGAGAAAGGGCAGTTGGCCAGGCAATACATGGAAGACTGGTCAGCCCTGGTTTCGCCTGTCCCGGGTGCGTCAGGTCTGCTGAAACGTCTTTCGAAGCATTATCGCCTGGCGCTGATTTCAAACACCCATTATCCACCAATGGCCCACGCACTATTGGATGCCATGGCGTTAACCGGACTGTTTGAAGTGGTCACTCTGTCTGTCGAGGTGGGCTGGGCGAAACCTCACCCCTTGATATTTGAACTTACGCTAGAGAAACTGGGGTTGACCGCCGAGCAGGCGATTTATATTGGTGATAGTTACGAGCGTGACTACAAAGGTGCCAGGAGTGTTGGGATGGACTGCCAACTGATAGGCAGGCATGCACGTGTCCCGCGGGATAATCAGCTTCGTAACATTCTGGACCTGGCAATAAATTTTGAGACAGCACGGAAATAGCAAGGGCATAACGGGTCATGGCTATTAGACCTATAGGAGGTAAATATGAAGGTTACGGAAATTGTGTGGATATTATCGATCGGGTCGATGGGCATGCCATCGACGACTTTCGCTACCGGCGCTGAAGGTCAATGACAGTGATTGACCCGATCCAGACATTGCACGAACAATTCGGCGAGAGGGCGACCCGGAACATAGATGTTCTGGACCGTCATGGGCGCGATGAATCATTTCATGCATCGGCGCCGCCTGACCTTGTCGTCTTTCCAGGCACTAATGACGAAGTCGCGAGTATCGTAAAACAATGCGCGGATTCAGATACCCCGGTCATTCCATTTGGTGTTGGCACCTCCCTTGAGGGACACGTTGCGGCGCTTCATGGCGGAGTATGCGTTGATCTTTCAATGATGAATGAGGTTCTTGAAATTAATCCGGGTGACCTTGATGTCAGGGTTCAGGCAGGCGTGACACGAAAACAACTTAATGCAGAACTAGCCCGGCATGGTTTGTTCTTCCCGGTTGATCCCGGAGCAGATGCAACGCTAGGGGGAATGGCGGCGACCGGTGCATCGGGTACGAATGCGGTCAGATACGGCACCATGCGGGAAAATACTCTTGGTCTGACTGTCGTTATGCCGAACGGTGAGATAGTCCAGACAGGTGGCAGGGCGCGAAAATCAGCCTCGGGCTACGATCTGACGCGTCTGTTTTGTGGTTCTGAAGGCACCCTGGGGGTGATTACAGAGGTCCAACTCAAAGTCTATGGGCTACCTGAAGCGCACTCAGCGGGTGTTTGCGCTTTTAAAACGCTGGAAGGCGCTGTGGATTCAGTCATCAGCATTATCCAGATGGGCATTCCGGTTGCGCGGGTTGAGTTTCTTGATGAGGTGCAGGTAAGAGCTGTGAACGCTTATTCAAAATTATCCTACGCAGAACTGCCCACCCTGTTCTTTGAATTTCACGGTACTGAAGCCTCGGTTATTGAGCAAAGCGAGAGCGTCGCAGAAATAACTGCTGGGTACGGCGGCGGTGAGTTTCTCTGGTCAACCAAACAGGAAGAGCAGAACCAGTTGTGGCAGGCCAGACACGATGCTTATTATGCGGGGATGGCGCTCCGCCCTGGTTGTAGTGGGTGGCCGACTGATGTCTGTGTACCCATCACCAGGCTGACCGAATGTATACAACTAACCAGGATCGATGTTGAGGAGACCGGCGTCATTGCGCCTATTGTTGGGCATGTGGGGGACGGCAACTTCCATCTGCTGCTTTTGGTTGATACCGATAACCCGGATGAGATGGCCACGGCCAAAGGCATCAATGACAGACTGGTCAAGCGGGCCATCGAAATGGGCGGAACCTCAACCGGCGAACATGGCATAGGCTCCGGCAAGTTGCCTTATATGGCGCTTGAACATGGTGCGAGTCTGGATCTTATGCGCCAGGTGAAGTTAGCTTTTGATCCGAAGAACATTATGAACCCGGGAAAAGTAATAGATATCGGTTGAGTGGTGGTTCCGGGGCAGGTCCAGTGAACAGCACGCAGGTACCTTGAGATAGTTCAAGCGATGCTTCAGGATAGCGTCTTTTATTAATCAGGAAGACTGTAATGCGAATTGGAACGATGATTGGCGCTGATGGCGCGAATAATACATTGGATGACATCGTTAATGTCGCCAAGCGAGCCGAAGCGGCCGGTCTTGATAATGTCTGGCTGGCAAATATCTTTGGCTTTGACGCGATATCTACCCTGGCAATCGTCGGTAGAGAGACGGATCGAATTGGGCTTGGCACGGCGGTAACCCCGACTTATCCCCGGCATCCTACAGCCATTGCGCAGCAGGCATTGACCACGGCAGCAGCCTCTAAAAACCGGTTTACGCTGGGTATTGGGCTGTCACACCAGGTGGTGATTGAAAACATGTTGGGTATGTCTTACGACAAGCCAGCAAAGCACATGCGGGAATATCTCGAAGTGCTGATGCCGCTAACACGTGGCGAAACAGTGAATTATGATGGTGACCAATACAGTGTGCACGGGCTGGCCCTTGATGTTCCTGGTGCTGATCGAATGCCGGTGGTTGTGGCGGCGCTTGGACCTGTCATGTTAAAGATAGCGGGTGAACTGGCTGATGGTACGAATACCTGGATGGTCGGACCCAACACCATGGCTAAGCACATCGTGCCTGGTTTAGGACGAAGTGATGCAACGGTAGTTGGTGGCGTCCCCATTGTCCTGACGACCAATATAGACCAGGCGCGTGAAACCATTGGGAAAAATCTTGTGATGTACGGGCAGCTACCCAGCTACCGGGCAATGCTGGACCGTGAGGGTGTAGAGGGCCCGCAGGATATCGCGATTGTAGGCGATGAAAACACCCTGCGCGGTGAAATAAAACGCTTCGAGGATGCGGGTGTCACGGATTTCAATGCTGCCATCATGGATGTGGAAGAGGGTGCTTATGATCGGACTCTGGAATTCCTGAGTAGCATGAAGTAGTTCTTCTGGCGCCTCGTCAGAGTTCTTCAATCCACGCCGAGGTAACTCTGGCTGCCTCGGCATAAACATTTTCTGCGGACTTTCGTGTTCGCTTTAGAATTTTGTAGCTGTGATCTGCGGTTTCGAGCCAGTGCAATCGTGCGTTGGCTAGTGGACCCGTGACTGACTGTAGCAGCGCTGCTTCCGCCAGCGTGTCTCGATCACCCGACAGAAATAACATTGGTTCATTAATCGCGCCCAGGTGAGCCGCTCTTTTTATCGCTGGCTTCTTGCTGGGGTGAAGTGGAAAAGAGAACAGGATAATACCGACCGCGCTGGTGGGTTGCTCGACTGCATAGTGGGTAGACATCCGCCCACCAAATGAATGCCCGCCAATAAACAGTTTCACCTTCGGACAGAGCCGATTCGCCGTTGCAACTGCGCGGGCGATGGTGTCGATACACACATCAGGGTTGTCTACTCGCCGCTTACCTTCCTCCATAAAAGGGAAATTAAACCGCAGTGTGCTGATACCCACATTGTTCAGGGCCAACGACAGTGCGCTCATATGGTCGTGCTCAAGATTCGCGCCGGCCCCATGAGCTAATACGAGCAGGGCGCTGGCATTACCAACCGGCGAATAGATTGCAGACAGCGTGGTGTTATCCAGTTTCAGGGTTTGCAAGTTGACAGGTCTCTTAGCGACGATTTGTTAGGGCGACATCATAAAACTAAAAGCCGCTGGATTGTTCTCCGGCCTGAAACATCGACGGCGAAAGGTCATGTGGTGGTTGTTGGACGACTGACCGGAAGCGGTAATTTGCGAGCGTCCTCGAGAACATATCTGCCGCCTGATCATCGGCTAATCGTAGTAAAGGGCCATAAGTGTCTAACATTACTCGCAAGTTATGTGTATAAAATTGATCTGGTCAGCATGAAACTGCAGATTGTCGTGTCAGAAAGTGAGGCTACGACCGCGGGCGCTATCATGCGGCGACCTGTTCAAGTGCTGGCAAGCATTGCGCTGCCATCCCGTGAAGTGAAATAAAATGTAACTTTGGAGAATACAATGGGCGCGCTTTCAGATATTCGAATAGTCGATTTCGGGCATTACGTCGCAGGTCCGTTAACGGGGATGTTACTGGCAGATCAGGGAGCTACAGTGATCAAGGTTGATCCGCCAGGTGGGCCGACCTTTAATTCACACGCGAATGCGACCTGGAATCGTGGCAAGCAAAGCATCAATCTGGATTTGAAGTCAGCCGCCGATCTGGATATCGCAAAACGCCTGATAGCGCAGGCAGATGTCATCATCGAAAACTTCAGACCCGGCGTGATGGATCGACTGGGGCTGGGCGCGGTTGCGATGACGAAAGTAAACCCAAAGCTGATTTATTCTGCCATGCCGGGCTTCTCGAATTTGGATTCACGTTCAAACCTTCAAGGTTGGGAAGGCATTATCATGGCGGCAACCGATGTATTTCGCCCAATTGCAGATTATCGTGACATGGTTCAAATGTTGCATCGTGATTTATCAACGCGAGTCGGAGAACCCGTGTTCACTTCTGAAATGGTTGCTTCGGCTTTTGCAGCGCTGATTTCATCACTTGCCATTACGACGGCGATATTTGAGCGAAACACAAGCGGTGTAGGGCAGGCTGTAGAAGTGCCTTTATACGATGCAATGCTTCAGGCGGTGGGGGTTTTGGCGATGATAAGGCCACCTTTTAGAGCCATCACCAAACCGATCTTTTCAGGTTTTGACCACCAATATCAATGCCTTGATGGGCGGTGGGTGCACATTGTCGCGACTGTTCCTCGTCATGCCGAGGCGTTTTTGAATGCCGTGAATCGCGGTGACCTGATCGAAAAAGGGCTGGCGAAACGGGGCCTCGCAACAAAGACTGAACTCAATACTTTACTTATCCAGACCCTTACAGACGTTTTCAAAACCCGCACGGCATTGGCCTGGGAGGGTCTGTTTGTTGAGCTCGATATTCCTGGTGCCCGCTGTCTTTCGTCGCAGGAGTGGCTTGATCATCCGCAAGCGACTGAAAGTGACCTTGTGGTCACGATTGAAGACCCATTGTTGGGCCCCTCTAGACAACCCGGCTTGCAGGTAAAGTTACTTGCAACGCCCGGTGAAATAACCTCACCGGCACCCACGCCGAATCAACATCGCGACAAAATATTGAGTGAACTGTTAGCGCTTGAGCAGCGTGATGCGGTTGATAGGAAGCAAGTAGATCATCAAGATAATGTTGATTTCCCGCTCGCGGGTCTCAAGGTACTGGACCTGTGCATAATCCTGGCCGGTCCTACCTGCGGTAGAAGCCTGGCAGAGCTTGGCGCCGATGTCATTAAGATCGATGATCCCAGCCGAGGTCGTGTTTTATATCATCATGATATTAATCGCGGAAAACGCAGCATACTTATTGATTTGAAAACGCCGGGCGGTTTAGAAGTGTTTTGGCAGCTTGTTGACGACGCCGATGTCATTGTTCAGAACTATCGCAGTGGCGTAGTGGAACAGTTGGGGATCGACTACGAATCTATCAAGGCACGTAAGCCAAATGTTATTTACGTGTCACTGAATGCTTTCGGCGATCAGGGCCCCTGGGAGTATCAACCCGGTTATGAAGAAGTGGTACAAGCACTGACCGGTATGCAAACCAGGTTTGGTGGCAACGACAGGCCGATTCTGTGGCCCTATGGGGTTGTTAACGACTATGGAACAGGGTTTGCCGGTGCTTTTGGTGTCGTGCTCGCGTTAATTGTTAAAGCGTCGACGGGCAAGGGGCAACACGTTACGTCGGCGCTTGCCCGAACCGCCGGCACCCTCCAATCTGTTCACTTGATTGATTATGCGGGGAAAATATGGGATGAACCCACAGGGCCATACTCGCGAGGTGCCTCTGGTTTCCAACGGTTGTATCAGTGTGCAGATGGCTGGCTGTTTTTAGGCGCCAGCGAGACCTCAAATATCCCGGAAATTGTGGGTCTGAACGATGGTGAAGCGCTGGAACCATCGATCGAACGATGGTGTCTGGCGCGGAACCTTGAAGACGCAGTGTTGGAACTAACGACTGGAAAAAGTGCCGCTCACAAGCTCTCATGGATCGAAGATTTCTCGTCGGACAAGTCGAATCAGGATAGAGGGCTCATCGTTACAAGACCGCATGCCGGGATAGGTGAATTACGTACGACTGGGCCCGGATCGTGGTTTTCCAGATCAAAAATCCATATTGGAACCGCGGCATCTATTGCCGGTAGCGATGCGGGCGCGATTCTCGAAGAGGTGTCGCGTCGGGATCTGGATGAACTTGTTGCGTCCAAAGCTATTGTCTTGCCGTGAGGTATCAATATGGGTTTGCCAGATCCCAATGGGGTGAGGTGTAGCCTGGTATCTTTTCTTGCTTGTCCACACGCGTTAATAAGGCAGGGTATTTTCCGATGAAGCCATTAAGACTATGAACAAGACGCCTAAAAGCAAAGTTCACGACCCTCGCAAGCTAGGCTGGATGAAAGGCTTCCCACCGCCTCATGAGAAAGTGGTTCGCTTCGCGGAAAAATCCTTTTACGCCTGGCCGCAACTGCGTTGGAGCCTTAGCCATATTGACGAACTTATGCCAACGAAGAGGGTCTGGCGTGGGCCAGGTCCTTGTCGCGAGTTGCCTCAAAGGCAGCGGGTGTTCGATGACGCGACGATTGTAACGCTGAACGGAACGGAACTTTGTTGGGATGATGCGCTTGAACAAAGTTACACCGATGGCTTGCTTGTGCTTCATCGGGGTGAAGTGGTGTACGAGGAATACTTTGGCGCTGGTGCGCCAGATGCTCGCCACATTATTCAATCAGCTAATAAGTCTTTTGTCGGCATACTTGCCGAGAGCCTAATCTATGAGGGAAAACTGGACGCGGATGCTTTGGTCCCTGTGATCATTCCAGAACTGATCGACTCAGCATACGGTGATGCGACCGTGCAACAAGTACTGGATATGCTTATCGGTATGGAGTTTTACGAAGATTACCTGGATCCGGAATCTGAAATTTGGCGATTTCATCGTGCAACCGGAATGTCCCCGCCTTCGAGCATGAATCAGTTTGAACTGGTCGCTGACGTTCTCCCGAAAGTAAAAAAAGCAGGGCGTCACGGCGAGGCTTTCGCTTATCGTGAACCGAATATATTTGTCCTCGGCTGGATTGTCCGTCGGGCCGGGATGCAGGACCTTACGACGCAATTATCCGAGCGCGTTTGGCAGCATATTGGCGCTGAGCACGACGGATACTACATCATGGATCCAGGGGGTGCCGAATCATCCAGTGGGTTTACCTTGCGAGATTTTGTCAGGTTTGGCGAACTCGTTAGAACGGGAGGTGCCATTGAGAGTAAGCAGATTATACCTGCTGCGGTTATCGACAAGGTCCTACGCGGTGGGGACCAGGATCTGTTCGCTAAGGCGGGTTATAAGACTTTGCCGGGTTGGTCGTATAAATCTCAGTGGTGGATTCGTCACTTGGCAGACAGAAATTGCGCTGTGGCCCGGGGCGCACATGGTCAGGTCTTATATGTAGATCCTGCGAATGAATTGGTCATAGGTCGGTTTGGCTCAGCGCCAAAGGCACCATCGACGTTGCTCGACGACATTTTCCTGCCGATGTTGGACGTGATTACTGACAGATTGTCATAACGGTTGTCGTAACGATTGTCTTATTGAATGCCGTCGTGATTGTCTTATTGAATGCCGTAGCGATTGTCTTGCTAACGGACCAGTTGGTTTGGCGTAGGTAAAGGCTGGACAGCGGTCCTGCCCCTTTATTATACCAGCACACTTCAATGACTATTTAAATCAACAGAAAGCCTGGGAAGTAAATGGACCGCACTACCCCGGAGCTTGTGAGGGCTGGCTGAAAAACCTCGATCTTAAGAAATCTGAGGCGTTTGACATTATTAGTGGTTCAGACAATCCCGCTTCTAAAGTCATACAATTTAATCGATGGCGAATGTTCGTCATGTCCTGTCAGGAACTCGTAGCCTATAGCCAAGGCAAAGAGTGGCACGTCGCTCACTATCTGTTGACAAGAAATAGCAACCTGTAACCAGAGCGTTGCAGTTGCAGCTTTAGCATTGCGCTTGGCGCTCAGTCCGCAAGAAAAGGAAAAAACAGGCGGTGGATGCTGCGGATAGCAGATGCCAAATACCGTGTGCCTGTAGAAGTGTATCCGGATCACATAAAGGGTGTCCTACCTTGCCCGTCTGCCAAATCGTAAATGCGGTCAAATAGCTGGCCACACCCAAAGCGAACCAGGGTAGATAGATGCGTCGCGTCGGGGCAGGACCGGTGGCAAGGAGACCTGGCAGCCAGAACAGTAAAACCCACCAGAAACGTGTAGGTTCTGCCAACATCTCGAAAGGGGTAATGCCAAAGATCCCAGCAACAATAAAGCCTACGAATCCCGAGAGAACTCGTAGCCACTGAGACCAGAACCGGTACAAAACCTCACTGATCACCCAAAAGGCGATCGACAGGCCAAAGAAGTCGAGATTGATCCCTAAACCCCAACCATTCACGGCGCGACCGATGCCATAAACCAGCACCAAAGCCGCGTAGATTCCTAACACCTGTCGAGGCGGCCAGCGTCCCATGGTTGAAACATTAATCATCCAGGGGATCAGAATGTACATCACCATGCTCAGGTTATCGGCCCAACCACCCCACGCCGTGTGGGTACCATGCATCAGTAGCGATCCCGGGCCCAGCCAAATAGCCGCGCCCGAATAGAGTAACGCAATAGGGCTGTGACCAAACATGATCCCGGTTCGCCCAGCCTCGACATCCCGTCCCAACAGCCAAAGCATCCAAAGACCTGCGACCATAAAGCCAAGATTACTGAGCGCATTCACTGGTTCATGAAATAATCCGGGTTGAACACGCTCACACCACCTGGAAACGTCACCTACTGCTTGCTCTACAGCCGCCGGTGCGCCCCAACCTTGCCACCCAAATAAAACATAACCCACAAAAAATGCAAAGCTGGCGGCTAAACCTAACTTGAAGGGCTTATATGCATCAGATTGCATCTTTGCGTTTCCGTCTGTTTATGTTGTTGACCAATTTGGTCATTGTTTAGATTCGCCGTTAACGCAAGGCCGGGTCAGAATGAACTCGGCACTCGAGTGTTAGCAGAACGCAAAAAATTTCAGCATGAAGAAAATCTAACATACTCAAGAACGGAATAGTCCAATTCATTTATTTTGTTTTAGGTTTCCTAAGACTGATTCAACCTATCAATAATGCGCTATGACTCCAGCAAAATATTTTGTTTACCTTCTCACGCAAATATTTCCCGTATCTTTCTCATGCTGGAAAGCGTTGGGCTTCCAGGTGCTATAGGCCAGGTTTGTCCAGTCATTGCCGCGAAACCTGGTGCGCCCGCAAATACCACACTTCTTGTACGTTCTATCGTAATCACGAATATACGATTCAGGTGTTAAGTGCTTTAAAGAAAGGATTGGGCCTATGATGAGATTAGCAATAACCAGAGATCGTTAGAATGGATTATGCGTTTGTTGCACATTTGACGTATTGGATTGATACTGAAATAAAGTAAGCAGAGTCTTTATGATACGCGTTTTACCTTTATCCTCGAAACTCGGTTTTGGCGTCGGACAGCTCGCCGAAGGTATCACCCTTGGCGCGTTTTCAACATTCCTATTATTCTATTTCAATCAAATATTACAGGTGTCGGGCACCCTGACGGGTATTGCGTTGGGCATCGCTCTGTTTTGTGATGCGATTACAGACCCGATAGCTGGTTCCATTTCAGATCGGCTAGAGACTCGATGGGGCAGACGTCACCCGATGATGATGGGTGCGGCGCTGCCACTTGGTATTTCTATCATCGCGCTGTTCAACCCACCAACAGGCATGTCGGAGATGTTCTATTTTGGCTGGCTGGTTACCTTTGCCGTTTCGGGAAGATTATTTTTGACGCTTTACCATATTCCGCATCTTGCCCTGGGTGCAGAGATGGCGCAGGACTATCTCGATCGGACTCGGGTTTACAGTTTTAGCCAGTTCTTTGGCACTGTAGGGTCTGCCGGTTTTGGGTTTCTGATGCTGACATTATTTTTTCCTACTACCGAAGAATTTTCGCATGGTCTGCTCAATACTAATGGTTACGGACCATTCTCCATCGCGGCCGCGATCGGGATTTTTGTTTCCATCAGTCTCTGCGTTGCCGGTACCCTAGGGGAAATCCCACACCTTCCACCTGCCAACTTCAAAACGGTCGAGCGTCTTAATCCACGGAGGCTGTTCCGCGAGGTCACAACCGCCTTTAAGAACCACTCATACAGGATGCTGGTAGGGGGACTTTTCTGCGCTGTAATCCTGTTAGGAATAGAGGGGACGTTCATGGTGTACATGTACGTTCATTTCTGGGGTATGGAAACTGAAAACATGCGCTGGATCGGTCCGACAGTATTGTGCGCATTACCCTTTTCAGTGTTGCTCGCACCAGTTCTCACGAAGCACCTTGATAAACGTAGAACGTTAATCGGCTTGTCTGTTGTCATAATTGTATGCAACAACATGATGATTTGCGTGCGACTGTTTACGGATTGGCTGCCAGAGAATGGTAGTGTAGAGCTGTTAGCGATGCTGCTGGCATTTATCTTTACCAGTGGCCTTGCTGGTCCAGCAATCATGATTACACTCAATTCAATGTTTGCAGACATTTCTGACGAGCAGGAACTGCTGACCGGCGAAAGACAGGAAGGGATTATTTTTTCCGCAAGGTCGTTTGCCTTCAAGGCCGGTGGTGCGTTCGCGACCATACTGGGCGGAATCGGTCTTGATTTGATCGACTTCCCAAGAGGCGCGGCACCGGGCGAGGTGTCTGCAGAGGTTCTGTTCAATCTGGGCATCATAGCGGGACCGGCAACGTCAATTATAGGACTGGCGATCCTGGCTTTTTATATTGGTTATCGACTGGACAGGACTCGAATTGCGGAAATACAACTTGAACTCGCAGCGCGTAGAGCTGAATAGGCGAACCGTATATGGCGTTTTGGTTTAGTTTCTGCTCTGTTAAAAAAACCTGGCGTGGTTAAGTTACCAAAGTTCCGATTATCGTCGACAAAATTGGATAGGAAAGCGTGCATATTGCCAGAATGGCTAAGCGCAATCCCCCTAGGGTGAGGTCTCTTTAACAAGCATGATATTGCCATTTACCGAGGCGATAATGCATTGTTCTCCTTCAGCGATAAACGCTTCATTAGCACTGGCGCCAAGGCGAGCCTGCCAATCGATTCCGGAATAACGGATGGCGCCTTCCTCGGCTGTAATGTCCTTGCTCACAGTGACCACGCGACCAATCATGTCGCTGCTGGTGTCAGCGCCGCCACCTGAATTCTGAAATTTTTTCAATGGTCTCCAAAGGAGTAAGGCAATCAGGACTGTCAGTACGCCCACGACCAAAATTTCTGCCTCCCAACCTGAAATTAGTCCAACGCTGATTAAAAGAGCTGTGACCAGGCTGGCAATCGCAAAAAAAAGCAGTGGCCCGCTTAACCCCAGTAGGCTCAATTCCAAAATAAAACTGGTGCCGGCTAAAACATAAAAAACCCGATCATGATTAGCGTTGATGAGCTCAAAGATTTCCATCGCTTAGATCCCCGAGTCAGCGCTCGACAACTTCAACGAACTGGATACGGCAATTGCCTGGGCCACTGTATTGGCGATGTTATCGCTGGTTTTACCGTCAGTAAGTACAATAGTGCTCTCAGCGGCGATCTGGCGATGAGCGCCGATGGCATCCTGCGCAAGCGTCAGTAAGACCGCGGCTTCACCCGAATCCGTGTTAGCAGCGTCTCCGACGGTCGTCAAAGCGGCGGCCTCAGCATCCGCGACTAGCCGGATCGCCTCCGCTTTACCTGTGGCTTCGAGTATTTGCTGTTCTTTGTTGGCTTCTGCGGCTAATACCTGTTCCGATTTGGCTGCCTCAGCATCGAGAACCCGAGCCGCTTTCAGACCCTCGGCTTCTGTAATCGCTGCAGATTTAACGCCTTCTGCTGTCAGAATGACCGAACGCTTCTCGCGCTCTGCAGTCATTTGTTTTTCCATGTCTTCGCGGATAGATTGGGGCGGCGATATGTCCTTGATTTCATAACGGGTGACCATCACGCCCCAGGGCTGGGTAGCCTCGGTCATGGCCGTTAGGATGGTGGCGTTGATTACGTCCCGACTTTGGAAACACTCATCTAACTCCATGGAACCAATGGCATTACGCATGGTGGTCATAGCGAGTTGGATGACCGCCGTCTTGTAATCAGTAACGTTATTGGTTGCTGCGCCGGCATCGGTTACCTTCATGAACAAGATACCGTCGATGGCGAGTGAGATATTATCCTTAGTGATGGCTGACTGCGAGGAAATGTCCAGCGACTGCTCCTTCAGGTTGCGATCTGCGGCCACCCTCTGGACAAAGGGAATGATGAAGTTCAGACCCGCGCTTAAAGTCTGGTCGTATTTGCCGAAGGTGTAGATCACATAGCCTCGGTTCTGCGGCACAAAGTATATGCCCTTCTTTAGGGTGTAGAAAATGACAATAACTATCCAGACGATAGGGCTGGAGAGCAGGTTTATTAAGATGTCCATCATGTATTTCTCAGTTGGCGTAGGATAGAAGAGAACACATAATAGCGCACAAATTGACACTCATCTATTTTGAGCATGCTGATTTATGACTTGTTTGGGTCCCTTGCCGGCGAAAACTACAGGATGGTTATAGCCGTTGGTCTTTTTTGTTCCGCACACCACATCGGTGGCCTAATGATCGGCGTAGCCCTTTGGACTTAAACCGTGGCATCTCCCTTGACCTTCACGAAGTATCTCCAGCAATCACATCGCCTGTGGCGCAAAAACGCCCGTGGCGCAAAAACGCCCGTGGCGCAAGAAAAGCCCGTGGCGCAAGAAAAGCCCGTGGCGCAAGAAAAGCCCGTGGCGCAAGAAAAGCCCGTGGCGCAAGAAAAGCCCGTGGCGCAAAAAAAAGCCCGTGGTATAAAAAAGTTGCCTGGATTGTCGGGTTCCTATCGCTGGGATAGATTGTTACCAATAGTCAGGCGAACCTCTCAGATTTCGCGATTCACCCATTTTTCAAGTAAACGGTGGTGCCAGCGGACTTTGATGTCCTGATAATTCCCCAGGGTCAAACCTCCTGGTGGTTTGGCGGCCTTCAAGCCACGTTGTACCTGAGCAACATTTTCTACATCTTGATTAAAGATGTTGCCAAAGTGCTCGTCGGGTCCAAGCCAGTTGATCTTTGCCGCTGGTGGGCGTTCGGCGCCTTCCGGCAAGGCCACCATCATCATGATCTCCATAATGCACTTATCGGGATCACGACCGTAGGGGCGATGCCGGTAGAAAATCGGACCCGGCCACGGCGAGATGTTGGGAAATATGTGGTATTGGATAGCAGAGGTAAGCTCCACGTCCGTCGGTTCGCTGCCCACAAAGCCTTTTGGTTCGTTCTTGCGAGCGGAATCGGCGAGCAGCTTGCGTGTGGTTATGCCATCTGGCAGGTCATCAACGCTGCCTGCCATTTTTTGCACACCCATTTCGCTAACGCTTTCACCTCGGAAGAACATTTCTTCAATAAGCTCTTGTTCAGTAAGCTCATAGGGCAAATTAGGGTTAGGCATAGGCGGCGCCATGGTCATCCGGCTCCAATTAGCATCGCCGTTGTCATAAATGTTGTACTCGGTATTTGATCCATCCCCACCGAGCAGACCAATGCTCATTTGTGGATGTGTAGCCAACACGTGGAATGCCTCCATGAAAGCTTCCTGAGCGAGCTTCCAATTAGAGTCGACAATCTTGGCGCTGTGCGTCGCCTTCCAGCGATTCGCAAATGGCCAGCGTTCAAAGTGTTTAGTAATGTCGCCAAGGAAATCCATCAGGGGCTCGGCATCGTCATCGATATTGATAAACACAAAGCCGTCCCATCGTTCGCATCGGACCTCAGGCAAACCAAATTCATCTTTGTTGACGTGCGGGAAGTCGAATTCGATCGATGGCGGTATGGTTTTTAGTGAACCGTTTATGTTCCACGAGATGCCGTGGAACGGACAGCGAAATTCTGGTTTGTTGGCTGGCTCTAATTCATTGGTACAAAGTCGGCGACCTCGATGCAGGCATGAATTATAAAATGCCTTAATGGTATCGGGTTCGGTCCGAACAAGGATAAAGGACCAATCAACGATATCGTAAACAATATGATCGCCCACTTCGGGAATATCCTGTTCAAAGCATGCCAGTTGCCAGACTCTTGACCAGAGATTTTCGGTCTCTTTGTCGCACCATTCTTGAGAGATGTAATGATCGCGGTCCAGGGGTTCGGAGCCGAGATAGGTATAATCCGCGTCGCGCAATTGCCAGGGTACCTCGACAGTCTCATCATCGAGCAGATCCTGAATCTGCTTTCCTCTGGAGCGAGCCTCACCGGGTGCCAGCTTACTGTCCATTTCCTGTTTTGTCATAGCCATCTTGCTTCCTCCTATTTCGTTGCCACTTGTCTATGCTTGTCTTACACCAATTTTTCTTAATCTGACGTTACCTGTCACTTTAGCCTGACATGCTAGTCGCCAGCCTTGGCTCCGTTTCGGCAGGGTATCAATGATTGAGTCCAGTGCTTGCTCTTCCCAGGGCTCAATCTCAGCCAGATTACTCTTACCTTCCAGCGTCAAAAATACACAAGTCTTACACGTACCCTGTCCGCCGCAAATGGTTGGCCACGTGTAACCGTTGCGAATTGCAGCGGCCATAATTGTCTCGTCTTCATTTGCCTCAAACGAGACACCTGTCGGCTCAACCTGAATCAACGGCGTCGATTGAAAAACTCGCCAAGGCTGGTCGCACCCTCTGCGGTCTTTCCACCCACGTGTCCAATCATATGGTGATCGCCAGACTTCAACGAGCCGGAAATCCAAACAGCGTCACGGGTGAAAACACCGGCGTCACCTGTTTTTGGATCTTTTACGCTGACGTTACCGTCGTCCATGGATTCGTAAATGAATCCGCTATAAGCGTGTCGTATACGCATATGTCGTTACCTCTAGATGCTAGCGTTGGCCTCCAAAACGTTGTGGAAACCAAATTGTTTACCAAGGCTATCCTTGGTCTTTAGTTTTGCTTGTTAACCTCAATGTTGACTCTTAATGTTGATTGGGCGGATTCCCAGTCAGATAGTCGTTCAGAATATCATGAAAGCGCCGCACCCTTGTTTCCTGAGCAGCCAGATACGGCTCCTGATAACCGCGCGAACGCCATCCCGATTTCTGACCTGCGTTCAACTGCCAGTCCTGGTAAACGACCTGGTCAGATAAGTCTTGAACGCCTTCGCCGTTGTTGTATTCACGAAAATCAAACTCTGCTTCCTCAATGGCGATTGGATTTAACGCGGTGCGATTGACAAATTCGGACTCACCCTCAACCGGATAGGCCATCGACCACATATCGAAAAAGCATTTCTCTGGATCATCTGGATGCGGTAGCCAGCGAAAAACAGAAAACGAATCGGCGGATGCACCAAAGGCGATGTTTGGGAAAATTTCTGCAAAGGGACTTTCCGTCAATTCTTCATCGGTCAGGTTTTCGTAGTGCAAGTAGCCTTTTTCTTTCCAAAGGCTTTTCTTGGCTTTCTTAAGATCAAGCCAGCCCTGCATCACTTTGGATTCATAATCAGGGTATTTCTTTGGATTGATTCCCCAGCGTTGTAGCACCTGATCAAAAGGATGCGGCTCGCCTTCCGGCACGCGGTCTCTTAGCGATGGCCGCCCCATCTGAATAATGCGTGCATGGCCCATGGGGAACATTTCATATCTGGAGGTGAAATGATCCTGATCAATGATGGGCGGAACCTGTGGATGAGCGGTTCTTGTGTGGTAGGACTCGGCAAAGTTGTCCGACCAAAACTTCCAATTGCAATCGAGTGCAACGCGGATCCATTGCACTCGCACAGTTTTTTCAAACTGATGGTTTTTGTACACTTCGGGTAATGGGGCGAGATAATCTATCAGCTCGGGCGCCTCTTTATCCATGCTGTACCAGATTAGTCCGGCCCAAGTATCAACGCGGACATCGATCAGCTTTAACTTACCAACCGGATCACCCTGTGGAAAATCATCTCTATCCGGGCAATCTTTAAGCCCGCCGTCCAGGCCCCACGTCCAACCGTGATAAGAACAAGTAAAATGATCGACAGAGCCTTTATCCCACGCAAGTCTCTGGGCTCTGTGCCCACACGCGTTGTAATAGCCTTTCAGTGAACCATCTTTCTGCTTGGTAATAATTACTGATTCATGCATGAAGTCGTCAACAATGAAATCTCCAGGCTCTACCAACTGATTAACCCGTCCACCAATGTGCCAGACCTTGGTCCATAACCGTTCCCATTCCCGGGCCATGAATTCACGACTGTAATATCTTTCCCTGGGAATTGGATCGCCACGCAAATTGTTGGGATTTTTCCCGTCGATAGCCAGTGGGTGCTTCACATCTGCCCTCATCAGGACCCTTGAATTTTGGAAGTTTCTTTCAAAAAGAATAATCCTCTCACCGCAAAATGTATATCCGACTACAATTATTTCCGAAAGCGGCTTGTAATCAGCTATTTGGTGGCGGTCTTAGGGCGAGGAAAGTGGTGCTCGGAACGATGAGATTACCGATACAATGACAGTTCTACCAAATTTTTTGCTCGCCACTGACTAGTATTTACCGGTCAGTGACCGACTTGTTGCGTGGTTTCGGTAGCGAGGCCACTAAAACGAAAGTAATCGCCGAGCAGAACCGGTGCACTGAGAATCTGCGGACTGAATTGATTGATGACTCACTGGTACTCGCGTCACCTCGACCATGCGGCTATTCATTGATTAACGGCAGAATCATTGACACCTTAGTCCCGATGTTGATTTCCGAGGAAATTGCGCAGTATCCGCCACTTTCCTGGCAGAATTTGTCCACCATCGCGAGTCCTAAACCCGTGCCCTGATCGGGTGCTTTCGTTGTGTAGAAGGGTTCCAACACCCTCGCTAATTCAGTGTCAGGGATACCACAACCTTCATCAGTGACTGAAATACGAAGTACCGTGGGTGACGAACTCGCGACCTTACCGCTTGACGAAGTTTCAACGGTAGCTGTCACAGTGATCGTGCCTGTATTCATTGAGTCTGCGGCGTTGTTGATCAGATTTAGCAAGCAGTTTTTAAACCAGACGAAGTCTATGTTTAACCGGACATCATCGTTAAACTGATCGAAGGTTAAAAGAATATTGCGCTCTTTTATTAAACGCCGCGCTAACTTTTCAGCCTCTTCCATCATTGTTTTAGCAGGCATCTCACTGGGCGCTGCAGGGCGTTCTCGGCTGAACGACAGGAGTCTGTTTATCAATTCGACTGCATCGAAGGCTGCAGATTCTATATCTTCTATCAGTTCCTCTGAGTCTGTACCTTTATATGCGGCTTCCTCTTTAAGGAATCTTATGTTTCCCGCAATAATATTGAGCATATTGTTAAGGTCGTGTACCACCCCTCCGGTCAATTGGCCAATTCTTGCAAGTTGCTGCTTCCTGTTGATCTCGGCCTCTTGATTTCGTAATTGTGTAATATCCTGTCCAAATATCACAAAACCATCGACTTCTTTTGCGGTGTTCAGTCTGACCTTAGCGCTGATCAGAACCAACTTGAGATCACCGACGGCATCTATCAAGGGTATTTCCAGATTATATAGCTCTTTAGTCTGCAACAAATCTGTAAATATACTTCGCATTTCATCTTGGGCATCAGCTTTCACGAAATCTGTCAGGATGTTTTTCCCAATAATTTCTACCTGGGGTAATCCCAGTACTTTTTCGACAGCCGCGTTGCACCCTTCCACGACGCCGCCGATTCTAATCATAATGATAGGGATGTTAGCGACCGAAAGTGCGCCCCTGTACTCCTCTTCGATTAGTAATCTGTCGGTTCTCAGTTTCCCGACCTTCAAACCCAAAATAAAAAAGGTAGTACCTAATACAAAAGGCGCGAGATCAAGGATAAAAAGAAGCGGGAATGCCTCGTGCACCTGCCAAAAACTAACAGGTGTTTGTGGTTCATTTAGCACGTAAACGATCCAGACTAACGCAGCGCCAGGAAACACGAGGCCAATCAGAGTGCCTGTCAGCAAAAATTTAAGCCAAGTTTTCATCGCTGCTTGTTAATCCGTAAAGGAAAACCTCAATAACCAGAGTATAGAGAAATTCTGCATCACTTTCTAAGGAGTGATCATAGTATAGCGATTTCTGATGCCCAAAAGTCCTTTCAGGCAAGTTGATGGGGAGTGTTCCTTCCAGATGCCGATTGACTGCCAGGACTATGATGTCGGGGTAAATAGAGCTCCTGGTTTGGTTTTCTCAAAAATGCAGGTTCACCCTTGCGGGCCACGTTCTGCTCCCGGTGAAGTTTGTCAAATTGGTTTGCGATTATTTAAAGTGCTTGCGTACCTCTAGCTGCCATTGCCGACCGCGAGTTTAGGAGCCTTATTAGGACTGAAAGGCAGTACCGTAAACACCTGTCACCAGAAACTTTGGTTCGTTTGCATTTACATTGGTTTTTTGAGGTGCACATCAATATCCTAGGGGCTAGAGATACGCGTCAACTTATGCCGGAGAAAATCGTGGCAACACTACTTTCTTATATAAAGGTCAAAGCAGGTCAAGAAACCGCATATGAGGATATGCAGGCAGTGCTTTATCGGGATACCTGGGCAACTGAACCCGGATGCCGTCGCTATGAGTTCTATAGGGGCCCGGAGCGCGGCGAGTATTATGCGCTTCTTTCGTTTGACGATTTTCAGGCATTCCTCATTCACCAGAGTAGCGATCACCACGAAGACTTTGGTGAGAAGTTCGGTGCAATCATTGAAGACCATTGGGTAAAATGGGTGGATCCAATGGATCGTGGATCCAAGGGTCTTGTACCCTCTAATCCGCAGGAACCTCAAGAGGATGCAACGCCGTTAATGATACAAAACAGCCAAACGATGCCGATTGAGGTACCAGATTGGTGGCGCGAGCAACGCAGCTAGTATTTGCAGTGTCATATCGTCTACTTACCCTCGCAATAAATGCAAGCCCAACCTTTAGTTTCGAGGATATATCCATGAGATTCCTCCGTTGATTAGGGGTTTTTTTGTGCAAGGGTTCACACAACACGGCGCCAAATAGGTGTCATTAATAGTTCGATTTTGGTTAAGAGGGCGGTTAAAATATTGATTGAATTTATGGCACGACATTGATTTTGTGATTTAGCCCAGTTAGCCTAAGAGCTCTTAAGAGTGGAGGCTGCGCGTCTGCCAGGGTTGTCCTCTGTGACGAGCATGAAGCTTCTTGAATATATTTTGAAAATGCACACTTTGTTTCGCAATGCGTATTCGCTAAAGGCGGTTTTACTGTCTTTTGTAGGCTTATGCTTGTCGTGCTCTAACCTGTATGCAGCTCAGGCCCAAAACAGCTGGCGAAATGCCTTCGAAATCGTTGCTCGCGGCAGCTATTTCGTGGATGCCGACTCTCAGAAGCTCGGCGTTCTCTACTCAACGGGCATTGACGCTCGAAAAGTCTTTGCTGGAAATAAACGTAATGTCGCGACTGTTAATCTTCAACTCGACATGTGGTGCACTGACAACCAAGCCCGCAGACCGCCATTTTTTGAACACGACCATGATTGTGAATCCCTTGTAAGGAATGCCTCCGTTAATTTTCACGTTAGCGGTGATGGTAAATTAAATATTTTGATAGGCCATACGGAGTTACCCTTTGGTCTTGAAGTGCCTGTTTCTACAAGTAAAAGTCTTCGGACGCTTTTGACCCCAAGAGATCTTGCCATGAAGCTTGATTGGGGCGTGGGTATTAATGGCACCTTGGGTAAGTTTGATTATTCGGCATTGCTCTCGCGAGGCAGTGGGATCGAATATAGGCACAATGAGGATCCATGGTCGTTTACCGCAAGGGTCGGTCACTCAATCAACCGACAGAGGTTTCTACCTGAACCTGGCTTAGGGTTATCTATCTTTCGAGGAAACGTCCTTTTGAACGACGGTATTATCTCCAAGAGGGAGCGAATTGCTCTGGATGGAGTAAGGTATTTCAATCGATTCGGGTTGGTGTCACAATTCTCCTTTGGCGATACGGATGACAGAGATGCCTGGAATGGTTTGGTAGAGCTAAATTGGAGCGACTCGATCGAGGCTAAAGTGGGCTACATCCAATATAAGAGCTACAACGAGGATTTTCAATCTGGCTGGAAACGAGCGAAAAGTGCCAGTATAGGAGCGCGCTTCGGACGGATCGCCGGATTCACCTGGGCAGTCCAGTATACGAGAGAGTTCAGCTCATTCACGAACAATGGTGATCAGGATGTCATTGATTTCCAGTTAAAATATCGTTGGGAATAGTATGAAGCTTAATATACCGTATTCAGATCGCGCGATTTTGTTGATCTTCAGTCTAATCTTGTTGCAACTATCAGCAACAAAGGCTTATGCCATCGCATATTGTGCGATTCGCGAACCTGTTTCCATTATTCAAGAGTTTTTCCCTACCTATACTTCATTTCAAACCGTGGAAGGGGTAGTCGATGAAAGTGTGCGGCACGAGATTGTAAAAGTTTTACCAGAGTCTCACTTCCAGGAATTCGGCATTCACAGCCTTTATGTAGTATACCAGGGAGAGGCCCACATTGGGTTCGTTCAGGCCAGAACGGAAAAGGGACTCTTTGGGCTTGACGAAATTATTTGGATTTTGGGTGTAGATATGACGCTGACGGAATTCAAGTACCAGAAAAATAGAAGCGGCGCCATTTCCCAGAGTATGATGCATCGTCTGACAACGATGCTGGCAGGCGCAGACCTGATGGAAGTGACGAACGTACTGAAGACGGAACCCGACTTAAATCATCGCGATAGAGCTATCGTCGGTTCTGCCGTCAAAGCCTTGTTTATTGCGAGTGCTCTATGGCCTGGAGTTCAGGACTCTTAATAAGTACAGTAAGTACAGTAAGTACAGTAAGTACAGTGCTTTAAGAATAATACCCACCAGCAGTCTTAAGGTAAGAATATGAACTCAATACGGAGCTACCTCATAGCCGTATTGCTATCGGCATTTCTTGCAGGTATTGGACTTTCGTTAGTAGTCAAGTTCACGGCTGACCGACTGGGAGAGAAACAATTAATCTTTACACAATCCGCTGCAGCTGAAACTTCTTTTGCGCTAATTAAAATTCCGCTGGACGTTCTTATAACAATTTCAGATCTTGTTTTTGGTAGTGATGTCACTTATTTAGCAGGTCCCGTGCGCGAGCAAATAGGGTCTCTTGAAGAGTCACTCGCGTCATTCCGCTTCCATTATCAAAACCAATATAATGATGCCGAGGTGCAATTACTTGCAGATGAACTAAGTGGATTAAGGCGTCTATTAGCTGCCAGGGCAACTGATGATGTTAAAAGTACAGATGCAGAATCGATGCTTGTTTACGAGGAATGCATCGCGGTTCTTATTAGCGCTTATGAAGGATCTGCCAAATCGTTAGAACTTCAAGGGATTCAAGAAGGGGTAGAGTTCGGGCGGTTCGAAACAAGTAACAGCGTACTCGTTATCAGCAGCGGCGTCCTCTTTGTTCTACTGTCGTTATTGATATCAAATCGGACACTTAGGCTCATCTCAACACCTATAATGGCGCTTGCGACTATAGACTCTGCTGAAGATATTGATTCAAGCGAGGTATTATATGGTCGAGGGGTACCTGTCGAGGTCAAAGGACTTACCGAGCATCTTCTGAGTTTATTGAGAAATCTTGAGGAGACTGTCTTTGAGCGTACTCAGAAACTAAAGCAGCGAACTGAACAACTAGAGTCTCAAGCAATAGTGCTGGTAGGGGCAAAGGAAGATGCTGAGAAGGCCAATACTGCTAAAAGCGTGTTTCTGGCGAATATGAGTCATGAAATAAGAACGCCATTGAATGCCGTAATCGGAATATCGGACCTGCTTATTGAGCAGAATCTCGATGAAGAACAAATCGAGCTTGTGCAAGCGATTGGCGGTTCAGGGCAACATCTCCTGGAGATGATTACCGATATACTGGATTTCTCTAAAATAGAGCACGGTGAAGTTGTACAAAAAATAGTCGTGGTGGATCTGCGCGGACATATTGCTGATTGTGTCTCGCTTGCTTGCGCCGCTAATAAACAATCCAAAGTTCATGTTCAACTCGACATCGCTGAATCAGTACCTAGTACAATTGCCATAGATCCTGTCTGCCTAAAGCAAATTTTAATCAATCTACTTAGCAACGCATTGAAATTCACTGAAGATGGATCGATAACTTTAAGATGCGTGTTGAAAGCTTCAGGCGATGCAGAAAGACTTAGTATTGCTGTCGAGGATGAGGGAATTGGTATCAAGGAGGAGGATTGTAAGGTAATCTTCGATGCCTTTGAACAAATTGATTCATCACTATCAAGAGGGTTCCAAGGCACTGGGCTAGGGCTATGTATTTCTCAACGTATTAGCGAAGCGATGGGTGGATCGCTTGCAGTCGTCAGCGAATTTGGAGTAGGTTCTACCTTTACGCTGGAGTTTCCGTTTGAACGGGCTGAGTTGATCAAGAAAAAGGCACTTGTAGATGACCACACCGAAATGCCACTAAATGTTTTAATCGTTGACGACAACAATATAAATGTCATCCTTCTAAGGCATATCCTGGAAACGAAAGGCTTTTCCCCCAGCGTTGCTGTTAATGGCAAAGAAGCCGTCGATCAAGTTAGTATTGAGGAATTTGATATAGTCTTAATGGATCTGCAGATGCCAGTGATGGACGGCTATGAGGCGATAAAGTGCATCAGAGAAAATGCAAAAATCACCCAACCCAGGATTGTAGTAGTCACAGCTTTCATCGCTGACGAAAATAGAGCAATGGCTATAAGCGCTGGCGCTAATGCATTTGTTAGCAAACCAATCGATCAAGACGAGCTATTTTACGCTATGTACAGTTAACCGCGTGCTGGCGACTCACATGAGCGACCAGGGAAGTGGAGCAAACTTGCCAAGGGCCTCGGATTGGATTACTTATTGCTGTTATCGAAGAAGCCGACGTCATCAGTGTATCCTCGAATACCGGCGCATGCCGCAACTTCCCCAATACCCCTTTTGAGTGCGGGTCAGTTTTTCTCTATCTTTCTAAAGGCTTTTATACGCCTGAAGTGCGATGATTGAAATTTAAGAAATACATAAAAAGCCCACAAAAATACAAAAAATACGTATCTCATGCAATTCAAGTGTAATAGGGTCGGGTAGTATGGGCATAATATTCAGGAAGTATCTAAAAGTATCCCTGTTTAGTTAGCCAATTATTGTTGATCAGACATGAATGAAGTACCGATATTAATAGTCGATGACACCCCCGAAAATCTTTTGGTCCTGAAACTCACTTTTAGGGTCCTCAATATTGAATTGCACCAATGCTTAAGTGCAATGGAAGCTGTCGACCTATGCGCAAGCATCGAATTTGCGTTTATTGTTCTCGATGTTCACATGCCCAAGGTCAACGGCATTGAGGCCGCAAAGAAAATCAGGCAAACAGGAAAAAATAAGCACACCCCCATATTGTTCTTAACGGCTGACGTTTATGCAACCGATCTTATTGATGAGGGATACGATTGCGGCGCGGTCGACTATCTGTTCAAACCATTCAATACAAAACAACTCCGGGCCAAGGCGAGCACATTTATTGACCTGTATGAACAACGAATTGAAGCGATAGAAGCTAAAAAAATTATAGAGGAACAAACTGAAATTCTCGTTAACAACGAAAAGCAGCAATCTATCATGAAACTTTCCGCGGGACTTTCACATAACCTTAACAATCGATTGACTGTCGTTAAGGGTAATGTCGATTACCTTTCAGCTGAGCTTGGTTATGAGCCGGACTGGGTTATTGATATCAAAGATTCTCTGGACGAGTGTGTAAAAATTGTCGAAGCCTTGCAAGGATACGCTGGCTATGGTTTTAAACTTGAAACCGAACGAGGTAGCCTTGAATCGGTTTTTGAAAATATTCAAAGACTATTAGGCTCTTCGATTACCAGCAAAGAAAACTCGTTAGTCTTTGAGTTCGATGACAGTAGTGCTCTGCTCGAAGTTCCCTCCACATTGATGCTGGATATTCTCGTGCCTATGGTCGTTAATGCACTGCAGGCAGTGATCGCTGATCCAACCCCTGTTTTGTTGAGAAGCTCATTGACGCAACAAGAATTGTTAATAGAGGTTTCAGACCTTGGCGTGGGCATGGATGAAGAAACACAGTCTCGTATTTTTGAACCTTTCTATTCTTCCCGGGAGCTCTATGAGAGTATAGGGTTAGGGTTGTCTCGCGTTAAAGGGCTGGTAGATTATGCTGATGGCAGGATTGAGGTTAAAAGTAACAAGCCCAGGGGAACGAGTTTTTTGGTAAGTCTGCCAATAGATAAGTTGGAGCAACTGGGCCGAGACGGGTAGGGTGTCTAGGTACCTGGTTAGAGGTTTAGAGTTCGACTTTCACAACGACCTGTAACGCCAGCTTGGTCGGCGCGAAGCAGCTATGCTACGTAGCACCCCAATGAGCAAAGCAAACGTATCGAACACTATGCTAGAAACCGTCATCATCCACTTGTAACGAATTCTCGACTATTGGCGTTTGCTTAACGCGCAGATGAAGCGCTAAGGGGCGAGTGACGATCTGGCCTGGATTCCCCAGTGACCATTTTTTTGAGTCACTATATAAAGCGACTCATAGGTGCCAATGGGTTCATTGGATTCGTTGTAACGCTGGAAGGTCGTGGCGATATGGACTTTATCCGGTGAAGACAATACAACATCTCGGCTCAACCAATGTGAATGATCCCAACCGCTGTCGGTAAGGGTTTTGTAAAGCAGGCGATCTGTGAACGATTTCGCGCCTTCGAATATCACTACATTACCGCTAGCGAAGCGCACATGCGGATAATTCAGGGTTGCAGCGACTGCCTCAAGATCCCTGTTGTTGAATTCCAGTATGAATTTGTCGAGTGTTCCCATGGCCAGGGCAATCGCTGTCTGGTTATCATCATCAGCGTACACACCCGCAACATGGAATGAGAGCAATAGGGCACAGAAAAGTTTTCGGATCATGAGTCGTGTACTTATGTGAGTTAAAGGCTGGCTTGTCATTGGTTGGCCTTGATGCGGAAAAGCTTACGTTCAGTTTCACCTGCGACGTAAAGATTACCGTCATTATCCTGAGCTATACCGTTAAATACCTGCGACGGGGGCTCCGCCGGGCTTGCTGCCTGGCTACCCGGGGTAATGGTGCCTAGATGACGCCGGTTGCCAGTCGCATCGATTTCGGTGATTGCGCCGGTATCTGCTTCAACGACGATGAAATTTCCGTCACGTACGATAAACCCTTCCGGTGTCGTGAGGCCGCCGACAACTACTTCAGGAAGGGCAAGTGGTTTGCCCGCAGCAGCCACTTTCAATATCTGGCCAAGTACGCGGTCAGAGACATACAAGGTCTCACCGACTGCAAACAGTCCGGTGGGTGCTGGCAATTCAGCGGCGAATACAATTTCCACAGAATCATCTGAATCAGAAAAACCTACTACACGGTGTGTACCATGTTCAGCAACGACAACAAGCCCTGCATAGCGGACGGCGGCAACTGGACCGGCAAGAGCTGCCTTTTGCCAGACGCGACGCTGGTTAGTCTGGTCCCACACCCGGACATCGCCATCCACCCAGGACGTCAGGAGCAAGTTATCGCCATCGCTCGCTATATTTAGGGCGCTGCCCATAATACCCACGCGGAGCACATTGCGTTGTACAAAACTTTCACTGCCATCAAGATGATAGCCTCGGATCGCGTGCAGGTCAGCCGTGATAATTTCTCCCTGATGGAACGTAACGCCACCTGAATGGGACATTCCGCCCGGTTGCAATTCAGTCACCGTACCGTCGTTGTCACGGCGACTAACAAAACCGTCTGCAAAACTGGAAACAAACAATCTGCCGTCACTGTCAAAGACAAAGTTGTCGAGCCCCGGTGAAAACATGGCCACTTCAGTCATTTTACCGTCGTCAACCTTGATTACAGCGCCGGTACCGGTGTCTAGCACATGCAGTTCTCCAGTTGCACTAAATTTTACGGCGGCCGGTGTGGAGAACCCTGTAGCCTCCAGACGATAAGTATTGTCATCGACGTTGAAACTAATGACTTCGCCATTAAACCATCGTGGACCATACAGTCGACCATCCGGCCCCCAGTCCATTCCATTGAGGCCGCAGCCTGGTCCGAGTTGATCGGAAATGAGGCGCGCTTCGTTGATTCCTTTTGGATCAACTTCATACAGGTCGTCACCAAAGAAACACTGTGCAACGAACAGCCGTCCGTCATCAGAGAACGTAATTGGATTGACGCCCGGTGTCAGCTGAGCGGCGATGACTTTATTTCCGTCGGCATCAAATCCTCCAACCTCCCCGGTCATGATGGACGTCCAGAACCAGCTGCCGTCCGGTCCAAATGCGAGGTCATCCGGACCGATTACTCCATCTTCAAGTCCCCAGGTACGAACCACATCTCCGCTATCCGGGTCGAGTACGGTAATGGTGGAACCCAGTACAGAGGCGACGTAGAGTAATCCATCAGGGCCAATGGCCACACCATTAGCGCCGGCGATGTTTGATCCCGTCGCGATAACCTCGAGGCTGATTGCTGGCGATGTTGAAGGTGGGGTGTCCGTACCAGGGGTCGCCTCATGGCCTGGCTGACAGCCCACGAGCAGACTTGCAGCCAGAAATATCCCGGGCAATCCATATCGGTAGATCGGCGGATAGTTTGGCATCAGCGTACTCGTTTTCATTGATTCGCTTAATAAGACCACAAATCCATTACGAAGGTCGAGTAGTGCGCGCTTTTCTGCCCGGAAAAGGGCATTAAATCCATTGGGAAAGCTATGGGGAAAGACAACAAAAACCTCTCAACCCAAGATGCATAAATCTCTTCCACTGAGCAAGTTCATCGAAGTTGACAATCGTAACAAGAACTTTAAACGGGAGGTATAAAACGGCGTCTTGAAGAAGTTGATACCGGCATTGATCAATACCTGTCCCTGTTGTCTAAGACCGAAGCACAAGCACCCTCTCAAGAGACCCGACCTATCAAGGACCAACTCGATGCACCTGTTGAGTCACTGGATGGGTGCGACTCACTTTTTGACTAAAACCACTGCTAGGGTCACTTCTGAAGTGAGTCTTCATGTATTGGCTTACAATATGAGGCGGGGATCAACCTGGTAAGTATGTAAGCTATAATCGAAGCGTAAAGTTACGATTGCATCTCTATAAATGGGTGTTAGGTGCACGTTGGGGATATAAACCGGTTGTTGCATAACGGAACAATAGGCTATGGATATTGTCAAGCTGCCTGGCGTAGAGCTCGCCAGACTCATTAAAAGCGGAGAAACCAGTGCCTCAGAAGTGCTGGAAGCGACCTTGTCGCGTATTAAAGAAGTCGATCAGCATTTAAACGCTTTTGTGAATTTGGATGTATCGGGAGCCCGTACTCAGGCGCGCCTGGCTGATCAAATGGTTGCAGATAATGCTGCGGAGGATCTTCCTGCACTTCATGGCGTGCCCTTTACCGTGAAGGATTTACTTAATACAGCTGGCGTGCGATCTACCTACGGTTCCAGAGCATTTGCAGCTTATATACCAGACACTGATGCTGTCGGTGTGTCGAGGATGCGCCAGGCAGGCGCTATTTTGGTGGGTAAAACCACGACCCCAGAGTTTGCCGTGAAAGTCACAACAGATTCACTGCTTTGTGGCATTACGCGTAATCCGTGGAATACCAGACTGACCTCGGGTGGTAGCAGTGGTGGTGCTGGTGTCGCCGTAGCCACAGGAATGGGAACTCTGGCAGTGTCCACCGACGGGGGCGGCTCAGCTCGGATACCAGCGGCGGTCTGCGGGGTTTTAGGCTTAAAACCCACCCTTGGGGCGATTCCCCATGAGACCTGGCCCTTTCATTTTGGCAATAATAGTTCGGTTTCAATAAATTCCCGGACAGTGCCTGATTTGGCGGCCATGTTAAATGCGATGTCGGGTGCTCACCCTTCTGACCCCTTGTCGAGAAGGCTGCGCAGACCCGTTGAGATTGCGAAAGACCCCGAACTCAAATTGAAGGGGAAAAGGTTGTTAATGATTCCATCGATGGGTGGTAATACGGTCGACCAGGAGATGCTTGAGTCAGTCGAGGCGATGCTCTCTCTTCTGGCATCATCCGGTATGAATATCGAGGTGGCCAGTTCCGATCCCGTAAAATTCGATTCGAGTATCTTTTCGAACCTGTTGACGACTAATCTCGCCGCCAGAGTTCGTTCCATGACTCAGCAGCAGCAAGCGCTTCTGGATCCAGGATTGCATCAGTTACTTGAGGGCAGCGACTATCATAGTGACGGTGTCCAACTTCAACAACAAGCCATAGAGCGATCCCGGTTATATGATCGTGTTGAAACAATTTTCAGTGAATTTGATTTTATTGTTACACCCACGGTGACGGCGAGACCCCCACCTGCAGATTCTGATGGGGTGCAGCGAGTCAATATTGGCGGCGAAATGCTTCCTTTGAGTCGCTGGTGGATCCATTTAGCGCTGGCCAATATGACCGGACATCCGGCAATTTCCATACCTTGCGGTTTTATCGGGGAATCGCTTCCAACTGGACTCAATGCCATGGCCGGCTGGGATTCGGAGCAGGAATTGCTTGATCTGGCCGCGCTGATTGCCGTGTTGAGGCCCTGGATGGATAGGTGGCCAGAATTCAACGTGTGAACGTTTGATTTCTATCCTCTGCGTTTAGATAGCATGACATAGCCGTCTTTAACTCGATAGCGACAGGTTAGGCCCAACCAAGTTGCTGGCGGCTGATCGTATCATTCCAAATCTTCGCCAGGTGTTTGATAAGGTCTCCTTCAAACCCATATGGTAAACATAATCGGCATCAATCGTCATTCCGTTAGGCGTGACTGGGCCATCTGGAATCGTTGTCAGTGTCGTCGCCATCAGACTGTGGTGTATCAAATTTAATCGCAAATATGGTGCTGCTGCTCTGATGTGATGTTAATTTGTGATTATCGTTTTTATAATTAGCCGTAACCGTCTGGTTGTATAAAACCGCCAATCTCACGGGATATCAGGCGCGCAAACTCTATCGTTCGGTAGTCTCTGTAAGGTGCACTTACCGCTTGCAGGCCGATGGGTAATCCTTCTCTGGACAGTCCCGTTGGAAATACAGTGCTTGGAAGGTAGGCATTCACCGCCATACCTGCCCAGAATATTTGTTGGAAATAATCCTGTTCTTCATTATCAACTTTTAAAGTACGTTCACTCATCTGACTATGATCATGAGGAAAAGCAGCGGTTGCCATCTGCGGGCAGATCAAAATATCCCATTCTTCAAAGAATGCACTCCATGCATGCCGAAGTTGTTCGCGTTGGGTATTACTTCTCATCCAATCTCGGTGCGACAGGACGACTGATCGCGCAGCTATCGCCGCCATTGAGTTGTCAGAAGAATCAAATTGATCAGCGTTTGCCTGCGCTTCGGCGACAGCACTATCACCCATCGCGCCGGTCATCACCGTATTAAGCAAGGTATGGTAGTTGCCCTGCGCGCGGTAAAGGTCAATATCGGGGCGCGCTAAATCTGAAACTGTGGCACCTAGCCTTGATAGGGTTTCACCCACCATAGTTGCCCGGTCTGCGATCTCGGCGGTAACAGGCGCCATCTCATCAGTAGGCCATATCGCGACACGAAAATCTTTTAGATTTTTTTTGTCAGCGGCGGGAAGCGAGAGCTGCCAACCTACTGCTTCTCGATCTGCTGGTCCTGCCATGATGTTCAAAGCAAGTTCAAGATCTTCAGCAGTTCTTGCAAGGGGTCCACACACTGCCAGATCTGCCTCTGGCATATTGGCAACCAGTTCATGACCTTGCATCGGTACGATCCCGTAGGTCGGTTTGTGACCGAATACGCCGCAGAAGTGGGCTGGGTTACGTATCGAACCACCTATATCAGAACCTGCCTCGAGCCCGGTAAAGCCCGCTGCCAATGCAGCAGCACTACCACCGGATGATCCCCCTGGTGTTTTTGTTGTATCGAAGGGGTTACCTGTGGTTCCGTAGATAGGGTTATAACTCTGAAAGTCCGCAAGCTCGACGGGCACGTTTGTTTTACCAAGAAAGTGTGCCCCATTTTTCCGAAAGCGCTGCACCGCCAAGCCATCAGTCTTGGATACGTTTTCTTTGAATCCCTCGATGCCCCATGTCGTTGGCGTATTCGCCATAACATAAGATTCTTTAATCGTCATGGGAACGCCATGCAGTGGGCCTGGAGGTTGACCGGAGCTACCCTTTGTCGCGCCAAGTGCCGCATCGGCTGCAGCTGCTTTTTCCAACGCATCCTCAAAGGTTCGAACGACGACTGCGTTGATTGAGCCATCATACTTTTCAATGCGATCAATGTAGTGTTGGGTGATTTCAACCGAACTGATCTGTTTATCCCGAAGCTTGCTGGCTAGTTCTAAAGCTGACAAATATGCAATCGACGACATAACAATTCTCCCTGCAGAAGAATCGACAATAACACCTAATGCGGTGTTATTGTCTAGTTGGAAGGTGGAGAGAGGCGCCCCTTCGAGATGGTTTCTGGATCAGCGTAACCATCCTATAAAGCCAGCGCGGACCTGCCCTCGATATTTACAAGTCTAAAGGCCATTGTTCTTCCTGCAAAGCTGCTCGTTAACATTAAAAAAAGCCAAGGAAGGTAAACATGTTTTCGCGTCGCTGGCATCATTCCCATGTTTGGTTTTGACCCTTAGGTATCAATGATGCACCGTCTATTTCACCGGGCGCAGCTCTAGTGCCCGGATACCCGCCAAGCCGATGATCATGGAAGCCACGATTTTTTCGGCGAACAAACCCGGCGGCAATGTCATTGCCGTTTGCATAGATCACAAGGATGATACCGCGGTCGTGGCCCTCTCCGCCGATCCAGCGCCTTCGGAACTCAGGGCAGCATCCTGGCGGTCAGCGAGGGTTGCACTGCCCTGGCCCAACCGCTACTGGCTCTAGCGTCACTCAAAGAAGGTAAGAACCGCTTTGTTAATAAGTTTTCTGAGCTCTGGGCGTGAGACCTCTCCAGACAGTCCAAACCGCTTGGCCAGGTTAGAAAACTGCGGTGCATCCGAGTAGTCAAAGTGCTTGGTGCCTGGCACCAATTGTTTCCGGGCCTGGGGAGACGCCTTCAAAAACTTGTCGAGTTTTTTGTAATTGATGGGGTCGTCCCATGCGGCCTGCCCAAGATAATAAAATGGTTTCTCCGTGCCAGCGGAAATAACCTCTCGCGGCACGGGAACCATCCAGCCATCCAAGGCCAAAGCTTTGGTCACTCGATCGTCTTTTGTTAACAACATAAGTGCCGTCGCGCCACCGAAAGAATGTCCAAACACGCCGACGGCGTCAGTCTGCAGGTTGGCCCAAATGCTATCGGTCTCGTCACTTCGCCGCTCTATTTCGTTCAGTACAAAGACAAGATCGGCAACCCGGGTGTCTAATTGGGGTAATCGAAAGGCGATAAATGCCTCCCCGGTACGGTTTTCTGTATCCGATGATCGGTAATCCGCCTCGGACCCGTCAGCGAAAATCGTCAGGAAAGCATCATAGGCGTGGTCTACACTGATGACCGTGATGCCGTGGCTGGCCAGCACCTCTGCCTGTATGGTGTTCTGATTCTTCATACCGCTTAAGCCGTGGGAAAACAGAACTACTGGCGTCTTCTGGTCCTGCGCCAGAAAAGGTGCATTCAGAACAGCGTTGGTTTGAACCCGCTGCATATGCGCGATCATGAAACGGGGTAGCCCCGACTGATAAGCGATCATATCGAGACGCCGTTCCGGAAAATCCAAGTACGGTTGGCGAGCCTCGCCACTCGTTGCAGCGGCTGGATACCAAACCTGACCCGCCAACCGGCGGTGGTCACTCGGGTCATCGGTAAACAGTTCCTCGCGCGACGCATCGACCCACTCAAAAAACTGTGTGCCGACGACGTGGGGCCCAGAAGGCGGTGGCAAGTCATCAAGAGGAAATACTCTCGAAACCAAGGAAGAACAACCCGACGCGAATAATCCCAAAATAACGGCTGAGATTGATTGAGGTTTCATAGCTTTCCTGGATTTTTACGACCTCGCCCAGTTTCGCACTTTCAAAAAGAAGGCGAAAGATGTTGAGTATTGATAACGTTTCGTGAATACCTCCTCACATCAATCCCTGCGACGAAGACCGCATTGACTTGTGTACTCTCCATCACCCGGACTATGTGGGCTGGAATACCATGCTGGTAAACGACACTTGGGTACCCACATTTCCGAAAGCGCGCTATCTGATTGTGCGCACTGAATTCGATTATGTGAATGATGAACAGGAAACCGAGGACGTTGAACCATGGTTGAAGGATTTAAATCTGAACGTACTCTCAGATTCCATCAAACACGTTCTGGGAGCAGGCCTTATTGATCTGGTCAGCAATGACCATCACGTCTGCGATGAAATCAAGCTCATACAAACACCTGGATACACGATTGGTCATATCGGCAAAAATTTCATCCAGCCATCATAGGTCTCTGTTTTTACATCCTGCCAGTCCGTGACCGGAGGGTTGAATAAGTCCCTGGAAGACGCTTCAACTATCATTTCAGGACCGGTGACCAGAACCAGCCTGGCGTTCTGACTGCAGGCGCTAATGAGTGCTTCAGTTTCTGAAGCTTTTCGGGTCAGGTCACAGTAGTCACGGTTGATATTGGCAAGGTAGGTATTCCTCGTCCTGGAGTCGACAAGCCTGATGGCGTAGATTCGCTCTGCCAGACCGTTTCCGCGCCAGCTAACCAGGTGAAGGAGCGCCGGGTTACCACATTCCTCACAATGTACCAGTGCGAGGGTGGGACCCAGCCAGTCATCCAGAATAGTATCCAGCGCGAGTTTTCTGCCGTGGCACATCCAGCTATGTTTGCAATCGGCCATAAGTGCGAGCTTAGCACCAACGGAGATGTCAGGTATGTCTACAACCACCGTGTCACTGCGGTATAGTGGCGAGTAGATTCAAAATCTGGTGTTGCAATATAGGCGTGACAAGTCGCGCCTGTGAACAATTTGCCTAGTAACAAAAAGGAGTGAGCATGAAAATCGGATGCCAGATGGCGTTTAACGAATACACAAGTCCATCGTACATTATTGAGGCTGCCCAGCATGTGGAAGAGGTTGGCTTTTATGGTTTCTGGGTGCCAGAACATGTGATGTTCTTTCCTGAATATGAATCACGTTACCCGTATACAGAAGATGGCAGAATCGCGGGCGAGCCTCGAAGCCTGCTTGATCCGTTCAGTGCACTGACTTTTGTGGCAGCACATACTTCCAGGATAAAGCTCGCCACCGGAATCTGTCTCGTTCCGCAGAGGAACCCTGTTTACACGGCGAAGGTCTGCGCGGATCTGGATTATTTGTCCGGAGGGCGATTTGAACTTGGTGTTGGTATTGGTTGGCTTAAGGAAGAATTTGATGCCCTGGGTGTGCCGTGGGAAGACCGGGCTGGCCGAACGCTCGAGTGCCTTGCTGTGATGAAGACACTCTGGTGTGACGAAGTCTCCAGTTTTGATGGTAAATACTATTCCGTACAGGCGTCATACCAGAACCCGAAGCCTGTCCAGCAACCCCATCCGCCTATTATCTTTGGAGGCGAGAGTGATCCTGCATTGCGGCGAGTAGCTCAGGTTGGGCAGGGCTGGTATGGCTTTAACCTCACGCCGGATTCGTTTGAAGAGAGGCTGGAGTACCTGAATGGCCAATTGGAGAAAAACGGTCGATCAATGTCGGAAATCAAGCTTTATGCCAGCCCCCATGCTAGCGTCAGGTCGCTTGACGATATGCGCCGGTTTGAAGCGCTAGGCGTCGAACAGATGATATTGCCAGTCATGGCTGCCAAGATGGATACCCTTAGAGAACGCGCCCAAAAGGCCATGACCCGCGTCTTTGGCTAACTTTTAAAGGGGACGGAGGGGATTAGATGGAACAGAATGCTTTAATTCCCTCCGTCCCCTTTAAATTATCGGGTCTATTGGTCTAATTCCTTGAAACAGAAGGGCCTTCAGGTTTACCCTTGATCCCTTTGCAATTTATCATTGAGGTAAAGAATGTCTGAACAAGCGAAGGACGAGGGGCCGCTGCCAGTTGTACCCTGGCTGAAAGGTGTCGGCACAAATGACCCGTACCTGGAAGGTCAAAAATGTGGATGTGGAGCAATTTTTCTTGGCGAAAGGAACAACTGCTCAAGTTGTGGTGCCCGTGATCAGTTAAAACCGACCCGGCTGTCCAATAAAGGCAAACTGTATGTCTACAGTATTGTTCATCGAAGCTTTCCAGGCATTGAAGTTCCTTACATATCCGCGATTGTTGATCTTGATGGTGGTGGTACAGTTAAGGGCAATCTGATCAATGTTGAACCGGACCCAGCTAAGATCCAGTTCGATATGCCAGTTGATGTCGTGTTCGATGACGCCCTTGGGCGAAAGGACAAAGACGGCAACAGTTACATTAGCTATTTTTTCCAACCAGCAGCTTGAGCGCAACAATTAATCGAGGAGAGACTTATGAGTGATGTATATGTAATGGGTATCGACATGATCAAGTTTGGTCGGTTTCCCGATAAGACAGTTCCGCAGTTGGGTGCGACCGCTGCATTAATGGCACTGGACGACGCAGGATTAACCATCCAGGACATGCAGGCGTTGTATTGCGGTAATCTGGGTCAGGCTAGTGCAATGGTAGGGCAGCGAATCCTCCAGGAAATTGGCCAGACAGGTATTGGTGTTGTGAACTGCGCAAATGCCTGTGCAACTGGTGCGACAGCATTCCGGGAAGCATGGATGTCTATCAAGGCCGGCGTCAATGACGTTGTTCTGGCAGTCGGCGTTGAGCAAATGGGCAGAGGATTACTTGGGGGCGGTGGTGGTGCCGCTGGTATCCCAAAGGAAGGCCTGCTGGGTTCCGGCACAATGCCTGCAGTGTTCGCCGAGGCGGGCATGGAACATTCGCGCAACTATGGAACGACCTTTGAGCAATTCGCAAAGGTGTCAGTGAAGAACCATCATCATTCGACTTTAAACCCAAAGGCGATGTACCAGATAGAAACTCCGCTTGAAACAGTCATGAACGCAGAAATGATTTCATACCCGAATACCAAACTGATGTGTTCAGTCAATGTGGATGGTGCTGCAGCAGCAGTGCTGGTTTCTGAAAAGAAAGCTAAAGAGTTGGGTATGGCTCGTGCCGTCAGGGTTAAGGCTTCCATTCTGACCAGCGACCCTTATTCCGATCGTGATCTGGTGATGCCTGATGTAAATGCAGTGACCCGACGTGCTGTAAAAGAAGCCTATGAAATGGCAGGTATTGGTCCGGATGATGTTAGCCTCGTTGAACTACATGACTGTTTTGCGACTGCTGAGATTCTTCATTACGAGAACCTGGGGCTTTGTAAAGATGGTGAAGCAGGCCGAATGATAGATGAAGGTGAAGTCGCGCTTGGTGGCAGGATTCCGGTGAACGTATCCGGAGGATTGCTCTCGAAAGGGCACCCCCTTGGCGCAACCGGCATTGCGAATATCTATGAGGTCAGCACGCACCTTCGTGGTGAAGCGGATAAGCGCCAGGTAGAAGGCGCCCGGTTTGGAATGACTCATGTGATTGGC
>DTZW01000322.1:0-31468 GCA_012961165.1 Gammaproteobacteria bacterium | reverse complement strand
TGGTGAGTGATACAGATAATAATCTTAAGAACTGTGAGCGCCTGCGGCGTGGCTGTAAAGCGCCTGCGGCGGACTGTAAAGAACCTGCGGCGGGGCACGAATTGAGAATCTTATGAAAGTCGGTGTGGTTAGTGATACACATAATAATCTTGAGAACTGTAATAAGATTGTAGAGTTACTCAATGAAGCTGGGGTTGACCGTGTTATTCACACGGGCGACATCACGCAGGCGAAAACCCTGGAAATATTTGCTGGGCTCAATGCGCCTCTATGGGGAGTATTTGGCAACAACGATATTGGTGAACGGGACTCGCTGACGAGCGCGGTTAACCAGTTTGGCTTTGAGTTTATCGAGCCGCCACTGACCTTGCTGTGGCTGGAAAAGAAAATGGTTGTGGTTCACGATCCGCTTGAGCTTTCGATGGTGAACCCCGGTGACTACGACATCATCCTGCACGGCCATACCCACCGTCAGACCATTGAGTATCATGGTGATCAGCTCACGTTTAATCCCGGTGAGTGTGCCGGTCACGTGGCCGGGCACAATGCGATCGGAGTTCTGGACTTGCAGGAACTCAGGGTGGAAATACTTAAATTCTAGGAGCAGTTAGTTGATCACACGATTTACCTTCACTGTACTTCATTTCCTGTTTGCCGCATCAGCCTTCTCTGCCAGCCCCAATATCCTGATTATCTACGTGGACGACCTCGGTTATGGCGATACCGCTGTCTATGGGCATCCACTTGTGAAAACACCGAATATCGATCAGTTGGCAAAGGAGGGCGTTCGCTTTACCCAGTTCTATGCACCCTCAGCTTTGTGTTCTCCATCACGCGCAGGGCTGCTAACAGGAAGGACACCGTATCGAACGGGCGTGAAATCGTGGATACCCGATAATTCCGATGTTTCTCTTGCCCGGGACGAGTTTACGATCGCACAACTGGTCAAACCCCTGGGGTACC
This sequence comes from Gammaproteobacteria bacterium, assembly GCA_012961165.1. GTDB lineage: Bacteria > Pseudomonadota > Gammaproteobacteria > Pseudomonadales > Azotimanducaceae > UBA9659. The sequence goes on along the minus strand of DTZW01000322.1, from coordinate 30,505 downwards.
GAACTGCAGTGATCGGTAAATGGCACCTGAACGGTGGACTGCATCTGCAAGATATGCCACAGCCTCGAGATTTCGGGTTTGACTATCAGTACGGCCTGTCGGCCTGGGTCAAGAATGAAAAAGCTGAAAAGGCGAAGAGCGGGAAGTTGTATCCAGACAATATGTATCGAAATAACGAGCCTGTAGGCCAGACGAACAAGTTCTCAGCGGAACTGATCACCGATGAAGCCATCGAGTGGTTGTCCAGTGCTCATGATGAGCCATTTTTTCTACTACTGACCTACAGTGAAGTGCACACACCGGTTGCTTCGCCCGAAAAATACCTTGTTCAATACGACCAGTTTCTAACTGATGAATCGAGGGCAGACCCCTGGCGTTATTACATGGACTGGGCGGACAGGCCCAACCGGGGCAAAGGTGAATACTATGCAAATATTTCCTACATGGATGCCCAGATGGGTCGAGTGCTGGAATTACTGCGCCAGTCAGGCAGGCTGGATGACACTTTGGTTATATTTAGTAGCGATAATGGACCGGTGACCAGTGACCCGCAGGAAGCCTGGGAACTCAACATGGCGGGTGAGACGGGAGGTTTCAGAGGCCGGAAGCGATACCTGTTTGAAGGTGGTCTTCGGGTTCCGGGCATATTTCGCTGGCCCGGCAGGTTGGCAAGCGGGGTGTTGGCAGACACACCGGTAACCGCGCTCGATATTCTCCCGACAATTGCTGATTACCTTGAGTTGGTGCTTCCGGAGGGTAGGGCGGTAGACGGGCAATCTATCACCGGTTTGCTTGATCAAGACGAAGCCACGTCCCTGGAACGAAGCGGCATTTTTTACTGGTCTGTCTCGACACCGGATGGGATGGAATATGCTGTACGGGATGGCTGGTGGAAAATGATTCTTGACCCCGACGGTCAGCCGCAATACCTGTTCAACTTGTTACACGATCGTTATGAGGTTCATAACCTGATTCAGCGTGAGCCTGATCGGGTAAAAACGTTAAGGCAGAAGTTCGACAGCTACCGTGCCAGTGTGGAAGGTTAAACGGTCAGTAATTTAGAATTAGTCCCATTAACTGTCCTCAGCTAGCAGTATGCGCTGCGGGAATGCACAATCGTCAAGGCCCTATTATGGGCGGCGGGCCGTGGGCGGGCCGTGTTGCCCGCGACGGACGAACCTGATAACAAAATACACAAACGGTGTATCGATCAACGCGATGACTATCTTAAGGATATAGGTAGCAAAGATCAGTTGTATTAACTGCGCTGTAGGGATGATGCCAAAAAAGGCTATCCCATAGAAGATCGCAGTATCCAGCAACTGGCTGGCAACGGTTGATCCGTTGTTCCTTAACCACAGCTTGGCCTCACCGGTCCGGACCTTGATGCGGTGAAAAGCCCAAACATCAAAAGTCTGGCTCACCATGTAACTCAGTAGAGATGCCACAGTCACTCTTCCGGCAAAACTCATCACGGACTCGAAGGGCAACTGGTTCGTATAGAGCTGGCTCGGCTCCCAGTGAATACTGAACTGTGTGGCGAGCAGTACGATTGGATAACACAGGGCCGTTCCAACCACGGCGGCATGGGCGAATTTTTTGCCGTAAAGTTCGGACATGACATCTGTCAGCAGAAAAGTGCTGGAGTAAATGAGAATCGAACCAGAAATCGAGATGATGCCTAAGCCCGGCAGATGAATATCGCCGAGTTTTTCAGAAATGAAGATACTGGTCACCACGGAACCTGCCAACAAGGGTGGCAAGATGTTTGGTCCCAGGTATCGTGCCGAACAACAAAGTGCAGTGGCAGTGACTACCGTAAGAAGGAGCGCGGACAGTTCGTACAAGGGAAGCTCGAAACGAGTCAGGTCGTTTGAGTGTAAACTATACCGATGCCTGGTAGCCAACAGAGACAAAGTAAGTCAAACCTCCGCCCCATCAGCACCCTGAACCTGTTATCAAACCGGGAAATTCAAGGCCTGATGTCGTCCAAAGAAGAAGTGCGAACGTTATTTCGTGAATGCGCACTGGCAATCCTGAATACTGGTAATGTCCAGGACGATGTCAACAAGCTGCTCGCCGGATACGCTGATTTTGAAATTGAGGTTGTCCCTGAAGCGCGGGGTCCGAAGATGGCGGTTCGTAATGCACCGGGGTCGGCATTTGTCGACGGCAGGATGATTCGTGGCATCCAGGACCATCTTTTTTCGGTGCTTCGTGATGTGGTTTACGTCAATCACATTCTGTCGCGTGATGGATTGCATGAGCTGGAAACCAGCGCCGGAATCACCGAGGTCGTATTTGACATCCTGCGTAACGCGAATATTGTCCAGCCAAACCTGCGGCCAGACCTGGTGATTTGCTGGGGTGGTCACTCGATCGATCGCGTGGAGTACGAATACACCAAGGAAGTAGGGTATCAATTGGGGCTGCGGGGGCTGAATATCGCTACCGGTTGCGGGCCCGGTGCCATGAAGGGGCCGATGAAAGGGGCTGCCATTGGCCATGCCAAACAACAGATAGACCGAAGGCGATACATTGGTATCACAGAGCCTGGGATTATCGCTGCTGAGGCGCCCAATCCCATCGTCAATGAACTTGTGATCCTGCCGGATATAGAAAAGCGTCTTGAAGCTTTTGTCAGGGTGGCTCACAGCATCGTAGTATTTCCCGGTGGTGCCGGCACCGCAGAAGAGGTTCTTTACCTGTTAAGCGTCCTGATGAATGAGCACAATCGGGATCTACCCTATTCGTTTATCCTAACTGCGCCGGTAGAAAAGAAAGATTACTTCGACTCCCTTGATCGATTCATTCGTGCAACGTTAGGTGAGGAAGCGGCGGCACACTACCTGATTATTGTTGGCGACCCCGAACGAGTCGCCCAGACGGCCAGACACGGCGTAGAGCGCGTACGCAAGCACCGGATGAAAACCCAGGATGCCTATGGGTTTAATTGGGATCTGACCATCGATCATGGGTTGCAGCAGCCTTTCATTCCAACTCATGAAAACATGGCTGCGCTTAATCTCACTAAGGACCAGCCCGCATATCAGCTTGCTTCCGAGCTGCGTTGCGCATTTTCAGGGATTGTTGCAGGTAATGTTAAGGCCAGTGGTATACAACTTATCAGGCAGCATGGGCCATACAGGTTAAATGGTGATGTTTTGCTGATGGCAGAACTTGATCTTCTGCTAAAAGAGTTCATTAGTCAGAAACGAATGAGGATCAACGTCGAGGATTATCAGCCCTGTTGGGTATTGGATCAGGAATAGGAGAGTAGCCAGGGATATGTTTGGAATAAAGACAAGCTTGTTTGCACTGATATTCTCAGTAATACCTTTATTGGCCGTTGCCGCGCCGATCGCCATCAAAGTGGTGGTGATTTCCATGTTTGAGTATGGGGAAATAACGGGTGACCGGCCCGGAGAGTTCCAGTTCTGGGCTGAAAGATTGCCGCTGGAAAAGAGCCTGCCTTTCCCTGCGGGTGAGTTTGACCTTCGGCTTAGCGAAGACGGCGTGTTAGGAATATGTACAGGAGGTGGCATTGCCAATGCGACAGCATCGGTAATGGCGCTCGGGATGGATGATAGATTCGATTTATCAAATGCTTATTGGTTGGTAGCGGGTATCGCCGGCGTAGACCCGGAAGATTTGTCGCTCGGCTCGGCCGCCTGGGCCAAGTTTGTTATAGATGGTGATCTGTTGGTTCAGATAGACGCGCGGGAAATACCGGCTGACTGGCCCTATGGCATTATTCCGTTGGGTAGTGATAAACCGGCGAAGGTGCAGTCAGACCTGTCTACAGGCTGGACGGTTGATACCATCAAGTTTGCGCTCAACGATTCCCTCGTGAATTGGGCGTACAGACTAACCAGGGATGTTGAAATCCCGGCAAGTGGCAGCCTGGCAAAGTTTCGAGCGCAGTTCGGTGACAATCCAAATGCCATGAAACCTCCGTTTGTGACCATCGGTGATACTTTGTCCTCGAGCACTTATTGGCATGGGCATCATCTCAATCATTGGGCAAATGATTGGGTAAAACTCTACTCATCGCAGCAGGGAAATTTTATGACCAGCAACATGGAGGACAGTGGAACGATGACCGCGCTTCACAGGCTTGCCCGTATCAACAAGGTCGACGCGAACAGAGTTCTGGTACTGAGAACCGCAAGTAATTTTACGGTGCCGCCTCCCGGCAAGACAGCAACATGGAGCGCGACGGCAGAATATCCTGATAAGGGGCGTGCGGCGCTGGAAGCAGCATACAGGGTTGGTAGTGTCGTCGTTAAGGCGCTGGTTGCGAACTGGGCCCAGTACCAGAACGAACTACCTCGATAGATGGCTATCCGGTAAGCTTTAAGGCTGCTTTTTTCTGGTCGTTCATCACCTGTGCAAGGTCTATATCTACGAGTTGGTGTTCTCTTACGCGCCATCTGCCCGCCACCATCACAGCTTCTGCACGGTGTGCGCCACACAGCACCAGTGCGGCGATTGGGTCGCCTGCTCCGCTAAACCTCAGTTCTTCAAGGTTGAATAAGGCGACATCCGCCTGTTTCCCAACCGCTATTTCACCGATGTCCTGGCGATGGAATAACGCCGCGCCGCCGGTTGTGCCCAAATGCAGAGCATCTTTGTGGCTGACGTTTGCCGAGCCATACTTCAATCTTTGGATCAGGAAAGCCTGCCTGATCTCCTGAATTAAATTCGAAGCATCATTGGATGCCGAGCCGTCTACTCCGATCCCTACCGCACATCCTGCCTTGATGAGCTCTTTCACAGGGCTGATTCCCGATGCCAGGATCATATTGGAGGAGGGGCAGTGCGAAATAGCAACGCCGGAGCTTCCGAGTCGGTTCATTTCCTGACTGTCAAAATGAATGCCATGTGCCAGCCAGACATCGTTCGCCAGCCACCCGACCTGTTCAAGATAGTCTACTGGCCTGACGCCGAATTTCTCGAGACAAAAATCATTCTCATCCATCGTCTCGGCGAGGTGAGTGTGTAACAGGACACCGTGTTCCCGGGCAAGTACTGCGCTGTCTCTCATCAACTCTGTGGTGACGGAAAATGGCGAGCAGGGCGCCAGTGCGATTTGTAACATTGCCCCTTCATTCGTTTGATGGAACCGGTGTATCAGGCGTTCGCTATCCTTGAGTATGTCATCCGCATTCTGTACAACCTCATCGGGCGGGAGTCCTCCGTCGGATTTCCCGAGGCTCATGGAACCCCGGGTGAGAATGGCGCGAATGCCGAGTCGTTCAGTGACTTCAGCCTGAATGTCGATGCCGTTTGTTGTCTGGTCTGAAAAAACATAGTGATGATCGGTCGTGGTGGTGCATCCTGAAAGTAAAAGTTCACACACAGCTGTCGTTGTGGAGGCGCGGATAGCCTCTTCGTCCAGGTTGGCCCAGATGGGGTACAGGCTGGCCAGCCAGTCAAAAAGTTCTTTGTTTAAAGCCGAAGGCAACGCCCTGGTCAGGGTCTGGTAAAAGTGATGATGGCAATTCACAAGGCCTGGCAAAAGCACACATTTTCCCGCATCGTAGATTTCATCAACGGCTGATACAGGTTCGCCGTTGACCAGCTCTGTAATGACGCTGCCTTCGACAACAATGCCATTAGCGGCAGGTGTTTGATTGCCGGTCCAGGTCGCGGTTGGGTTTTTGATCCATGTTTTCATTAATTGCCCGTTGCGTCGGTGTTCGGTGGTTCCAGTCCGCAACCGCGAAGTATCGTCTGGCTGGTAAAATCTGATACCTGGCTGATCAAATCGTCGTCATATTCTTTCCGGCCCAGGATCCCGAGGACCTGTGCCTGGAAGTCAGCATAGTGCTGTGTGGTAGCCCAGATCATGAAGATAAGGAGTACGGGATCTGTGGCAATCATCTTTCCTGCATTCATCCATTCGTGAAAGACATTTGCCCGATTATTTACCCATGGCCGTAAGACCTCGCTCATGTAGTCAGAGAGATAGGGTGCACCCTGAAGGATCTCGTTCGCGAATAGTCTGGATGCGGCTGGGTTTTCAAAAGAGAGGCGTACCTTTGCTCGAATGAAGGTGTCTAGCGCAATGGCAGGGTCATCATCGACACTGACGTCATTAAAGAAGTCATCCCAGGTGGCGATAATGTTATCAAGCACCGCTAGATATAGACTCACCTTATTTTTGAAGTAGTAATGTACGTTCGCTTTGGGTAGTCCTGCTCGATCAGCGATCGCCTGCATGCGCGCACCTTTTAGTCCATGGGTTGCAAATTCTTCCTGCGCGGCTAAAAGAATTGTCGTGAAATGCTTATCCCGTGGCTTCTGTACCTCTTTGGTGCTCATTCTAGGGGCCATAATCGATGCAGGTAGGGTGCTATTATTGGCGGGTTGCGTTAAATTACCACAAAACCTGTCCAAATGGTCAAGATTTGAAATTAGTGATCAACGAGCAAGCTGTCGAGGTTAATGAACCAGCCGACAGAACTGCCCTGCAATATCTACGTGCCAGTGGATTGACTGGTACCAAGGAAGGCTGCGCCTCTGGAGACTGCGGTGCTTGCACGGTGATGGTGGGTGAACTCAAAGATGGAAAGGTTCAGTTTAAAACCGTCAATTCCTGCATTGTGCCGATCGGTCAGTTAGCCGGTATGCATGTCGTTACAGTAGAAGGACTGGCTGATCAGTCTGGACTGCATCCTGTTCAGGATGAGATGGTTGCCTGTCATGGCTCGCAGTGCGGATTCTGCACGCCTGGGTTCGTGATGTCGCTTGCCGCTATGCTCGAAAATGGAGACCCGGCGAAAATTGAAACAGTACAACAGGGTATTTCCGGTAACCTGTGTCGCTGCACTGGATATCGGCCCATCGTACAGGCAGGTATGAATGCGCTGGGTCGTGATTATGAATCAAGGCTGCAGGATCCGCTATTATTCAAAGACACAAAACCGCCGTCACCGGGGAACGTCCAGCAACCATTAAACGAATCAGCGCTTCGAGAGGCAATGGTCCAGTATCCACAGGCATCACTGATCGCAGGCGGTACAGACCTGATGCTGGAGGTCAGCCAACGGTACCAGCCTTTTGAGCGTCTGATTGATGTTTCCCGGGTGACGGAACTCAGGTCGATCACCGAAACACAGGATACGTACGGTATTGGCGCCTCGGTTACCTACACTGAGCTGGAAAGTTTTTTTGCGACGCGCTCGCAACCGCTTGTGTCGTTATTACATCGACTTGGTTCTCGCCAGATTCGAAATTGCGGAACAATCGGGGGGAACCTGGCCAATGGGTCGCCGATTGCGGATATGCCGCCGATTTTGATTTGTTGGGACGCGACACTCGAGCTCTGTTCCAGTTCGGGCCAGAAGCGGCGAGTGGGTATGAATGAATTTTACAGGGGGTATAGGCAGACTGTTTTGCAGGACGATGAATATATTGCTGGAATCAGGATTCCAAAAAGATCACTCAATTCTTTTGCCCGTTTCTATAAGTCCTCCAAGCGCATAGAAGACGATATTTCTTCTGTGATGGGTGCGTTTTTGTTTCAAGGTGATGGCTCGAAGATCACAGCAGCGCGAATCGCGTTCGGTGGCATGGCGGCGACACCCGTTTGTCTGACTGGCATTGAAGACTTCCTGGTTGGTAAAACGGTCAATGAAGGACTGCTGGCGGACGTTAGTGAAGCAATAGGTGAGGCGATGTCCCCACTGACAGATGTCCGGGCATCGGCGGAATACAGAGCCGCCATGGCTCGCTCCATGCTTGAGCGGGCACTCAATGAGTTTTCGGGTGTTTCGAAGCCCCTCGTTATGGCGCTGGAACTCCATGCGTAAGTTAACCAATAACGAAGCGGGTACCGGCATAAATTCGGTAGCATCCGGCGTGGGTGATTCGCTGTCTCATGAATCCGCCATTAAGCATGTCACCGGCGGGGCTCAATATGTCGATGATATTCTCGAGCCAGTCGACCTGTTGCATGTTGCCACCGGCCAATCAACCATCGCCCATGGCCGCATTAAATCGCTGAATCTTGACGCAGTTCGCCTGGCCGAAGGTGTGGTCGATGTCATTACTGTTAGTGATGTCCCAGGAGATCCTGATGTCAGCCCGGTGTACACCGGTGACATGCTTTTGGCGTCAGCAGAGGTGGTCTACATTGGTCAGCCCATTTTCGCCGTGGCGGCGATATCGCTTGAGTTGGCTAAGAAAGCTTGCCTGCAGGCTAAAATTGAATATGAAGAACTGGAAGCTGTGCTGACACCGCAGCAGGCTCTGGCGAATGAGGCTTTTGTTTTACCGACCCGAAGTTTCGTTAAGGGAGATGTGGACCAGGCGATTGAATCGGCAGCCTATGTTGTAGAAGCAGAACAGTTTGTTCGCGGCCAGGAGCATTTTTACCTGGAAGGCCAGATAAGTCTGGCTTTGCCAACGGAAGACGGAGGCGTTCACGTTATCTCTTCCTCTCAGCATCCATCGGAGGTACAAAAACTCGTTGCATCAGTGCTGGGTATCAATATTCACCAGGTGCAGTCAGAGACACGTCGAATGGGCGGAGGGTTTGGTGGTAAGGAATCCCAGGCTGCGATACTCGGGTGTACTGCCAGTCTGTTTGCGGTCCGTAACCGCCGATCTGTGAAATATCGGATGCCTCGTCAGGACGATATGGTGCAAACGGGCAAGCGACATGATTTCTGGAATCGATATCGAGCAGGTGTGACAGATCAAGGGATCGTTGTCGGCGTCCAGATGGAACTGGCCGGTCTTTGTGGCTGCACCGCTGACCTGTCGGAGGGTATTGTGGATCGGGCCATGTTCCACGCTGACAATGCCTATTATTACCCCGCAGCTCGAATCAATGGTTATCGCTGCAAAACGAATACGGTTTCGAACACGGCCTTCAGGGGCTTCGGTGGCCCGAAGGGTATGATCGCAGCTGAATCAATGATGGATGACATTGCCAGGAAGGTTGGTCGTGACCCCTTGGATGTGCGGTTGGACAATCTTTATGCGCCGGGCAGAGATGAAACCCCATACGGTCAGAAAATTGAGCAGCATATGCTGCGTGACATGATGGAAAAGCTGGCAGATGATGCCGATTATCGAGACCGAAGAAATGCAATCTTTGCTTTCAACAAAGAAAACACTGACTTAAGAAAAGGGTTGTCGTTAACACCGATCAAGTTCGGTATTTCCTTTACCTCGACGCACCTCAACCAGGCAGGCGCGCTGTTACATATCTACACCGACGGCAGCGTCCACATCAATCATGGTGGCACAGAAATGGGCCAGGGTTTGTACACCAAGATTGCACAAGTGGTGGCTAGTACGCTGGGTGTTTCGTACGAGCGGGTGATGGTCTCTTCAACTCGGACTGACAAGGTACCCAACACATCACCCACTGCGGCATCCGCTGGCACAGACCTTAACGGGATGGCCGCGCAGAATGCGGCTGAAAAAATCAAGCGGCGTCTGATCGAGTTCGTTGCAAGTGATTCGGGTGCTCGAAGCAACGAGGTGACGATTGAAAACGATATGGTGATGGTGCGCGGAGAGTCTCGTTCATTCGATGATGTGATTAAAGCTGCATATATGAACCGGGTACAGTTGTCCGCCACCGGGTTCTACAAAACGCCGAAGATTCATTTCGACAAGGAAACAGGCAAAGGGCATCCGTTCTTCTACTTTGCCAATGGCGTTGCACTGTCTGAGGTTATTGTCGATGGGCTTACCGGGGAATACCGGGTGTCGCAGGTCGATATTCTTCATGACGTCGGTAATTCTATTAACCCCGCTATTGATATCGGGCAGATAGAGGGCGGGTTTGTTCAGGGTATGGGCTGGCTGACGACCGAAGAGCTGCTCTGGGATGATACCGGCCGGTTGATCTCGAATAGCCCTGCCAACTACAAGATCCCCACAGCATATGACGTACCCGAAAAGTTTTCCGTGCAGCTTTATGAGGAACCCAACCGGGAGGAAACGATCTACCAGTCCAAGGCGGTTGGTGAACCACCCTTGATGCTGGCGTTGTCTGTCTGGTGCGCGCTTCGCGATGCTGCTGCCAGCTTTTCTGACTATAAGTTTAGCCCTCCCATGAATGCCCCTGCCACGCCGGAAGAGGTTTATTACGCGATCAGAGCTGCAAAAGAGTATTCTCCTCAATGAGTATGGGCTGGCAGCAGGCTGTGACTCATTGTCATAATGCCGGTGATCCGTTTGCTGTTGCTACGGTCATCAGTACCACGGGTTCGACCCCCAGGGATGGGTCAGCAAAGATGGTGGTTACACACGCCACGATTTTTGACACCATTGGCGGCGGGCAACTCGAGTTCAAGGTGATCGAGGCGGCAAGAGAGATGCTTGCATCTCGAGTACCCGCGCAGAAAATAGATCATTACCCACTCGCGACCAAGGCGGATCAGTGTTGCGGTGGCAGTGTGACTGTACTCATTGAATCCTTTCCGGTGACAGCAATGCGGTTGGCTCTTTTTGGCGCTGGCCATGTAGCAAGCGCACTAATGCAGGTATTGGCACAATGCGATGCACGAATTGAGTGGATCGATTCCCGTGAGGAACAGTTTCCGGGTTCTGTGTCCGCCAATGTTAGGCTGGTCTGCGTTGATGATCCGGTTGCGTACGTGAATGAGCTCACCGACTCTCACCGTTGCATCATCATTACTCATGATCATGCGCTCGACTATCAATTAACCCATAAGGTTCTAACTGAAACTGAAATTGACTATGTAGGCTTGATTGGATCAGACACCAAGGCGAAGCGCTTCTATTCACGGCTTGAGAAAGATGGCGTGAGCGACGACGACCGCAAACGTTGTCGCTGCCCGATTGGAATGCCAACCGTGAAAGGAAAATTGCCGATGGAGATCGCAGTTTCTATTGCGGCACAGATCCTGTCGCTGGATCCGGTGAAAGCGAGCCAGATTAAGCCCGACCTGACCTGGAAAGAAATCCGAGCGGCGTTTCCTCCGCAGACATGAATATCAATGCCATTAATAACCTGACGGCGGATGATCTTAGGGTGCGACTCCAGAGTTGCTGCCATTGCTCCGCATGGGCAGAGCGGGTGGTCGTATCAGCGCCATTTTCGACAGCGGGCAATCTGATGGAGTGTTGTGCAACGGAGTGGCTCAGGGCGACCGAAGAAGAGATATTAGAAGCCTTTTCCGGTCACCCACAGATTGGTGACATGAACGCGTTACGTAATAAGTACGCATCCACAGCCAGCGCCGAGCAAGGCCAGGTGACCCATGCTGATGAAACTGTCTTGCTGGCGCTACGTGAACAAAACCAGGTGTATCTGGAAAAGTTTGGGTTTATTTTTATAATCTGTGCGACAGGTAAGTCAGCATCACAAATGCTAGCGCTGCTGGAAGCTCGCATCAACAATAGTCCAGATGAAGAGCTGGCTAACGGTGCAAGAGAGCAGGGTGAGATCATGAACCTTCGCCTGTCAAAATTACTAGAGGATGACTAAATGAGTGATCGCGTAGCCATTACTACCCATATTCTTGACCTGGTTAAGGGCAAACCGGCTGCGGGTATAGCGGTCAGCTTGTACTCAGGAGATCAGCTGATCTCAACCGGGCGGACTGATACTGATGGTCGCGTGGAATCCTGGGCGCAGGGATTCGACATTACTGCCGGGAAGTATCGGTTGGAATTTGACGTTGAACCCTGGTTCACCTCAAAGGGTGAAAGCACTTTTTATGAGGACGTCCATATCTCGTTCAGGGTTGATGATACCCGTGAGCACTATCATGTGCCGTTGTTGCTCAGCCCTTATGGCTACTCTACATACCGTGGAAGCTGATCGGCACCAGTGAAATTGAAGAATAAAGTTGAAGAGAACTATTGATGAGAACTATTGATGAGAGCTATTGATGAGTAATGAGGCCTACCGCGCTCGTATTCTGCATGTGACGTCCACCAACCCTCTTAGGTATGAATACCTGGTCGACGGCGTGTTGCTGGTTGAGGACGGCAAGATCAAGGATATTGGTCCTGCGCAACGATTTTTGCAGGCGGGGTTTCACTTGGCAGTTTGCCAGCACGACCCAGACTATCTCATTGTGCCGGGATTCATAGATACCCATGTTCATTCGCCACAGCTCGATATCATTGGTTCGTACGGTGGGCAGTTACTGGACTGGCTGAACAAATATACCTTTCCTGCCGAAGCGCGTTATGCGGATGTAACCTATGCGGCAACGTCCGCGGTGGCCTTCCTGGATAGCCTCCTTGACGCTGGTACGACTACCGCTCTTGTGTTTGCAACCAGTCACCTGCAGGCGACGGACCAATTATTTGAGGCTGCTGACGAGAAAGGCATGCGCCTGATTGCGGGCAAGGTCCTGATGGACCAAAACGCGCTGCCGGAAATACTCGATACCGCTGTTGGGGGAATTGCGGACAGTGAAACACTGATCAACAAGTGGCATGGCGCAGGCAGGTTAGGATATGCCATCACACCACGATTCGCCGGGTCGTCAAGCGTACAGCAGCTCCAACTGGCGGGTGAGCTTCATAAAAAGTACCCGGACACCTGGGTGCAGACACATCTTTCTGAAAACCGTGACGAAATTGATTGGGTGGCACAAATCCATCCTGATACTTCGGATTACTTAAATGCCTACGAAAAATACGAACTGGTCGGTGAGCGTTCAGTATTCGCTCATTGTATTCACCTGACCGAGTCGGAGCGGGCCAGGCTCGCTGACGCGGGTGGCAAAGTGGCTTTCTGCCCTTCATCCAATATGTTTCTGGGCAGTGGGTTACTTGATTTTAAGCAACTCAAGCGGGATGAAATAGACGTCAGTCTGGCGACGGATGTCGGCGCAGGTACAAGCCTGTCGATGCTTCGAACCATGGGGGATGCCTATAAAGTCTGCCAGTTACGCGGTTACTCGTTAAGCGCAATGGAAGCTTTCGCCATGTCTACACTTGGGAATGCGCAATGCCTGCACCTGGATAAATACATTGGTAATTTTGAGGTGGGTAAAGAGGCTGATTTTTTGATGCTTGACCCGAATGCCACTGATCTGTCTTCCAGAAGGACAGGATTATCTGAAACTATAGAAGATGAACTCTTTGTGATGATGACGATCGGTGATGAAAGAACGGTGGCGGCAACCTATGTTGAAGGCAATCTAACAAGACCGTAAAGGAGTAGTTTTGGAATCGTATTTTGTCGATTGGTTTAGCGTCATCGTCCGATGGCTGCATTTGATCACCGGGATAGCCTGGATCGGCGCTTCCCTGCATTTTGTCTGGCTTGATAATAGCCTTGAAGAACCTGATGAAAGCAAGAAGGCGCAGGGTATCAAGGGAGACCTGTGGTCTATCCATGGTGGTGGCATCTACAATTTCAATAAGTACGCCCTGGCGCCGCCAGACTGGCCTTCGGTCCTGCATTGGTCAAAATGGGAAGCCTACATGACATGGATAACCGGCACCTTGATGATGGTTGCCGTGTATTACCTGCAGTCTCAGTCCTACCTGGTGGGCTCAGATAAATGGATCGCTGATCCGAAGGTAGCGATTGCAGCGAGTGTTGGATACCTCTTGTCAGGCCTGCTGGTCTATGAAGCATTGGTACGCTCACCGCTCCGCCATCAGACATCGTTGTTTGCTGCATTACTGGCTGCGTTTATTGGTTTGCAGTGCTGGCTGGCAACAAAGTTGTTCTCAGATCGTGCTTCGTTTCTGCATGTCGGGGCGCTGATGGGTACGATCATGGCGGGCAATGTTTTCCTTGGTATTATTCCTGCCCAGAAGAAGTTTGTTGCAGCAATACAGGCGGGGCAGGACCCTGACCCGGCGCCTGCGGCATTCGCTAAACAGCGTTCAACGCATAACAATTATTTCACGTTGCCTGTGCTGTTCTGCATGATCAGTAATCACTATCCGTTTCTGTATGGGCATACCTATAACTGGGTAATCCTGATCTCGATCATTGCGATTACAGCCTATGCCAGGCACTTCTTTAACCTGCGGCATCGGGGCGTTGTGGATTACTCGATATTGATTAAAGCCTTTATTGCGTTTGTCCTGCTGGCCATTTGGCTCGGTGTGGAACGCTATGAACAAGAGCAGGCCTTTCTTGAGATGAGCATGGCTGATGGTGCTGCGTTTACATTGATCAATACTCACTGCGCGGTATGCCATTCACAAACACCGACTCAACCGGGTTTTGATGCACCTCCGGCGGGAATGCTGATGGATGACCAGCATGTGATCGAGCAATCAGTTTCGCAGATGCTGACGGCGGTCCAGACTGACTATATGCCCTTGGGTAATCTGACGGGCATGACGGATGATGAGAGAACAAAATTGATCAGCTGGCTTGAGAAGAAAGCAAACCCCTAGAGGAGCCGATGAATGTCTGTATTCATACCAACAATAGATTTCGAAGCCTATGATGAGCAGGACGATGCCGCGCTCGACGATCTGGCAAGCCAGGTATCCGACGCACTAAGCCGTTCGGGATTCATGAAGGTTATGAACCTGGGAATCACATCGGTACAGATTGACCATACCTTCGCACTATCAAAGTGGTTCTTCTCCCTTTCCGAAGAAGAAAAATCAACTTCTGCCTACGTGAGCGCCGAAGAGAATTTTGGTTATCAGTCTCTGGGTGTAGAACACCTTGATCCCAGTAAACCCGCTGACCTGAAGCAAACCTTTACGCTTCGCGACCTGCTTCGACATGACAGGTCAGACCCGCGGTGGCCCACGCCTGAATTCAGGGACCAGAGCACAAATTTTTATAAAGCCTGCCTCGAAGGTGCCTATCGTATCCAGCGAGTTCTCTCGAAAGCGCTCGGAATGGACCGGGATTTTTTTGTGCAATATCACCAGGGTGAAAATGTCAGCCTCCGGTTACTCTACTATCCATCTTCAGGCATTGACGATATCGCAGTGGGTCAGCTTGGCGCAGGCGCTCACACCGATTACGGCATGATCACGCTGTTGTTCCAGAAAGATATCGGTGGGCTTGAGGTTCAGGACGCGGAGGGTGCCTGGCATCCTGTTGCGCCGGAAAACGATGCCATTGTCATCAATACTGGTGACCTGATGGAGCGCTGGACCAATGGAAAATATCGCTCTACCCCGCATCGTGTACAACCTAAATTAGGTGATGTTGATCGATACAGTATCGCTGTATTCGTTGATCCGGATACTGAAACGCCCGTAAAGGTGCTTGATAGTTGTTTGAAACCCGGAGAGAAACCCGGATATCCGGAGATAACGGCGGGAGAACACATCCAGGAAAGGATCAGGGCCAGCCATGGGTAACAGCAAAATTACGTTGGAGTAATTGTTATCGTTTGTATTGCATGGCGCGGCTGAAATCCTTATTGAAATTCAGGCTGGGCGCTATAGGTCGCTGACAATTTTTGCTTTGTTGTCTTTCTTCGCTTTCTTTTGCGCTCTTTTCTCTTTTTGCGACAGCAGTGCGGTCTTTTTGCTTTCCTTATTGGTTTTTTGTTCCCTGCCCATTGGATTTCCCTCAAATTGTCCGCAGAGCTTGTTCCTCAGGAAAGAGATTAGCAACAGGTTTATAGTCATCGAATGCTGGTCTGGCCGCCATATACAGGTATCAACTGTCCCTTGATAAAACGTGACGCATCCGACAGTAGGCTGCTTCGTTACCGGCTTTATCGATGGTTCTTTAACGGTAAGCCGCAGTGACGTTCTTAAGATAATCATCAAGCACCGCGTTTGAATCTACGGATAGACAAACTCGATGATTCCCGGATGGACCGGGTGCGAAGACTGTCCTGCCACGTTGCTCTCCATCCAGGATACAGCTGAGCCGGCCGTGCACGGTGCCAAACATGTTGGGATTGTGTGCGTAGGCAATGGCTGAGGAATCGTGGACAGGAACCTCGTCCGAGTCCTGGCTGGTTTTGTAGTAACTCGCGTAGACTTTGTTGATTGATAGCAGCAAGTCTTTTTGTTGCACCATGCCTGATGTTAACGAATCCAGAAACCCATGTGACATCCGGGTCAGAAGAGTGACATCGAGGCCAACCATGACCAGTGGAATGCCGGAGTTAAACACGACAGATGCTGCTTCCGGATCGCCCACAATATTAGCCTCGGCCCAGGTTGTGACGTTTCCTTCGCAATTGGCGGCGCCCCCCATAAAGATGATTTCTTTAACGCGGCTGGCAAAGGTCGGGTGCTTATTAATCGCAAGGGCGATATTGGTGAGTCTGGCTACTGCGATAATCGTGATTTCGTTCGGGTTGGCTTTAGTTGACTCAACCAGGAAGCTACTGGCATCCTGATCTTCAACGGATTTCTCTGAGACCTTCACATCGATGTCTGCGAGGCCATTTTTCCCATGAACAAAGTCGGGATAATTTCCGGGTTTCTCTCCAGTCAGGCTTCGGTTAGCGCCGCGATATACAGGCGCGGCAACGCCAAACTGTTCGCAAAGAAAGAGCGTATTATTGGTGCAATTTTCAATGCTGGCGTTACCATAAATAGTCGTGATGCCTAACAACCCCAGGTTGTCGCATGCATGCAGGTACAGTAGTGCCATGGCATCGTCTATGCCAGGGTCTGTGTCAAAAATCACTTTCCGGGGCGAGCCGCTCATGAAGGGCGAAGTTCTTCCGAGTTGATTTCTGATAGACGCTCGTGGAGGTAGGATTTTGCGGTGTATCTGTCAGACAGCACCATCTCTGGATAAGGATGGCAAAATACCGGAGCAGTCAGGCGAGCCTTGTTGTCTGCATCACCGGTTGGATTCACTACCTGGTGAGTAGTCGAGGGCATCGCTCCATCGGTGAGCTCCTGAAGCATATCTCCAACATTGATCACGATTGAGCCGGCTGGCGCCTCGACGGGTATCCAATCGTCGGTACCCTTCGGTTTAATCTGCAGTCCAGACTCGCTGGCCGCGGGTAACATAGTGATGAGGTTGATATCTTCGTGAGCGCCAGCACGTATAGCCTCTGGCGGCTCATTTCCGGTTAATGGCGGATACCTGAGAATACGTAACAACGTCTGGTTGCGTGATAGATATTCTTCGAAAGGCTTGTCGATAGACTGCCAGAGGGTTGTTGGTGAATTGGCCTGAAGCCAGGCCATCACATCCTTGCCCAGGTCAAAGATGGCGTCGTAATAATGCAGGGTCAGCTTTTCAACTGACCCGGGCAATACACCACCTGGCCAGTAATGGAAGTATTCTTTGAGGTCCTGTGCTTTGTGCCCCTTCGCAGTTTCGGCGAAATAAGGAGAAAAATAACCGGCCTGGGATTCGGCATCGGTGACGTACTGATCCGGATTACTGTTAAGAAAGAAATTATCCCAGCCTTCGTATAGCTCCTTTAGCTCCGAGACCGGTATCTTGTGGTTTTCAACCACGGCAAAGCCGGATTCGATTAGTGATTCAGTGACAAGTAGCGGCGCATCAACCGCGTTCAGGTCTACGATATCGACTTTCATGGCTGGTTGTATTCTGGCTTTGCTTTCATGGCTGAAATCGTCTTCCAGATTTCCGGTTTGGCAGCTGCAATTTCTTCGTCGCTTAAGCCCGATAGCTCATGTGGAAACACCAGCCATTGGTCTGTTTCGTGAACAAAGAAATCGGGAATGATATCTGTCGTATTCCTGTCAGGTTTATACCAGGGCGTGGCTACTTTAATAGTCTTGGGCAGATTGGCGCGGGATTTATCAGACAATTCATTCAAAATGGCGTTGATACTTCGACCAGAATCAAATACGTCGTCGACAAGCAGCAGGGCATCGTCGGCGTTAACATTGTCGATGATGTAGTTTAGCCCGTGCACGCGAACTTCCTTATCCTGTTCCCCGATTGAGTAGTAGGACGATGTTCGAATAGCGATATGGTCTGTCTCGACGCCTCGATAATCAAGGTATTCCTGAACCGCGATACCAACCGGTGCGCCACCGCGCCAGACGCCAACGATGAAATGGGGTTTAAAGCCGCTCTGAAAAATCTGGTCGGCCAGTTTAAAAGAATCGATGAGCAACTCATCGGCGGAAATGAAGCGTTTTTTCATGGCCCGCAGAGTAGCATTGCCGGACGCTATTTGTCATTGTTACGTGAATTGTAAAACCAGCAGGGTGCAGCATTGCAGGATTTTCTTCAGCGCTATTTTCAATTGGATCATCACCGCACGAATGTGCGAACTGAACTCATCGCAGGTGCCACCACTTTTCTTTCTATGGCCTACATTACAGTCGTCAATCCCACGATTTTGTCATACGCGGGTATGGATTTTGGGGCGGTATTTGTCGCGACCTGTATCGCTGCAGCAGTGGGTTCACTGGTCATGGGGATATGGGCGAATTACCCGATAGCTCAGGCGCCGGGCATGGGCCAAAATGCTTTTTTTACCCATGGTGTCGTGCTTGGATTGGGACACACCTGGGAGGCTGCGCTGGGGGCTGTGTTTGTCTCCGGGATTATTTTTGTAATCTTGAGCGTATTGCCCGTTCGTGAATGGCTGATCAACGCCATCCCAAAGAACCTCAAACTTGGAATCTCTGCCGGCATTGGACTTTTCCTCGGTTTCATCGCGCTCACGAATGCCGGGGTGGTGGTTGCTAACCCCGCAACACTGGTTTCCTTTGGCGATATGACCGCGCCGAGCGCTATTATCTGTCTTGCCTGTTTTGCCTTGATTACTGCGCTGGCGGCGCGAGGTGCTAGCGGCGCTGTCATTATCGGTATGCTGGTGGCGACTGCCCTTGGTTTGGCTGTTGGTGCGGCAGAATATCAAGGCGTTGTTTCCGCCCCTCCATCGATCTCTCCGGTGTTGTTTAAATTTGACCTGATGGCGGTTCTGGACGTATCCATGGTCACGGTGGTACTGACAATGTTACTCGTGGATGTGTTTGACACAGCGGGGACGTTGGTTGGGGTTTCTAGCCGGGCAGGTTTAACTGACTCAGATGGCAAGCTGCCCAGGCTGGGCAGGGCGTTGTTGTCGGATTCAACCGCAACGGTTGTTGGTGCGGTCGCAGGTACCTCTTCAACGACTTCGTATATAGAAAGTGCTGCCGGTGTGGAATCCGGCGGTCGTACCGGACTGGTGGCGGTAACAGTTGCAGGGCTTTTTCTTCTTTGTTTGTTTTTCGCGCCACTCGCCCAAACCATTCCTGCATTCGCAACATCAGCCGCATTGCTGTTCGTAGCCTGCCTGATGGCGAAGAGCCTGGCTGAACTGGATTGGGAAGACCTGACTGAAAGTGCACCGGCTTTTGTTTGTGCGCTCGGTATGCCTTTGTCTTTCTCGATTGCCGACGGGATTGGACTTGGCTTTATCACCTATGTTGCGATTAAAGTGATGAGTGGCAGGGCCGCTGAATGTCCTGCCGCAGTTTATGTGATTGGTGCGATTTTTTTGGGTAAGTTCCTGTTTCTTTAATCAGGCATGCAGAGTGGTTTCACCAGCGAGTAACCAGCATTTTGAGCCTCTTGTTGCTGATTTTGATGCGCGCTTATGTTCCCCAGACTTACGACAGTTGCCTGTAACGATCGAGAACCGGGGTTACTATGAGGTAGAGGCACACCGGTTCCTGATCGAAGCCAAATGTTCTAGCTGACGGCAGCTTTGTAATCTTCAAAGAGCTTAAGGTGCGTATCAACTGAGGTCGCGCCAGCATTGTGTGTAGCAATAGCCATATGCGTCGCGCCAAGGTCTTGCCACTTGTTGTAGTGATTACTCCATCGTTCTGGTGTTCCGCCACCGGCTTGAGCCTGCGCCTGTATACCGAAACCTTCCCATGACAGGCCTGCTGCTTCTCGTTTTGTTTTCATGGTATCCAGCATGGCTTTCGCCGCATCGTTGGGGCCAGTGAGTGGCATCCATCCGTCGCCGAGTCGCGCGCAACGATCGAGCAGAGCGGGGGCGCCGCCGCCAAACCAGACTGGAATAGGCTGGGTCGGTCTTGGGTTAATTCCCGCAAGGGTTATCTTGTGGTATTCGCCGTCAAACGAAAATGAATCCTCGCTCCACAGACGCCGCAATAACTCGACCTGTTCAGTTTGTCGTTTGCCCCTGGTGGTAAACTCTTCGTTTAGCGCTTCATATTCGACCGCATTCCAGCCTGTGCCAACCCCCATACGAAATCGGTTGTTGGACAGTATTGCTAGCTGGGCGGCTTGCTTGGCCACCAGCGCTGTTTGTCTCTGCGGCAGGATCAATACAGTTGTCACTAGTTCGATCTTGCTGGTTAGCGCGGCGATATAGGAAAAGGTCGTCAACGGTTCGTGAAACTCGGTATCCTTGTCGTAGGGTCCCTGGAATCCCCCCGGCCGCTCCCTGTCCGCGCCAAGTACATGGTCATATATCAGGATGTGATCTGCGCCGAGCTCTTCCGCGCCAGTGGCAAAAGCCTTCATGGCGCCTGGGTCAGCGCCGATTTCGTGGTGGGGCAGGACAATGCCTATTTTCATGTGAACTCCAGGTGTTGATTATGTGTTTGCGTAGGCCTGTAATTGATCGAGATAGTGTTGCCTGCGATCTTCCGGTAGCCATGCGATGTCAAAAGCATTTCGGGAGAGTTGCACCAGCTCATCTTTGCTGAAATCTCCTTCGTCTGTCAGGGCAATGAAATTTTCGTTCATGTAAGCTCGAAAATAGGCAGGGTCGTCTGAGTTTACCGTCGCCTTGATGCCTTTCTCCAGCATTGTGCGGATTTCATTGCTGGTAAGCGATTGCACCACGAATCGATTTGACACCGGGCAGACTGTAAGCCCAATACCGCGATCAGCAATGTCCCGGAGCAGGGATTCATCTTCCAGCGCGTTGACGCCGTGATCAATCCTGTCGACTTCTATCAGGTCTAGGCATTCACGAATGTGATCAACGATATCTTTTTGGTTAACATCACAGTGCATGGTGAGCTTGAAGCCTTCGCCTCGCGCCTTTGCGAAAACCTCTGCAAACTTGGCCGGTGGGTTATCCCTTTCATCCGAATCCAGGCCGACGCCGACAATCCAGTCTTTGAATGGCAAGCTTAGCTCAAGGTGTTCCATCGCTGATTCGGCGCTCATATCCCGCAGGAAACACATGATCAACTTTGATTCCACACCCAGTTTGGCTTCTGCATCTATTTGCGCCCGATGGATACCTGAGATGACCGTTTCGAAATCCACGCCACGCGAAGTGTGGCCTTGTGGATCGAAGAAGGGCTCTACGTACACCACGTTGTTCTGTGCCGCTTTCTCGAAATATTGATAGGTGAGCTCGTAGAAGTCTTCTTCTTCGCGCAGGACATTCATCGCAGCATAGTAGATGGCAAGGAATGAGGGCAGGTCGTGGAAATCATAGGCTGCCGTGACTTCTTCCGGCGTGGCATAGGCCAGTTCTATGTCGTTGCGTTTTGCGAGTGCAAAGATGTGCTCTGGCTCCAGTGTGCCTTCAAGGTGGACGTGCAGTTCTGCCTTTGGCATACCTTCAATGAACGCTTTCATAAATGATCATCTTTTGAATTGAAGAGAGGCAAGATAACAAATACGGTAACGCTTGTGCATCCGGTTTTGCGGAACGCGCACGCTTTGTTACATTAAGCTATTCAACGCAGTAGGTTACATGGCTCAGGATACGTTACAGCCGCAGTTACTTTATAAGCTTGATGACAAGCCCCCCGTTTTGGGCGCTGCTTACGTGGGCTTCCAACATCTGTTGGCTATTATCGGCGGCATCCTGACGGCGCCTTTCCTGATGGCGCTCGGCATGGGGTTGAACGCGGAAGACAGTGCTTATGTCATTAGTTCAGCCCTGGTCGTGTCCGGGTTTGCGACGCTGATTCAGATAAATCGCGTGGGTATGCTGGGCGCCGGGTTACTTAGCATTCAGGGAACCAGCTTTGCATTTATTGGTATTATGGTCTTTGCGTACCAGAAACTGGCACTCAATATGACATCCGGCGAAGCGCTCGGTGCCATTTTTGGTTCATCCGCAGCCTGTGCGGCGCTGATGTTGGTCCTTTCCCTTTTCATCCGTCAACTGAAAAGTATCATCACGACTAATGTGGCGGGTGCGACTATCATCCTGATTGGATTGTCACTCGTTCACTCGACCTTGCAGAACCTGGTGGGTTCTTTTAATACTGCTGGTGGGTTGGAGGGTTCCGGGGTCTCGCATCTTGTACTGGCGGCGGTAGTTTTTACCGTTATCGCGGTTGTCGCTAATCTTCACCAGGTTTGGCTGCGTTTGAGCAGCATCACGGTCGGGCTTTTGATTGGTATTCTGGCAGCGCTTCAGATGGGTATTGCTGATTTTTCAGGCGTCACCGAAGGCGATATCCTGTTTGTTCCGGAGTTCTGGCGCTACCCCTTGACCATTGATATCCAGGTGATGGTATTGATCATGCCAATTTTCCTGGTCTCTGCGATGGAATCTATCGGCGATATCACAGCAACCAATAATCTGTCCGGGCTGAAAACAGGAACGCCCGACTATTGGCTGCGTATCCGTGGCGGAATTATGGCAGAGGCCTTTAGCTCATTTATTGCCGCTCTGTTTTCTACATTTCCCAGTACGACCTTTAGCCAGAACAATGGCGTCATCAGGTTGACCGGTGTCTGCAGCAGGTACGTTGGTAACTACGTGGCTGGCTTTCTGGTGATATTGGGTTGCTTGCCGATCGTAACAGCGGTATTTCAGCGTATTCCTTCGGAGGTGATTTTTGGTGCCACGTTATTAATGTTTATGCTGGTTGTCGTTTCCGGATTCCGGGTTGTTGAGATGGCCCAGCCAAAAGCCCGGGACTGGACCGTCGTGGTACTGGCGATTGTATTGGGATACGTCATTTCAATGTCTATAGATCGGGTGCCCAATCTGTCGCCAGAGATCGTCATTTTGTTCCAGTTCCCGATCTCCACCGGGGCGCTGGTAGCATTGGTACTGGAGTTTGTTATTCCCTCTGGTGATGCAGATGCCAGTGATTAGCGATATCGGACCTGCGAGCGACCCAGACATCCGGTTTCGTTGAAACATATTCCAGGAATCTCGCCAGTGAGGCGGCCCGACCGGGTTTGCCGACAACGCGGCAGTGTAACCCGACATTCATCATCCTGCCGCGTTCTTCATAAAGTGTGTCAAAACTGTCTTTAAGGTAGGTGTAGAACTGTTCACCGGAGTTAAACCCCTGGGGAGCAGCGAACCTCATATCGTTATTATCAAGGGTGTAGGGAATGACCAGGTGATGACCCCCTTCATGTCGATGCCAGTAGGGCAGGTCATCAGCATAGGAATCGCTGTCATAAAGAAAGTGTTCATGTTCGAGGACCAGATTACGTGTGTTTGGACTATCACGGCCGGTGTACCAGCCAAGGGGCTTGCTACCGGTAAGCCGTTCGTGGATATCAATGGCTTTAGCCATGTGTTCACGCTCTGTCTCTTCAGGCACAAACTGATAGTCGATCCAGCGATAGCCGTGTGAAGCGATTTCCCAATCCGCTTCCAGCATCGCGCTGACAACGTCGGGGTTTCGTTCCATAGCCATGGCGATTCCATACACAGTGACAGGTAGCTTATAACGCTGAAACAAGCGGTGCAGGCGCCAGAAACCGGCACGACTGCCATACTCATACATTGATTCCATGCTCATGTGCCTGGCTTCATAGGCTTTGGCGCCAATGATTTCGGAAAGGAACGTCTCTGAGGCCGGGTCACCGTGCAGAATGTTATTCTCGCCACCTTCTTCGTAGTTGATGACAAAGCTCAGGGCGAGTCGGGCACCCCCGGGCCAGTTGGCCTCGGGTGGGGTTGCGCCATAGCCGATCATATCCCTGGGGTAGTCGTTACTCATAAGTTCTGTCCTGGTTCCAGTTTGATAATTGTACTAGCCCTTGTGGGGATCGATCTAATATAATCACACTCGGATCTGCGTCTCTATCTCTGAGGTGCTATCGCCTGATTTGAGATGGCCAAATGAATATTAAGTTTCCTGTTGTATCCCTGGTTCTGCTTATTTTGCCGGGCATTGTATCGGCTGACTGGTTTGAGGATTTCAAGGCAGAGGCAACAAAAGAGCAGCTCCACCAGTTTCTCTATGAAATGCCCAAAGGCGGAGATCTTCATCAGCATCTGTCGGGATCCGGGTTCGCCGAATGGTGGTTTGACCTGGCCCTTTCGGCAAAAGCAGATGGGTACCTCTATTACACCAAGGTAAAACTGAATAACTGCCGTGAGCATGGCTGGCAGGGCTTCAAAACAACGCCATACCACCTGATGTTCCAAACGATCGTACAGAACACCTGGCAGGCATTGCCGGAATGCGAGCGTGATGAGTACCTGCCATTTTCCGAGCTAAGTGATAAACAGAAGAATGCCTGGATGAACTCTATTCGGCTGGATAAACCCCATGAAGGCAGGGAAGAATTCTTTGAAACCCACTGGCAACGGCTTGGAGACCTAACGGCGAACCCGTACCTGCGGGGTGACCTGATCCAAAGAAATTTCCAGGCCTTTGCTGATGAAGGCCTGATTTACGTAGAGCCGCAGGTCTCGGCATTTGGTTACAGAATGCCTGACGGAACACCGATCCCGCCGGAGGACGTCGCGGCAATTCTGCGGGAGAGACTTGCAAAACCGGATGTGAAGGCAACTGGCCTGACCTATCGCTTCCAGCAAGCAATCCTGAGGTTCCTCCCCAATGCAGAGCAGGCACTGGAGCAGGCGTATCGGTTTGTCTCAGAAAATGAGCCCTATGTCGCGGTGAACATGGTAGGTCGAGAAGATCATGACAAGGGACATCCACTCAGGTTCCTGTCGACCCTGCGGAAACTTCGCCATGAGTACAACAATGTTCGCTTATCTATTCACGCGGGCGAGGTTGATGAGCCGAATTACCACGTGCGTGATACCCTGCTCCTGGGTGCAGACCGCATTGGCCATGGGCTCAACTTGATTACCGATGCCGACACAATGCGACTCATGCGCCATGGACCCTACATGGTCGAAATTAACCTGATCAGCAACCTGCTGCTTGAGTACTACACGGACTACAGTCAGCATCCGTTTCCGGAGTACCTTAGGATAGGCATACCGGTCGCGCTCTCGACTGACGACAGAGGGATGTGGGATTCTACGATGACAGACGAGTTCTATGTCGCCGTCACCGAGTTCAACCTGTCTTGGGCTGAGGTCAAACAGCTGAGTGAAAATTCCTTGCGGTATGCGTTTGTAGACGAATCGGTCAGGGACGAGATGCTTGAAACTTTTCAAAAACGTATCAGTAAGTTTGAAAGAAATGCTTCAAATACAGGTGCTGCTGGTTTCAGCACACAAAGTGCACCAAGAAGGTCATTTATCTGTAGAAGATACGATATTTGCAGGCCGTAAGGGTGCACATATGGGTTTCAATTTGAGATAATAACGCCGCGCAATAGCAATACCATCGATAAGCTCAATGCGAGCCGGGAACTCGAGCGAGTCGGTACAATAATTGCGTTTAAACGAGTGTGCGCTGCTTTGTTTAACGAGGAAGGCTTACACTTAATCTGGATCGGTGACCATAAAGGTTACCGATATCTTATTATCAACATCTTATTATCAACATTGGGGAGACAATGAATGAAGCTTAGAAAATCGAGCTTTACACAAAGCATTATTGCTTCTGTCATTTTGTCTGCAGGGCTTTCGAGCTATGCAGCGGAAATGGAGGAGATAGTCGTCAAGGGTGACCTTGGCAGTTTGCCAGGAAAAAATGTTAATTCCGTATTCGGGTTCAACAAGTCCGTGCTTGAAACGCCTCGTTCCATTTCAACGATCTCTGAGGAAATGATGGAGCGTTTCGGTATGAACGATATCGATGAACTGATTGCCCTGGCGCCTGGTAGTTTCACGCAATCGTTCTTCGGTGTTGCTGGTGGCCTTGATGTTCGGGGAACGCCTGGTGAGACTTATTTCCGTGGCGTGCGTCGCTTGGATAACCCGGGTAACTACCCGACACCGATTGGTGCGTCTGATCGAATTGATGTGGTGCGTGGTCCAGCTTCGCCGATCTACGGTCCTTCAAAGATTGGCGGTTATCTTAACTTCAACCCGAAGTCAGCACGAATTGAAGAAACAGGCCAGTTTATCCCGGAACAAACCGGAGCCCTGTCTTTTACAACGGGTAGCTGGGACAAATCAATTGTCACCGCTGAAGTTGGCGGCCCAGGTGAGTTGGGTGGTCAGGAGTTTGGTTATTACCTCTACGGTGAAGTGGAAAATTCAGGCAGTTACTATGATAACTCTGCTGTAGATCAAAACTTGTTGCAGATGTCTTTCGACATGGACTTAAGTAACAACGTTCGGGTCCAGTTTGGTGGTATGTGGCACGATTATTCGGGCAACCAGATTGCTGGTTGGAACCGCTTGACTCAAGAACTTATTGACCATGGAACCTACGTTACAGGCACAGCTAAGCCGCTTGATACGAATGGAGATGGTCGAATTTCTCACCAGGAATTTGACACGGATGGGGACGGGTTCACCAACCTCAACCCATTCCGCTTCGACTTCATAAACCAGGGCGCGAATGGCGGTCAATTGCTTCCGGGCAACACGGACGACATTGGCTTCCTTGAAATTTTAACGGGTGACCTTTCTCAGCTTGCCCTGGATAACCCTGGGATTGGAAAAATCAAAGGTAATAATGTGATCGTCGCGCCTGAAGACAAGCTTGAAAATACCGTAACCACACTTTACATGGATGTGATCGTGACAACGGATAACGACTGGGAGTGGAAGAATCAGTTGTTCTACGAGCAGTACGATAACATCAACGAAAATGCCTATGGGTTCTCTCAGTTTCACGATAGCTGGGTCGTCGAAGACAAGTTGGTCATTTCCAAGTCGTTCCCAATGGATAATATGACTGCTTCAGTTCAGATTTCTCCGTCTATTCGTCACACTGATTTTAAACACGGTGATGACTATACGAATGAGTACTTTGATCGTCGAGATTTGACTGGACCTTCTACGGCCCTCGACAAGCGTCTTCTTGCCACTCAGATCGATGATGACTACACCGAGTACTACCTGGGTGACTATACGAATCTCGGTTTTGCTGTGATGGGTGACTTTGTATTCAACAATGGTTTGAGCGTATTGCTGGGTGTTCGATATGACACGATTGATATCGAAAGCAAGCAACTAGTAGACAAACTGCTGTTCGCGAGCTCCAATAATTTCTGTCCGTCTGCAGGATGTGAAAACAGTGATGCTAGCGATGATGTTGATGGTGTCTCATGGACGGCCAGTGTTAGCTACGAGTTCGACAATGGTCTTATCCCTTACATCACCGCTTCAACGCAGGCAACAATGATTGTAGGCCAGGGCGCAGAAGCTGTGACCAGCAACATCTCCAGTGGTGGTATCTTTGATGAGTCAGAGCTTCAGGAAATTGGTTTGAAAGGTAGCTTGCTGGACAATGCGCTATATTTTGGCGTTGCATTATATAAGCAAGAGCGAACGGACTTCTCCGCGCAGTCCATTGTAACGAACCAGACGACTGAGACCGAAGGTGCTGAAGTTGAAGTTCGTTGGGTAGTGAACGAAAACCTGCTGCTCACGTTTGGCTACTCACACATCGAGGTGACCAACCTAAGCACTAAGGAAAATGGCCGCCGATTTAGCTTTATTGGTTGTGATGATATGCAGAATATCGCGTGTGACCTGATTTACGGTGGTACGCTCGGAGGAAACGTCAGCAATATCGCGAGTGGTTCTAGACGCGCTGGTATGCCAGAAGACATCTTCACGATGACCGGTACCTATGACTTTGGCAACGGCTGGACGGTCAATGGGTCTATTATTGATGTGGACGAAGTGGCTTCTGGCTATTCTAATGCTGTTACCTTGCCTGATTACACTTTGATCAATCTTGGCGTTGCGTTTCAGACCGAAAATTGGCTCGTTAGCGTTAGTGGCAAGAACCTGACTGATGAGGAGTATTTCCGAGCAAACTTCCCAAATCTGTTCGGTGGCACAATCGTTTTGCCTGAGCTACCAAGGCATTTCAACGCACGATTTCAGTACAAATTCTAGAAACCCATACGTCCCAAGGGCGTAAGGTATCTGGATAACAACTTGAAAAAGGGCAGCATTAGCTGCCCTTTTTTTTTGCACGGTAAATGCGGTTACCATGGCTGTTACCATGTTTAGCCATAGAAAAAAGGAGTAGTAATGGTGTCACGAGTAATTAGCCTGGCTGTAGTCTTTATGCTGTCCGCCTGCGGTATGCCTGATGTCGAGGTCACAGTCGAGGAAGATCACCAAGAGAAACCAAGACCAGTCAAGGTTGTCGTGGTGACCCTGTTCGAAATTGGGGATGATACCGGTGACCGAGCCGGGGAGTTCCAGCTTTGGAAAGAACGGCGAGAGTTTGATGAAATTCTGCCGTTCCACGGTTACAAGGACCTGCACTACAACAGTGAGGATGGGTTGCTTGTCATGGTGACCGGTATCGGCACCGCCAGGGCAACGGCAGCAACCATGGCCGTAGGGATGGACCCGCGCTTTGACCTGTCGAAAGCGTACTGGCTGACCGCTGGCATTGCGGGTATTGACCCTGAAGATGCGACTGTCGGGTCGGCTGCCTGGGCGGAATACCTGGTCGACGGAGACCTTGGTCATCACATTGATGCGAGAGAAATCCCTGAAGATTGGCCGTTTGGCTATTTTCCAAGGTACACGACCCGTCCCTTTGATCCTGAGAAACCTGAACCTAGTGGCGAGATGTACCGGCTTAACCCGGGGCTGACTGAGTGGGCCTATCAGCTAACCAAAGATATTGAATTACCGGACGACCCCAGTGTGCAACATGAAAGAGACCTGTACACGAAGCATCCGAATGCCCGGGGTAAGCCAAAGGTCATCAGGGGTGACCATATTGCAGCATTAACCTTCTGGCATGGCGCGCTGCTTAATGATTGGGCCAATCGGCTCGTGGAATACTGGACTGATGGCAAAGGCAATATGGTGACTTCTGCGATGGAAGATACGGGTTCGTATCTGTCTATTTCCTGGCTAGATAAGATTGAACGGGCAGATAAAGATCGCTTCATGGTGCTTCGAATAGGTAGTAACTTTACGATGCAACCACCAACACGAACCGCTGCTGAGAATCTGCTTAAAGAAACCAAGGGATACAAATACGCGGGTCTTGAGATAGCGGTTGAGTCCGGTTATATCGTTGCGTCGAGAGTCGTGGATGAACTATTAGAGAACTGGGACCAGTATGAAGATACTATCCCGACCAGTGAATAGCGTGTAGGCCGAATGAGCGAGTTTATTGATTACGTCAGGTCTTTGCCTAAAGCGGAGTTGCACCTGCATATTGAAGGAACGCTTGAACCCGCAATGCTGATGAACCTGGCAGAAAAGCACCAGGTTGATCTGCCATATTCGACTACTGCCGATGTTGAGCGCGCTTATGATTTTGGGGACCTGCAGAGTTTTCTTGATCTTTACTATCTGGGTGCCAGTGTGCTCATCGACGCAGGTGATTTCTATTCGTTAATGTTTCGCTATCTCGAGAGATGTCGTGATGAGGGCATCGTCCATACAGAAATGATGTTTGACCCGCAGACTCATACCGAACGGGGTATTGGCTTTCCTGTGTTTATGTCTGGATTTGGTCAGGCGATGGGCGATGCGAAACGTCAATGGGGACAATCGTCCTCGTTAATCATGTGCTTTCTCAGACACCTGCCAGAAGAAAGCGCGTTCGAGACACTTAAAGCTGCTGAGCCTTTTAAAAGCCAGATAATGTCGATAGGCCTGGACAGTTCCGAGCTTGGTCACCCGCCAGAAAAGTTCGAGCGAGTGTATGCGGCTGCTGGACAACAAGGTTATCGATTGGTTGCTCATGCGGGAGAAGAGGGGCCGCCGACCTATATTGTTGATGCCCTTGATCGACTAAGGGTGGAGCGAATTGACCATGGCGTGCGCTGTCTGGAGGACGAAGAGTTAGTTGAGCGGTTAGTTAGGGCACAAACTCCTTTGACAGTCTGTCCATTATCAAACGTGCGGTTATGTATTTTTGAGACCATGGTTGATCACCCGATTCGCCATATGCTGGAACGGGGTTTAAATGTCACGGTCAACTCTGATGACCCGCCTTATTTTGGTGGTTATCTGTTGGATAACTTCGAAGTGCTGCATGGCGAACTGGGTTTAACCATGGAAGATGCACGACAGCTGGCTGTTAACAGTATCCGCAGCAGTTTTATTGGCGAGGCATCCTGTAAGGCCTGGTTAGATCAGCTGTCGGTGCCGACACCGTAGACTTTTAGCCCGTGGATCCCGCCATTGGGATAATGGCTGTAAAGGATGTGTGTTACCGGGTCATGATGCTCCATTACCCTGAACCGGTGCCAGGTATCTTCGCGCAGACGGCCAAATGGCACCAGTGGTTTCCAAATGTCAGGATGCTGGTTGTCCAACATGATGGTGAACCTGGATGGATCATCAGTCGGTTCTTTTCGATATAACTTTTTCTGCATATAGGATTGAAAGTCCGT
>DTZW01000321.1 GCA_012961165.1 Gammaproteobacteria bacterium | reverse complement strand
CCGCCTCTGGTACTCATCGAGCCGGTATGAGACGGCTCTGTCAAGGCAGGGGGGAGTTCCAGTTTACCCAGATCGGCAAGACGCTCTTGATCGTTGGCCCACTGGCGAGGCCTCGGGACCTCCTCGTTTATCCGCAACGCCAAGATCAGAGAAGCTGGAAGTGTTGATCGACGAGATCCCATCAGCTTCCCACTTGTATCAACAACGCCGAGGTTCGCTGGAAGGTTCAATAGGCCCCTGCGGTGCCAATGGCGTAACCTGGCAATCCCCCAGATCTGCCAAAAGTAAATTCCTATCCCTATCCCTATCCCTATCCCTCGCAAACGAGAACGGGCGGGCACATTTCTAATTGAAACTGAAACCTGATACTGAATATGCGCGAAAACCAGCTGATGTTCCCCTGGAGAAGTTATTTGAAAATAGCAAATGGGCCGTTTATAGATTTCCACCCTAGCCCTACGACACACTGATGGGCGCTTAACGTAGTCCCGCTGTTGTATATCAGCGTTGACCTGGTCGGTGAATTGGAGTTAAGTTGTGCGATCAGGATCTTTCAGGCTATATCCTAGTAAACTTTCAATCTTTTCAGGATTGGTTGTGGTAGATAGTTTTTGCTGCATACGAATAATATGGTCCTTTGGAGTGACGTGAATATGGCAGACGAAATAAAAGAAGCCTTAGAGAAGATTTTTTCTGTCGATTCAGTTTTATACCAGGAAAGGGGGTTTCAACGGCGTATTGGGTTCGGTGAACGTCCGGCGCTGATCAACATCGATTTAGCGAACGCGTGGACTCGACCCGGGAACGCATTTTCCTGTGAAAATATGGATGTAATTATCCCGGCCACCCAGGCGTTGCTCGCGGCGTCGCGCGGCGCTGGAATTCCGATCGTGTTTACGACGACTGCCTATGACGTGACGGCAAGCAGCCCTTCGGACATGGGTCTGTGGCATAAAAAGATTCCAGTCGAATTGCTTCAGGCTGGCAGCGAAGCCTGTCAAATTGATGATCGAATAACTCCTCTTGATAGTGAATTTGTTATTCAGAAAAAACGCGCCAGTGGTTTTCATGGCACTTACCTAGCCGGGTTCTTGCGAGCTCACCAGGTAGACACGGTGATTATTACCGGAGTCACTATGGCGGGTTGTGTAAGACATACAACGGAAGATGCCATAGCCGAAGGGTTTCGCCCAATCGTGGTCCGCGAAGCTGTCGGAGATCGCGTCCCTGGCGTTACCGAATGGAACTTATTTGATATCGACGCTAAGTTTGGCGATGTAGAATCATTAGCGCGGGTTCTTAAATATCTGGGGACGATT
Source organism: Gammaproteobacteria bacterium (assembly GCA_012961165.1). Lineage (GTDB taxonomy): Bacteria > Pseudomonadota > Gammaproteobacteria > Pseudomonadales > Azotimanducaceae > UBA9659. Next base: position 1,316 of record DTZW01000321.1, on the reverse strand, counting down.
AAGAACGAAGGTAATAGGTAATAGCGGGGTTTTGAGTTTTGGAAATGGCAGGGGAGATTGATACGGTGTTGAATTACTGTTCCGTCGGAATTTTGGAATCTCCGCATGGCTAGGGTAGGTGTTGACGTTGGCGGCACCAACACCGACTTCGTGCTCGAATCGGAACATGGAGTGTATTTTCATAAAGTCGCCAGTACCCCCCATGATCAATCCGAAGGCGTCTTGAAAGGGCTATCGGAGTTGTGTGATCGTGCCGGAATCCGACCGAATGAAATTAAATTGATCGTTCATGGCACGACCGTCGCAACCAATATCACGTTGGAACATGACGGCGCCGAAGTGGGAATGATAACCACCCGAAACTTTCGGGATATTCTCCACATTGGAAGGCATAAACGACCACATAATTTTTCTCTTCATTTTGATGTACCTTGGCAAAGTCGCCCGCTCGTTAAGCGACGGAATCGAATTGCGGTAACCGAGAGAATTCTGCCTCCAACAGGAGAGGTGGAAACCCCCCTAAACGAGAATGAGGTTCTTGACGCGATCGCATTGTTTAAGCGTCGGGGAATTCAATCGGTTGTCATTGGATTTTTGTTCTCCTTTCTTAATGATTCTCATGAGCGCCAGGCCAAAAGAATTGTCGAAAGAGAAATGCCGGGCGTGTTTGTCTGTACGTCTTCAGACGTTGCCAACGTCATGAGGGAATACGAACGCTTTTCAACGGCTGCGATGAATGCATTTATCGGACCACGAACTTCTTTTTATCTTAATAATCTCCAAAAAAAATTAGACAACGAAGGTTTCGGAGCAAACTTAAGAATTATCCAGTCGAACGGAGGAATTTCGACAGTAGAGACTTGTTCCCGGCGAGCAGTGACGATGTTAATGTCGGGTCCAGCCGGTGGGGTCATTGGGGGAAAGACAGAGGGGATGGCCTGTGGCAGTCACAACATCATTACGGTTGATATCGGCGGAACGTCTGCTGATATTAGTACTATCCCCGATGGCCAGATCAAGATCATGAACCCCAGGGACTCCTACGTCAGCGGTCACCCTATTTTAATTCCGATGATTGATCTTGTGACGATTGGCGCAGGTGGCGGTTCTATCGCACACGTTGATTCTGCTGGGGGATTTCATGTCGGCCCACGCTCCGCGGGTGCGGATCCTGGGCCGGCTTGTTATGGGCGAGGAGGGGAAGAACCAACAGTGACAGATGCGCAGGTCGTCCTTGGACGTTTGGATGCGGACAAAATGCTAGGCGGCGATCTTCTGCTGGATCCAGAACTCGCACGGCGCGCGATCGAGAGCAA
>DTZW01000320.1:13072-15799 GCA_012961165.1 Gammaproteobacteria bacterium | reverse complement strand
GGGACCAGTTTCGCCGCTGGATAACATGGGTAACGAACAGCACCGGTCTGTAGGCACCTGCACCTTGTAGCCGAGGTGATTCAGCAATCGCACCAACGCTATTCCGACATCAGGATCGTAGTTTTCGATCGCACAACCCGAAAAATAGGAAACAATTGGTCCGTTCTCCTGGTCGTGGCTTGCCAACCATTTTCTGAATTTACGGCCGTGGACTTCAGGTAGTGGGGCGCTCCGATGTATTCCAAAGAGGCTTTCAACAATACTCCGAACGATCGAACTTCCCAGAAGCGTGTTCGTCAGTGTTGGAAACTTCCCACCCAACCGGCCAATAAGATCAGGGCGATTTAGGAGACGTTGGCCCAAAGAAATTCTATCGCCTCCTCCCACGATATCGGCCTTAGCCAAGGTAATGATGTCCGAGATCGCTACATTGTTTGGGCAGACACTGGTACACACGCCACACCCACTGCACAGCATGGGAGACCATTCCGGAACCGATCCCGCAAGACGAAACCGCTGTGCCTGGGGACCGCAATATTTGGGTCCGGGAAACTCCCTGGTAACTGCCGCAACAGGGCAATGTGCGTTACAAATACCACACTTCGTACACTGATCCATGCTACCCAGGACATTCGCTTTGCCGCGCGTGCCTTTCATTGTTTGGTTTAATTCCACGCCTGAATGTAACTGTTGTAACATGCTTATCGATTCGCCCGGGCACAGACTTCTGTGACGCTGTCACGCCACGCTGTCCACAGGGACTCCCGCTCGTCAGCACCTATGGACGGCTCGTAGTGCGTGACCTCTCTTACCATACTGTGGACATCATTCAGACCAAGCTGACCCGCGCCTATGGCAGATAAATACGCCGCGCCAAGTGCCGTCATGTCGGGTTCAAGTGATACGGATACTGGCATGCCCAGCAGGTCCGCCTGTCGTTGCATCAGGTAACGGTTCTTTGTGGGGCCGCCATCGGCGCGGATTTCCCTGACCGTGCCTCCCATTTTTTCATCCAGTGCCTGGACAATGTCCGCGCACTGAAACGCAATGCCATCCAATAATGCACGCGCAATATGACCGCGTTCAGTGTCTAGTCCGAGGCCAGTCAGGGTAGCCCTCGCTCCCGGTACCCAATAGGGGGCCGATAATCCCGTAAAGCTTGGCACCATCATCACACCCGCAGAATCGGGGACACTCTCAGCGAGTTCGGAAGAAGCCTCGGCCGAAGGTAAAAGCCCTGAGCGTACGGCCCAGTCAACTGCGGAGCCAACAGAAAACACCCCCCCCTCAACGGTGTAGTCCACCTGCCCGTCGAGTTCCCATGCAATGAATACAGGAAGCTTCCCATCCGGATCGACATGTGCGCGACCGGTATTGATTTCAATAAAAGCCCCGGTGCCATAAGTTGCCTTGACGGAGGTAGCATCTATACAACTCTGTGCAAACAAAGCAGCATGTGCATCGACAGCATCGGCGGTTATGGGAACAGATGCGCCATCAAAACTGTTATGGTGAGCGATACCAAAATCTCCACAGGAGGGTCGAACAGCGGGCAATTGGTCAATGGTCAAGCCGAATGCCTGCAACAGATCTTCGTCCCACACCACCTTGCGCAGATTGAATAGAGCAGTTCGAGAAGCAGTGCCGGGATCAGTCGCGTGGACTTCCCCACCTGTCAGCTTGTGGATAACATAGGTTTCCGTACCACCGACTCGCAGACATCCCTTGTCGCGGGCACGTGCCACACCGGGAATATTGTCGATAAGCCATCGAAATTTGGATGCGGAAAAATAGGGGTCGAGCAGTATACCGGTACGCTCGCGTACCAATCGGTCGATACCACGAGCACCAAGTTGGACACAGATATTGTTGCTGCGTTTGTCTTCCCAGGATAGGGCCGGCCCCATACTTTTGCCAGTTACCTGAGACCAGGCCATACTGGTTTCGCCCTGGTTGGCGAAGCCAATACCCTGAACATCAGCCCACGACAACCTTGCTTTCTCCAGTGCACGGTTGGCAGAGATCAAACTCGTTTCAAAAAAATCATCCGGGTCATGTTCGACCCAACCGACCTGCGGCATACGCTTCGGCATTGGGACAGAATGACTGGAAATTTTCCCAACCTCAGGATCGAAGACCAGCGATGTGGTCGTGCTGCCGCCGTGATCAATGCCTATGAAAACACCGCTATGCAACATTCAGAGATTCCAGATATTCATGGGCGTTCTCGGCCGCAGCCCAACCAGTGGCGACACAAACACCTTCTGTCGAGCATTCCATGGCAGGGTTCCAGTGAGGCAGAGTACGTCCGGTCACAAATGCGTTTCGACAGAAACCTGACCCGTTGCGCTGTGGTCGCAATGCATCGTCGGTTTCAACACCTGTGATGTGCAAAGCATTCAGGGACCGGCCCACGGTAGTAGCCTTCAGAGGCTCACTCTGATAGGTCTTAAACCCGAAAGAAGTCTCATGGACAACCCCGTACGAATCTACATCAAGACCTCCCATCAATACACCGCCATTGGAAACTATAACGAGAGAAGCCTCATATTGGCGCCCCATATCGTCCCATACGACTATTCGGTCGGCTTCGAACGAGGATCCGCTAATTCCGCTACAGCTATGAAGCGATGCCGTACCATTTCGCAGATGATTCGTGAGGGCCCGTTCCAGTCGCATTCCAGGTACGCTCGGTGGCAGAGTCGGTACTTCAAGACATGGCATTCC
>DTZW01000320.1:0-12950 GCA_012961165.1 Gammaproteobacteria bacterium | reverse complement strand
AATCTGCCTCTTCCAGTTCATCGAATGCCTTCGCCAACGCGGCATTTTCAACAGCATCGCCTGGTGCAACGACATCGACAATCTCAGTTTTGGTACCTGTCTTGCCAAGCTCAATAGCGACCAGTTCAACAGGAAAATCCCGATAGCCCCGAAACCGTACAAGTGCTGCAGTTTTGCCACCAATTTTTCCAACTGTAGCCTGGTGTTCCGAAGTGCCATAGACGGGAATGGACAAACCCGTCGCTGAAACGGCCAACTCATTGTGACCACTGATCGTAATTTTCTGGTGGATTTCTCCTGAAATATTGACGAACCAGTCGAGGGCGTTTCTTAGCTGATCGATGCCAACCTTCCGGTATGGATGGGACTGATCCAGTTGAGAAATGATGTCTAGCGGCTCGCATATGATCTCTTCGTCATTGCGTGGAGAAAAGCCAAGAACGTGGATCCCCTCGGGCGCATAGTGTAAAGACCCGCCACCATTGCCAATCATTCGGACCGAATAACCGTGTTCCCGAAGTCGTATTGCCGCAATCAGTCCGTCCAGTTCCGTACCGATGATGATAGCGTCCGTTTTCAACGGTAGTCTCCCGATGTAGCCAACTCCGGTTTGAGACGTACCCCCAGGGTTTCCCGGTAAACCGTATCACTCAGCAATGCCTGTCTGGCCTGCTGCCCCCAGGCCGTGTGAACGATGCCTTTAAGTCGCTCAACCCAAAACCTTCCCAGATCATCGTTGCTAGCGAAGTCCGGGTGATACCTGGCGATGAGTGCGGCGACGCGGCTACCACAAAAAGTTCCCTGACACGGTCCGAATCCAATCCTGAGACGCCGCCGCAGATCATGCATGTGCTTGATGCCATGATTTTCGATCAAATCAATGACTTCCGATTGAGTAACCGCTTCACACTCACAAACCAGTGACTGATAACACCGGTCCTCTTCGATACCGCGATAGTTATCTGCCGGTCGCCAACCGTGTCCATTTTTACCCCTGGTCAGGGGTGTAATTGCGCTGATGCATTTTGCATCGAACCCGAGTGACAGACATACCTGGTTACCAAGATCCTCCGCCATAGACCGGTGCGTCGTCAGCGAGCCACCGCAGACGGTAAAAAATCCTACAAGTCCGTCATCACCGTGATTGATAACAGAATGCCGGCGCGGCACGGGTTTTTCCGAAGGCCAGTCCCTGGGCTTAAACAACGGGCGTACACCCGCCCAGGCACGATACACCCGATAGTTTCTCACCTCGGGAAGCAGGGCCTCTGCATTGTTCAGCAGTTCTTGAATTTCCTGCCCACGCACATTTGTAGTATCTGGATCGTCCACGACCTCAGATGTCGCACCAAACAGGCCTACGGTACCCGTCGGTACAATGATGTCGTGGCTGGTGGGAGGTCTACAGCGGTTGACTGCTTGCGATACCATGCGGTGAGAGAGCACGATAATCGAACCTTTACCCAGTTCCAGATCCACAGTTCGCCCGACCATTGCTGCCACTCGAGCCGACCACGGCCCCGCCGCGTTGAGAACAACATCGGCTTCCAGCGTTACTTCACCTGCCGCACTCGTAACCCGGACACCACACATACGTCCGTTGCGCACCTTCATTCCGATCACCTGATGGCGGGTGAGAATTTTGCCTCCTCTGCGCCGAACATCATCAGCCAGAAGATTGACCAGCCTCCAGGACTGTACTGTGGCATCCGGAACTGAAAACGCTCTAAGTACGTGCCGGCTGATTGCCGGCTCTCGTGCCATAACCAAATCCGGATCGAGTTCCTCGACAGGAATGTTTGCGCTAAGGCATCCCTCATAGAACCTATCGGAAAATTCCGGTGGATCATCAGGGAGAGAGACAAAAAGCCCCCCCGTCTGTTCTACGACCCCGGCTGCCAGGTCGGCGACAATAAGGCGCTCGCGCATACATTCAGCGGCATAATCTGTATCACTGACTGCGTAGCGCGCGCCACTTTGCAGCATTCCGTGAAACCGGCTGCTGGTACCGGAACCCAGGTCGCCAAATTCAACCAGGGTCACACCAAACCCGCGCAATGCCAAGTCACGGGCCACCGCGCACCCGGTGGCCCCACCGCCTATGACAATCGCCCGGGGGTTATGGTCCACTTGTGGCATCCAGGCCAAGCTTCGATTTGCGCTGCTGTACCCATGCATTGATCAGCCTGTCGGCTGTAATTGCAATAAACGCGACACAAATCCCCGCGGTTACACCACGGCCTGGATCGACTTTCGAAAGTGCAATAAGCGTCTCCTGACCAAGGTCCCGCGTGCCCACTAAAGCTGTGATCACCAACATACTGAGTCCCATCATCAGCGTCTGATTTACGCCCAGCATGATTTCCGGCAATGCCAGAGGAATTTGCACGCGCTTCAATATTTTTGCGGGTGTGCAGCCCATTGCTCGCGACGCTTCGATCAAATTTTCGGAAACCTGCCGGATGCCGTGGTCTGTATAGCGGATTGCCGGCGCTACCGCATACATGACGACGGCAACCATGGCCGAGAATTCACCCACACTGAACAACATGATGACGGGGATCAGATACACAAAGGAAGGCAGCGTCTGCAGGGTATCTATTACCACCTGAACCACGCTGTGAACACGGTCATTGCGGGCAGAAACAATACCAATGGGAATGCCGATCAGGCTCGCTAGAAATACGCACACCCCGACAAGATATGCCGAGATCATGGCTTTTTCCCACAGCCCGACAACGGCAATAAATGAAATCAGCAGTGCGCAAAGAATTGCGAGACGCAGCCGACCCAGATGATAACCAATTGCGGCAATCACTAGAATGGTGCCAAGCCAGGGTAGAGATAACATGAACGCCTTGGTCGGCTTCAACAGGTAGATAAAAAAGAAACGACGAAAGGCATCGATGTAGTCATACATATTAATGTTGATCCAATCGATAATGTTGTCCCAGAATTTGCCCGTACTGAACGTCCAGGACTCGGGAACCTGAGATACCGCCGGTACCCAGAGACCCACAATGGTCGTCCCGAGGGCGATAGTACCGATGGTGATCGACAATTTGTATTTTTCGACAAACGATGGCACCACTTCTCGATGCACTGGGCGGCGCGACGCAAATTCTTGACTGAGTCGATCCAGTACGATGGCAACCAGAGTGATTGCAATACCGGCCTCCGCACCCTGGCCAATGCGAAGCGCTTTCAATGCCTGCCATACGTCGAAACCAAGGCCGCCGGCACCAATCAGCGATGCGATAATCACCATGTTCAACGTCAACATGATGACCTGATTGACGCCTACCATCAGGCGCGGCCGAATCGACGGTAGCATGACCTTCCATGTCAATTGCCGTGGAGAACTCCCTGCCATACGCCCAAATTCGACAGTCTCCTCACTCACCTGAGATAGTGAAATCCTTGTCACGCGGGCCATGGGGGGCATAGCGTAAATCAGGGTAACTACCATAGCGGCAGCCGGGCCATAGCCGAACAGCATCAACGCCGGCACCAGATAGGCAAACACTGGCATGGTCTGCATAAAATCAAATACCGGGGTCAGGATTTTATCCACGACTGGTCGCTTGAAAGCTGCGATACCCAGAATTATCCCGGAAAAAATACCAATCAGAACAGCCACGATGATGGAAGCGAGGGTCAACATGGTGCTTTCCCACAGCCCTATAAACGCGACGTACAAAAATGAAAGTAATACGAAAACGGTCAACCGCCGGTCACCCAGAGAAGAACTCAGCAGTACGATAGCGGCCGTCACCCCGAGCCATGACAAAGGTGGAATCTGCAACAGTGTGCCTACTTCACCCTCTATCTTGAAGCCGGTTACAAGGAGGCGTTTGAGAAACAACGTCGGGACATCAAGTACAGACCCGATAGCGCGCGTAAATTCCTTGAATGTAAACAGGCCGAAATCTGCATCGTTGACCAACCATTTAATGGCCGTCGATAGGTACTTGCTGAAAGGAACGATCCATGAACTGGGATACTGATCGGCCCATTCCAGCCAGGGCTGGGAGCTGATGAATCCAGTCGCGAATACTGCCAGGAAGATCAGGACAACGCTTAATTTTATTCTTGGCGCCGGAATTTCGTACACTGATTTCGCCGCAATCATGGGCGTTTCTCTAAAACGTAAATACGAACAGTAGAACTGGTACCAGGAAGTAGAAAGCGCGGATTGTGATCGAGAAAAAGTCTCGATCACAATCCATTATACGAATTTGAAGCCCCTATTCCAGCCAGGGTTTCCAGGTACTCTCATTTTCAGATATCCACTTTTCTGCAACTGCCTGGGTATCCATACCATCCACATCTGACTGGTACACCAGTTCACCAGCTGTTTTTGCGTCGAGTGTGAATTTACGCCAGACATCGTAGGCCTTTGGCCAGATTTTCTCGCCCCCTGTCCATGCTGCCTTCCACATTTGCCCGTTCGGCCGACCGCAGTCATGTGTCATTTCCGAGTTCATCCCCCAGGTAGGATCATCATAACAAGCGTCTTCATATTCCGGCCACACTACAAACTCTCCAGGATAGAGAGCCGGAATCCAATAGGGCTCCCAGGACCACGCTACGATTGGTTGTTTACGTTTGATTGCAGCGACAAGATCAGCAGACAAAGCACCATCACTGCCTGCGTTGATTACCTCGAAGTCGAGACCCATTGCTGCAATCCGCTCCGGATCGGTACCACCCCATTCCAGGGGCCCGCTCAGAAAACGGGCCTTGGGCTCCGTCTCAACTACCGACAGCGCCTTGACACAACCAGGCTCCAATAAAGCCTTCCAGTCAGGTAGTCCCGGGCAATCGTCTTTTACGTACAGTGGATACCACCAGTCTTCGTTTACTGCTATGCCAATACTCCCCATGTTGAGAACATTTCCTGACGAAAATGCTTCTGCCAGGACTGCTTTGGCGGTGGTATCCCAACCCGGGGATGCAATGTGAAGATCACCCGCAGCTACACCAGTGAACTGCCCGATGTAATCGGCAGGTGTGTATTCAACGTTGTAACCGAGTTTCTTAATCAGTCCTCCGTAAATAAACATGATAATGTTATCTCCGGAATAACCCATCATGACGATTTTAATAGGGTCTTTTGATTCCGGGACATCGGCTTTGGCCACCGTCATCCCGACGCTGCAAACTGCCAGTCCGAATACGACAGCACTCGTCACTATCTTTCCAATATATTTCAGCATCTCATTCCTCCCAGGTGTTTGGGTTCATGCCTGAGCCTGTTAACTAGTACCGATTCTTTGCTAAGGCGGAAACCACAATAGTGCAAATAACGATTAATAACAATCATATATTTTGTCGTTTTTGATTGTTTTATGGGTATTTGCCATGATAAATAGACAAATGGAAAATAAAATTCGAATCCCATCGGCACGTCGCACGGCTATATTGAGACAGCTTCTGTTGGATGGCGCTGTGAGCGTAGAGGCCCTGGCGCAGGAACTGGGCGTATCGGTTGCTACCATCCGGCGTGATTTGACAACCCTGGAAAATAAGGGCTCTGTCCGTCGAACACATGGTGGCGCCACAGTCACAGCGCCACGGAGGGCCGATAAGGCTTTCGCCCTGCGTGAACAAATTGATCGACAAGGTAAACGTATGATTGCGCGTACCGCAATGAAGCTGATTGAACCCGATCAAACGTTGTTCATGAACGATGGCTCGACGCTGCTGGCGTTGGCGCAAGAGCTGGTGGCATCAGAGATGACATTGACCGTGGCCACCCCTGGCGTCAATATTGCTATAGCCCTGTCTGAAAATACGCGTATCAACGCCTATCTTGCCGGCGGTCTGGTAAGGCATAGAAGCCTGGGAACGACGGGTGACTTTCTTGAACAGATGCTGTCTACAATTAACGCGGATACAGCATTCATTGCCGCAGAAGGATTTTCTGCAAACGAAGGATTGACATATTCTTACGAAGCCGACGCAAAGATTGCTCATGTCATGAATGAAAAAGCCACGCGAACTGTTGTACTGGCAACCGAGAGAAAACTTGGGCAACGTGACCGCATGACTGCTATTGCGGCCTCACAGGTGGACGTATTAATCACGGATTGCCGGGATGAAAGCCGACTAGAATCGATTCGGGAGCTGGGCGTTTCGGTCATTGTCGCCACAAACAGTGCTCATGGTTGTGACAACATTAAGGCGCTTCAACCCTGAATTGGCGAAACCCGGATGATTAATTCAAGCCTAAACAGCATTGAAGCGAAAGTGCAAAAGACAAAACTCTCTTGTCACAATGTCTGGAAGGTTTTTGGAAGTAATGCCGGACAGTTTATGGCTCAACATGACCATTCACCCACACCTGACGCAGTAATTGAAGCCGGACTCATAGCTGCTGTCCGTGACGCTACAGTAGAGATCAACGATGGCGAAATATTTGTCATTATGGGATTGTCCGGTTCTGGCAAATCCACCCTGGTGCGCTGCCTGTCTAGATTGATTGAATCAACAACTGGGTATGTTATTTTTGATGGACAGAACCTTCAGGGCATGTCGGATGCCGAACTGAATGAAATCCGTCGCCATAAGATGGGGATGGTGTTTCAACATTTTGCATTGCTACCACACCTTACTGTCGTCGGGAACGTTGCGTTCCCTCTGGAAATTCAGGGAATTGACAGGCGCTCTCGGGAACAGCGAGCACTCGAAATGATTGAATTGGTCGGCCTCCAGGGGCGCGAAAACTATTACCCCAGGGAGCTATCGGGTGGTCAGCAACAGCGTGTGGGCATCGCCCGTTCGTTGGCCGTTGAACCTGATATCTGGTTTCTGGATGAACCTTTTTCCGCCCTGGACCCACTTATCCGGCGCGAAATGCAAAACGAATTCATGCGACTGCAAAGCGTGCTTCATAAAACCATCGTCTTTATCACCCATGATTTCGACGAGGCAATCAGACTGGCCGACCGCGTTGCCATCATGAAAGACGGCGAGATCGTTCAGATCGGCACGCCCGAACAGCTTGTACTCAACCCAGCGACGAGCTATGTGGAAAAATTTACCAAGGGAATCTCGCGCGCCAAAGTACTTTCAGTTAGATCGATCATGACCACACTGGCACCCGGTGACCCGGACCGCGCATCAGCCTCGGTTCAGGCGCAGGCGACGGTTGAGGAAATTGCGGCCGAAGTCATGGACAGCGATGCTGATGTGATTGTGAGGAATGCAGATGATCAAGCGATAGGAGTATTGACTCGGCAGACTGTCATTGATGTGCTGTTAAACAGAATTTGAGCAATTTGCCCTATTGATGGCCGGTTTGTGAAAGGTGTGCTCGACTTTTCCCCACCGGGATCGCCAAGATATCGTATTTCGAAGCCACATACTCATGAAGCGATGGAACCACATTTTGTGTGACGTCCGACCATATGGCACCACATAGGCCTGCATAGCAACAGTGGAGGTTGGTGGGCTCGAATGCAGACAGCATCCACAACGGGACAAGCAGATTTATACCTAAAGTAGGCGACCGAAGATCACGGCCGCACCTGCGGCTAATAAAAGAAGGCGCTTGAAAATGCCAAATTAGAGTATAGGCAGCATTAACGCCCCTTCCTGCCACAAGCTACTATCAACACTTGGCCGCTGCTAATAGTGGAGTGCGATTAAGTTCCGCTAGCAATCACTATAAATAGGCTAATTGCTCTTACACGTCCCAGGCGGGGTGGGCGCCCGCTTGATAGAGTATGCGCCTGTCTCGTACGGCTTGTACCTGTGTGGCGTTGACGTGCCAAACCCCGATACCCGAGTCTGTATTTCAGACCGACTCGATGTTCACCTAACTACGTGATTGCCGCGTTGGCTGCAGCGATAGCATCAACCGCTCTGATCAAGGCTTCAACCTCGTCAGCGGCCAGTTCGAGGCGATTGACGTTTTCCCATCCATCTGATGCCAGGATAACCGGTACCGCGACGACGCCGTGCAGATTCAGCCACTCACCATCCAGCGCAACCTGGGAGGGCAGAACCTTTTGTTCACCTGAAACCAGGGCCGCGACAATCTCAGCAACCGCGTGGGCAGTGGCCATCTCGGTGGTTCGGCCCGCCGTAAAGTGGGTGAAAAAGGGTTTCACCACCGCACGCAGATCGGGTGATAAAGACTGGACCAGCGCGTAGGCGTCGTGTACTTGCCCGCCGCGCACGAGATCCAGCATGCGTGTTTTCTGTACGCTCACTTCTTGCGGGAAATCGGCCAGCGTCCGCCCCGAGCGGGCGCGCTGAACCAGCGCGTCTACCTCGACCGGGTCAACACCGCGCACTTTGATCTGGCTCCAGATGGGTACCACGTTGTCGCCGTGTTGGCCCAGCATTGATGCTTGCACCTGCGGCCGGCGCACACCGAGTTCTGCCGCTATTTCGGCCCTCAAGCGCAACGTGTCTGACCAAGCCCCGGCACCCAGCACGCGTTGCCGACCCAGCCGCTCTGCAAAGACCTGAACACCCAGCTCTACCGGATTGGACTGGACAATGACAACCGGCGGGAGCCCAGGGCGGGCGGCTAGAGCGTCTGCGTACTCCACAAACATCTGGCGATTGGCGTGACCCAGCGCCACACGGTCAACCGATGCGTTCGGATCGGTGGCGATCGTGACGCCAGCGAGCATCACCACCAGATCTGCATCAACCGCGGATGGCTCGAGCACCACCTCGATAGCGGGCGCATCGTCCACAAATGCGTCCTCCAAATCGGCGCGCAAGCCCCAGAGTTCGTCGGCGCTGCGCCCACCCTGGTGACCCACCAGTTGCAGGCGGGCAGAGGGAGGCAGAAGATGCCGGTCGAGCAGTTGGGCTGTCAGTTGGCGTCCGCAACTACCGGCGGCGCCAACAATCGCTATGTTCACAGATCTCTCTCCTTGTCATCTGTTGTGATGCTTGCTCTGTAGCCGTAGGCTCTCTAAGCAGAATGTCTGTCTGCGGCTGACGCATCTAGGTCGTCAAACGCTATGCAACATATTCCAGGGTGGAATCTATTAGCCGCCAATTCATGCGACTCATATGCTTTATTTACCAGGGGCTTGGGACGCCTATCCGAGTAAAGATAGTGCAGCGTGAGAATGGGACGAGACGGTCTACGGTATTTCAGTCTAGTTGCTGGTCCCGGGCAGCCTGAGACATCCAACCAAGTATCCTCATTGTAGCCAATGAGCAAGTCGGCAGCAACAGGGTCAATCGCAAAGGGTGCATCCAGAATCTGTTGGCGATGTTCAGAGTATAGGCGGCATTAGCGCCCCTTCCTGCCACAACCAGTGCTCGTCGAACATCGAAAGCTTTGACACCAAATTCACCGCGCTCATTAGATCGCCCTCCTGAAACGTCGGGGTATAGGACATTCAAACTGCCTTCCGGCACAACGTCCGAATATGGGCGTTATGGTAAATCCATAGGGGATCCCGTGACGGGCCGGTGTCCGTCGGCCGTGTAGTCGCCGTAGATGTCGTTGCCGACGAAGGAGGCCCTGGCAAACCAGGCCCCCTTCGTACGTGTTCGTGGGCTAATGATGGTCGGACCGCCGGTCTGTACAGCGCACTCGCTTGCCGGAGAGCAGACAGCGCTCCAGTTCTCGTCCTTCCACATCGTTGAAGCTGATCGACCAGCGGTCTCTGCGCTTCGAGGACAGGGTGACGAAGCCGTATTGGTAGATCACCTTGTGCGACTTGATACCGACTCCATCGATTTCGGCCGGCACATCCACTCTCGGAACCAGTTGCGTCCCGCCGTTGGCGACGACGAGCTGAGGCGGTCGCCCTTGTTCGAAGCTCAGCAACTCGGCCAGATGGACATGCGCGCTGACAAAGAGGCGTGTCTCCCGGGGCACGCCCGCTTGACGCACCGCATCGTGCAACTCCTTGGTGTGGATCGTTAGAAGTCCCGTGTCGTCGTCGGCCCCGGACGAGAAGAATGGACGATGCGATGCGATCCACGCGGGCTTGTACAGTTCGTCGCCGAGCTGCCGGAGTTGCTCTGCGAACAGGGGCGCAAGTGAATTTCCATTCGCGTCTTTGGTGGTGGTGACATCCATCACGGCAATCTGCATCGATTTTAACGTGACCACCCAGGGAGCCGTTGCGTCTTCACAGCCACTCCCCGAATACGGGCGGGCATCGAGATAGCGAAACCAACCGATTCCCGCGCGTTTGCAGGTCTCATGGTTGCCTCGAATCAGCACGAGCGGTGCCGCACGATGGATCGGCTGGCCTGGAAGCAACCAGTCGGCCTCCCAAGTGGCCTGATTTTTCCCGTAGGGACTGTTGGCGCAGCCCATGTCGCCGTCCGGGCAGGAATCCTCGCGATAGATGTAATCGCCCGTGTAAAGAATCAGGTCCGGCGCAGCCGCCTCCACACTCTTGGCGACCTGCGCGAAAGGCCAGAGATTGTCGTTATTGCACTGCTGGTAGAGGCCGTGGCTCTTTGAGAGTCGGCACCCGGTATCGCCGATGGTGACGATCCGCTTTGGATTCTCGACTGGCACCGGCAGGCGCTCTCCGTTCAGGCGAACCGAGCGCACACCGCGTGGCAGCTTGGCGGTGCAGACCGTGTTCGGGTGTTCCGCAGTCGAAGCAGCCCGCTCGACCATGCCAACACTTCGGCCATCGATGCGGATCGCCGGGCAGCGATCCCGGACAACGGCCCGGGCTTCGACGCCGTCGACTGTGTACTGCACCCATGCGGCGATGACATCTGTATCGGCCGCGTCTGCGCGCAGGGGGTGGGTGAAGAGGGAAAGCAGAGTTGCGAGGAGTATCAGCGATCGGGGGAAGTTCGGTCTCATGCGGTTGGCACCCTCCGGTTGGACTTGAGCGGTGAACAGCGTGAGAGTATAGTGAGGTCAAAGCAGCCCTGAGCGATATCGAAGAGTATAGGCAGCATTAACGCCCCTTCCTGCCACCATTTGCTATCAACACTTGGCCGCTATCAGGTATCAATAGTGGAGCGCGGTTAAGGTCTGCTAACAATCACTATAAATAGGCTAATTGCTCTTACGTTTACTATAAATTGTCCACCATTATGATATGGCTACTTAGTAAAACCTCCCCAGACAGCAAAAGGCCCTATCGATCTCATCCTTGAGCAGCACTCGTCGTTACATTCCCTGTAATTGTTAGTCGTTAAAGGGACTTACTTGAGAGCGCGCTCGCGGTTCTGGCAGTAGATTATCTGAGCCTAGCGCTCTTGACTTTGCATCCAAGTGATCCATGATCTTCTTGATAACCAGCGGATCCTAAATACACGCGATAATCTTGATTAGCCCTGCACACCGATTGCAGGTCGTGATATCAATATTAAACACTCGCTTGAGTCGTTGCGCCCAAGTCATTTCCTTATGTTCGTTCACTGGTGGCTTGGCATCCTTGTTGCTCTTTAAGCCTTGCTGACTGGGGCCTTTGCCACGTTATTGCCGGTGTTACATTGATTCGATGTTTGCTGCTAGGCGCCAGGACCCCGTGAAATCTCGTCAGATTGGCTCGAGGTTTAGGCACCAGTACCGCCAGTTTGGCCATGAAATCCAAAGGCTCGAATATGACGTGTGTTGTCCCATCTCGGTATGGGGTCTTCAATTCGTATCTCACTCGCTCCCCGAAGGTGAGCGCGAGTCGTCTCTTTGATACTGCGGGGCGGGCGATATAGCGGCACAAGCGTTCCAGCTTTTTACGCTCTCGCGTTTTGGTAGCCACCCCGGCATGCAGGGAAAACCCGGGGATTTTGCCGAGGCGGTTAGTCCCAAAATCATCATCTTCCCAGGGCGGGGTCGTTTGCAAAGTAAAGACTTTGCGGCCCTGTTGCGGGCCCACTGCAATTCGATAGGTGACGGAAAAACCTTGATGCTCATTCAGTGCACCGTCGTCTTGTAGATCTAGCGTTAGATAACCCCCTTCATCATCTCGTGTCAATAAACCCTGGCGCTCCAAACACCGGGCAACGCGCTGGCTAATAGTAGCGACTAGTGCATTAAGATCTCTAGCTGTAAGTGCGTTTACAGGGTGAAACTTCACTCGTTCGTAGGGTTTTTCCTGGTAGGCACCGTCAATAAATAGCATGTGGAAATGTACATTGAGGTTAAGGGCGGAGCCAAAACGTTGAATTAAAGTGACTGCGCCCGTATGCGCCTGCGTTTTATTGAAACCGGCTTTTTTAATCAGATGCGTTGAGATCACCCTGTTCACAATACTCAGTAGGCTACTGACAACCTGCGGACTGTTGGCCAGTAAAAATCTCAGAGGATAGGGAAAGCTGAGCAACCACTGTCGGATGGGTTTATGGAGTAAAACATCATCTACCAAAAGTGCAGCAGTTTCCACCATGCGCCTTGCCCCGCAGCTGGGACAAAACCTCTGCGCTTGCAGCTGAAGGCCACCAAATGCTCGTGGTAGCAGTAGTCGCAACGCACACGAAGAAAACGTGCTCCAGTCGGCCACAGTCAAGATACTCGTCAAACTCTCTTACAACATGGCGAGGCAAAAAGCCTCCCGCTTAACTCAGATGCGACTGAAATGCCGGCCAATGGCGCTCAATAAGTTGGTAAAACAGTGTTTGCTCTGGCTTGTGGTGAACATACGCAAACTTTTCACCACCAGACATCCTGTCCGGCCATGCTGGGGCTATGAAACGCGTCCTTGCGTTACTTCATTTTGCTCAGTTTATCAGTTGTAAACCTACGCCGACAATCCGATGGATTTTGACGGATGACTCCTGCGCTGATTGGCGGCACCCCGAGCACAATAAGCTTGCTGTCAACAACAGCCTACGAATTGCAGGTCCTTTCATGCGGTCGCCTGCATAGCGCCAGCGGAGGCTGGTGGGCACCGATGCCGGCAGCATCCATCAAGGGATAAGCAGGCTTATACATAAAGTAGGCGACCGAAGATCACGACCGCACCTGCGGCTAACAAAAAAAGGCGCTTGAAAAT
>DTZW01000319.1 GCA_012961165.1 Gammaproteobacteria bacterium | reverse complement strand
CAGCATCTTCATCATTACCCAGTCGGAATACGTCTTTACGAGCACCGATCTCCCACATGGGCGGTAACTCACCGTCTTTACTGATGATCACGCCTTCTTCAAAGTGAATGTGGATTGGATGACTCCAGCCACCACCGGTAGAGAGCTTCCACACTTCACGGGTACCATCTCCAGCAAAACCAGCTTCTGTAGGACCTTGTGCCAGTTGAGGTGCCGCAGACAAGCGTCTCATGTCTGCCGTCAGACCGCCACCATCGTCAGTTTTGATTGTCCAGGGAGCATTATCCGTTCCGGAAGAGCGACCAAAATGGAACTCACGACGACGTGCGCCTTCAATCGCAGCAACATCGTCAGCGTTGTTACGATCCCATGGCATTTCTGTCATACGCTTTCCGCCAGGCTCAAAGTCAGCAGGGTTCATACTATCGTCATCACCATCGTAGGCGATAACATCAAACTGCAGGAACTTACCGACGACGGGATCACCTTCACCCCAGGTTGCTACGCCATCTTTAACTTCAAGCACTGCCTTGTATTCCTCACGTAATACCTGTTCCAGCGGAACATTACCTTCAACAATCTTACCGTTACGATGTTCCAGCAAATTTACAAAGAACAGTTTAGATCCAGCCCCCAAATTATGCTTGGAGAAGTCAACGATGATGTCGTAACGCTCAGCAATGCCCTGCTGGGGTAGCGAGCCTTTATGCTCAAGCCTGTCGCCGTCGCCATCAAGATCAGTCTTGCCATCGAAAGGAATAGCATGCTCAAGGATGTTGCCGTCATTCGCAATCATATGCAAAGGAACACGATTCCAGGAAACGTCTTGTCCTGGTGCGCCCTCGATTTCACCTGTTGCACGACCAGCAACCTCTTCAACCAGCGCCAATTTAAAGTAACGGGAAACCGAACCATCCAGAATACGGAAACGATAACTACGAGCACGAACCTCCAGCACTGGCTTATACAGATAGTTAACGGTCATAACGTCACCGATAAAACCATCCAAATTAAAGATGTTAAACCACAACTGACCTTCCTGATCCCAGGCCTTGTCCGCTAATACCATGTTCACGTCATAATCACGGTTACCCCATGGCAGCGCGTCACCCGATGGGAAAGCCAGGTTAACCTCATCATGTACAGATTCATTACCACGGTCTTTACCACTGTAGTAGTTCATCATCGCCGCATCGCCTTTATAAACATTCTGCGCAGTGAAATCGAACATATGGTCATGAAACCAGTGCGTACTCATGATTTCACGCTGATCACCACGAAGATTGATCCGGCCGTCTTTACAAGTTTTAACCCCAGGATTCTCATCATTAACCCACAGCGTCTCACCGTCAGCACAAGCATATGAAGCCTTTGGATCTTTCGCATCCGTGTTAACGGTATCGTAGCCTGCGATTTGCATCGGCCATCTATAGTCATAGTACTGACCAGGAAAGAAGAAGGCATTGGCAAAGCCATCGCTCTCTGCCGGATTATGACCGTTATGCTCATGTGTAGTAACGGTATGTGCACCAAAACCACGATTGGCAGTCGGGTCAATGGGCAGCACATTATAATGACGGAAGATCACAGGTTCGCCGATTCGGGCCATCATTAATTTAAGCGGGAAAGTACCATCCCAGGTCCATAGGCTTTTATGGTCCTGGGGAGGCAAATCAGGGTGGAAGCGGGGTTCGATACCTTCCGTGCCCTTCTCAAGGTAATACAGACCACCCGGACCAAATTCACCGTTAGTATAAGTATGCAGTTGCAGATCATTACGGAAACCGCCGTTTATACGGGCACCGGCTTGCGCTGTCTTAACGAAGGCTTGAGGATAAAACTCAAGCCAGCGCTGGTGCGCCCAGCCCTGACCACCCGCACGCCCTTCCATCGGCGCACGATCGAGGGCACGCTCAAGAAAATCTTCAATTGCTGGGGTCCAGGGATTTAGATCAACTGTGTTGGAAAATTCTCGAGGAAACGGATAGATACCTGGCTGCTTTAAAAACTCTTCTAACGCGTCAGAATCAGGCGCACTTGCTGCCACTGAGTCTGGATCCTGATAAGGCGCGTCACCCGTAGTCGGTAGCGGCAATGGAAGTTTGCCGGCAGACGCTACCTCTCCCGCGTCCAGCTTCTGTAGACCAAACTCTTCAAAACGCAACAATGGTTGGGTAAACGGCAGCACTCCAAATAACGGGCTGGCTGCACCACCTGTTGGCACATCATAACTACCGCCGGCACCTTCATTCATCGTGCCCGTTAAGAGTCCGTTATTTACCCCTGGATCTGCATGTTGACCATTTTGAATTTCGAGTGACCCTTCCATTGCTGGTTCAAGATCCACCAGGGCTTCACTGCGTTCTTCACTAACGATAGGCCCCGTGTATGCAGATGGATCGCCTGCAGGGGGTGGCCCAATATGGCCTAGTGCCTGCGTGTTATCCGCACTATCAGCAGCGTTTTGAGCGATTAACGTTTTGGCGCTGACTTTAGCGCTTTTCTTACTTTTCACGCTCTTTTCACTTTTTGCCAACGCTGTAGCTGATACAAAAGCTAAAAGAAGGCATATTGATACTATTCCTATCTGCTTATGTTTTTTGATTCTCACGACTTTATCCTTTACTTAATTATGAACAATCTCAATTATGAACA
>DTZW01000318.1 GCA_012961165.1 Gammaproteobacteria bacterium | reverse complement strand
TGGCCGTCTAACCGCTGCTCGACTTTGATTGTGAGCCCAGGCTCGCTAAGGGCATCTTAGCTTTCACCGATGTTGTTATCTAGTTCGCCGGTGCAGCAAAATCAAATTAGATGTAATTCTTCAAGTGCTGACCGAATCGCCAATTGCTGGGATGCCTGGGGTACCGTCATCGGTTTTCGCGGCAGGCCTGCGGGTATTTGCTGAAGAGTTTGAGCATATTTAGTGCAAGCTGGCAGGTTGTCACCATTGATCGCGTTCCATAGCCGAAGCAGTCGTTCATGTAGGTCAAGGGCCTTATCGGACTCGCGCGCAACTGTAGCTTCCCAAAGTGCAACGCTGGGTCCGGGGGCCGCCGCTAGGATCGCTGCGATCGCACCATGTGCACCAAGTGTGTAAGAAGAATAAAGTAGCGCATCAACGGCGCTGAAGATGAGATCACCCGGTTTTGCCATGATCATCAGGTCAGCAAAAAGTTTCATGTCACCTGCGCTTTGTTTAACGCCGATTACACCCGGCACCTCTTGCATCAACCGGCAAAGGAGTTCCGGTTGGATGTAACTCCAGGGGACCACGTTATAAATGATGACGGGCATTTGGGTTTCTTGTGTGACAGATCGAAAATGTTCAATCGTGGCCTCTTCAGTGGGTTTGAAAAGATAATGAACCGGTGTTACCTGAAGTGCTACCACGCCAGAGTCTCGGACCAGCCGACCGCGTCTGATGGCTTCACGGGTCGAGTCGGTAATGATGCCGGCGATCACAGGCACGCGCCCATCTACAGCGGCTACAGCGGTTTCTACCAACTGCAGGTGCTCGTCTGGGCCCAAGGTGTGGCCCTCACCGGTACTGCCTCCCACAGCAATTCCATGTACGCCATTGTTGATCAGCCAGTCAATTTGCAATGGAACCGCAGCATAATCGATCTCGCCATCTGCATTGAAAGGGGTAGTGGCAGGAACAATCACGCCGGCTAGGTTGGGTTTGATCATTGTCTGAAATACCTGTTCATAAACTGGAAAAGGAAACGATGGCTCACCATGGTTGTCTATTGCCGAATACGAAAGTCGTTTCGCCCGGAAATATCGGTGCCACGCATCAGAAACAGCGTCCGTTGGGTATGATCGAGCAGTTTTTTCTCCTTGGCCTGGCGCGCAGCTAGATCACGGTCGAAAACGGAAGTTGTTGGCATATATCGCAAAGTCATCCCGCGCCTGGAATTGGGTGATTTATTTTCTTCTGAACCGTGGACCAGGTAGATATCATGCAAAGAGATTTGTCCTGCTTCAAGGGTGAGATCGACGGCTTCGTCTTTGGAGAATTCTGTTGCGATCAATTCCTGGTTTAAAGTCAGGTCGGGGCTTGGGTTGATCTGATGTTCTCGCAACACCTGTTGCTTGTGAGAGCCTGGGATAAGTCTGAGACACCCATTGTCCACCGTTGCCTTATCGATTGCCATCCACACGGTGCAAGTGGCCAGTGGGCGCAGGGGCCAATACTCGCCATCCTGATGCCAGGGGGTTGCCTGCCCGTCACAGGCCGGTTTTGCAAAAAAGCTGGAATTCCAAAGTGCAAAATCTGATCCCAGGATCTGTTCAACCATATCCAGAATTTTTGGAATGCGAGCATAATTCAAAAAGCACAAGTCATGAGCCAGAAGGTTGGGGCAATAATTGCGAAACTGGGGGTTTCGTAATATCAAGCGGTCATGATCGCTGCGAATATCAGCCAGAACCTCATCGGACAGGCGATAGTCCGGTACGGTGTAACCGTTTTCGTGGTAGTGCAAAATTTGATCGCTAGTCAACATAGAACTTTGAGCTCACACTGATCGGCCAGGTGGAAAAGGCAGGTTTACACACCCCAATGCATTAAAGGGAAAGACCAACGGTTCCCCTGGTTACCTGAAAATTGCTGCACCCACGTTGGTGTAACTTCGGTGAGTATTGCTGTGTCAGCATGTTTTCGATTTGGCTCATCAAGAAGTCGCTGGGCGAATCGCCAGGGTCTTGAGTCAGAACAAAATCCAGATCATCTTGGAACTTTTCGCTGGCTGCATTCTGATCGCTGAACTGCAACACAGGAACCAAGGGGTGGGATGTAACGGGCAGATCGCTGGTATACATTAAAATCATCTCAACTCCAGTTCCCCCCAGCCCGGTCAAAATCTCCGTTAGGCTGGTTGTCGGGGTCGCCATAATGAAAAACCCACTACCCGATGGGTGTGCGCCGTAGTCGAGATTAGCCGACCAACTTTGAGTTTCCCCCAACAGATGTTCGGTGAACGTAGTGGAGTCAGCAATACTGGCGCTCTGGGGCACTATAACCTGTGCTCCTGAGGTCACCAGGTCTCTTGCCAGCTGTGCCAGCGCGTGAGCCGTAACCTTGTCCACGGGTCCTTGACTCATAAGGCCAATCTTAAGGTCGGTAATGGTGCCGGTTCGGTGCTCCACAGGCGAATCAAACGCGATACGGAACTGGTCGGCAACTTTTTTAGCCACCCGATCAAGGCCGCCATCAAGTTGCACGCTGGCCCAGTCAAAGCGTGACGGATCTAGACCCTTCGCCAATAAATCATGCCGGATAGCGTCGTTGTGGGTTCGCTCACACCCATGTTCCAGCAGTACCGCGTGCGTGACGAACCGGTGTTGCAGGTGTCCGCTGACGAT
>DTZW01000317.1:1251-2691 GCA_012961165.1 Gammaproteobacteria bacterium | reverse complement strand
ACCATTGGCATCGTAGAGAAAGACGTCCAGTCTGCCCTGGATGCGGTGTCAGAACACCAGGCTGTGGCGCACGCACCGCTGGACGATGCTCTGCTCACGTCGCTGCGCGCCTTGAAAGCCCTTAAGATTGATTGACTGCTTGGTTTAAGACACGGGTACTCCTTGTCGAGCTGAATAGTCCAGGAGGCGCTCTCAGGACGGGGAAGATTCTTCCTTCAATGAGCACTACAAATTATGTCATCAGCACTGCAAAAAATCCGCCATTGTAGGCTCGACATAAGATTCGTTAATTGAACTCACCGCGTCGTCTCATGCTGTTGTTGCGCATAATGACTGAGGTCGAAATCTCCACATTTTGAGACCCTATCCAGCCTCAAGCGTTGGCTTAACTCGCGCGACATAGCGGGCTTTAGCGGGCTTTAGCGGGCCAAGGTGATTCTGGGTGCAAAACTGTCGACACCAAGATAGTCATAACGATCCAAGCCTTTAGATGCCCGGTCTCGCCTGATCTAAACGCAAGACTTCTTCCAGTGCGGCTCCTACACGCATGATGGTTAAGTCGTCAAACCGGTGGCCCACCACCTGTAGCCCAATGGGCAAACCGTCCGCACTGAATCCAGCAGGCACGGACAGGGCCGGACACTGGCCCACCTGATTAAAAGGGCACGTCATATCCAAGCCTTTGTATCTGCCTTGTTCGTCCAATCCGTCGTAATCCTCATCCGACTGGCCGTGGGGGGCCGCAGGGTGGGCCATGGTAGGCGCAATCAAAGCATCGTACTTGTCAAAAACCCGGCACAATTGGTGCCACTGTTCGGTACGCAACACCTCGAAACGTTTATAAGTTGCCGCGTCTATCGATCGCCCACGCTCGATGAGTTTCACTACCGATGGGTCCATCTTGTCTCGCCAGGCCTCAAAATTCTGGGTAAAGCACACGTCCAGATACACCCCCCATGCGTCGTACCAGATATCGTTGTATTCGTGACGCCAGTCGAGGTTCACTTCCTGCACCTCTACACCCAGCCCCTGTAGAACCTTCGCGCATCGGCGAACCGCGGCCTCGACCTCGGGGTCAACGGCGTAATAACCCAGATCGACGGACAGCGCGATACGCAGTCCCCTTACATTCGAATCCGCCGGTATCGGGAACTCGATCTTGTCAGGCAAAGACATAATGTCTCGCTCGTCGGGACCGCCGGCAATATTCATGAACAGATTGGCATCGCTGATATTTCTTGCCAGCGGGCCGAAATGTGAGATGTTGTCGAAAACAGTAGGCAGGATATCCATCGGAATACGGCCCAGGCTGGGTTTTAAGCCAACAATGCCGCAAAAGGAGGCTGGGATACGCACCGAACCACCCATGTCCGTACCTTCCGCCAACGGTACGCATCCGCTTGCTACCGCTGCGGCCGACCCTCCCGACGACCCACCGGG
>DTZW01000317.1:679-1208 GCA_012961165.1 Gammaproteobacteria bacterium | reverse complement strand
GTTCTGCCCCAAAGTGGACTTTCGGTGAAACTACTGTGGGCGAACTCAGGCGTTGTGGTTTTTCCAATCACGATCGCCCCGGCCTGTTTGAAGCGCCGAACGATAAGAGCATCCTCGTTGGGCACATGGTGTTCGTACATCGCCGAACCCCTGGTCATCACCTTAGCTGCTACCGGCGTTACATCCTTGACGCCAAAAGGCAGTCCGTGCAACGGCCCTATGTTGGTGTTGGTCATCAACGCCTGCTCCGCCTGCTTGGCCAATTCCATGGCTTCATCATGATAGATGAAACAAAAACAGTTCAGCTTGTCGTTGATCTCATCGATACGAGTCAGGCAAGCCTGCATAAGTTCCGTCGGCGACAAGGTCTTTCGCCGGATGTCGCGCGCAAGCTGATGTGCAGGCGTGTATAAAAGATCTAAATCGGCCATGGCTTTCAACGATAACATCTGCGCCGAAGATGGTCACAGGTTTTCGACCACCCATATGAATCGAGCATCGTGTTCGTATAACTCCAGCTAAAACGACT
>DTZW01000317.1:0-604 GCA_012961165.1 Gammaproteobacteria bacterium | reverse complement strand
ACCAGCGCGCGCCACAACATTGTACTGCCCGAGACCATGAGAACTACCAACACCAGACGGTGAAAGCGCTGGTCGCTGACCCGCTCACGCACCTTCGCGCCAAGAGCCATGCCAACACCAACAGGCAAAATGGCAGCTGCCGAAAGTATGGCCAACCTTCCGTCAAGAATCTCGAACCAAAACAGTATTAGAGTCCATGGGATCACACACGCGAGATATAAGAAACTGATCGAAGCGACGAAGCGTTCTTTTCCTAGCCCGGGGATAGAAACCAGATAGATGATCAGCATTGGCCCAAACATTGACGAGAGCCCGCCTATCACCCCACTGGCCAACCCGAACACCAGGCCTGCCGGTTTCTCGAAAGCCTTGGAAAGACGCAGTTTATACGCGGAACCCTGCAACACAGCAAAGGCAATAACTAAAAGACCGACGGCCAGTAAGAGAGAGCGTTCATCGATATTTGAGAGTATTACGACACCGGCATAGGTTCCAACGAGGATTGCCAAAAATGATGGCCAGAACCGGGAAACGGCCGAGGAAATCTGTTTAGCCTGGAAGGCCTGCCAAACATTAGCAAAGACCACGGGGAGCGCCATCAGTA
>DTZW01000316.1:471-2694 GCA_012961165.1 Gammaproteobacteria bacterium | reverse complement strand
GCGAATGGCAACAGTTGCGCGTCTTCAGGTTGGAGCCCGTACCATGCTGGATGAACGATACCAATAAACGCACCGGCCGCAAACGCCCGTTCGGCTAATGCCACAATACCCTCGTCGACGCCTTTGGGTGGAAAATCCAGGGGTAACCCAACCGCGAGTACGTGCCACAACTCATCGTTCAATAATTTGCCGGCGTGCAACTCGGCGGCAATAAGGGTGGTGAAGTCTTCTCGGCGAAAGTGTCGGGTATCGGTTACCGGATAGTCGTAACGTTCAAGGAAATGATCGCTTATTGCCAGAAAGTCATAGCCCTTTTCGCGATAACGGCGAACGACCTCTTTCGCCGGATAATCACCATCAGAGCAGGTGCAATGGGTATGCAAGCTCCCCTTGTAAAAACGCCCAGGTGAGGCAAATGGGAGTTTGCTCGTGATCGTTTTGTACTGGCTCATGGCGACATCGCCCTCAGGCTGTAATCTAACGTGTGCTACGCACAGACAAGCCGAATAATACGACTACTAGCCTATCGGTTGCACTTCTGGTACAAAAGCGAAACTATCTTGATCTAACCATCGGAAACATCTCTCATCACTATCCTCAACCTGTAGGAGGTCGCCCCCATGAAACTATCATCCCGAAGATACCTATTGATCGGTTTTTTCCTGTTCGTGTGTGTCAATCACAACGCCTTCGCTGAGAAGCCCAAATACGCGGCGGATGTCCCAAACGCCCTGATTACGCCAGATTCTATCCAGACCGACTACCTCGGGGAACTTAAGTTCTTCGACGGGATGCCGAGCGATCTAACAGTACAGAAAGCCTATGACTTCCTGGATACCTACCGCGCGGTCGAATCGTTTCTCAGCGGCATGCCGGCTGCATCTATTTATGCCTTGCTTGAGGGGCACAGGGGCATCGGGATGCGGCCAAATGACATAGGCATTACCGAAACCCTGATGGATGCCAGATCTCTATGGCTGACTCCTCAGACCACCACCCCATACGTGCATGCAGAAATCGATGTCAAGAGCGGACCCGTGGTCATCGAAAATCCGGGGCCGGTGCTGGGCTTCATCGACGACGCGTTTTTCCTTTATGTTACAGATATCGGCCTTGCCGGGCCTGACCAAGGCAAGCCTTTTAAGTATTTACTGGTCGGGCCAGATTTCGCGGGTGAAATTCCTGACGGTTACCATGTCGTCAGAACAAACACCTACCGCAACTGGTTCATTGTCCGCCTGTTTGTTGCAGATGGTGATGTTGCCGGAACGGTCGATGCTTTCAAGAAGAGCATCCGAATCTATCCTCTGACGCAGGCTGGCAATCCGCCAGAACAGAGATTTTTCAACTTAAGCGGACGCCAATACAACACTATTCATGCCAGCGACAAGACTTTCTATGACGAATTGAATGCTGTGATCCAATATGAGCCGGCGAACGCCTTTAACCCCGAACTCGTTGGGCTTTTCGCCTCGATCGGCATCAAGAAAGGAAAACCGTTCGCCCCTGACGAGCGGATGCAAAAGATCCTCACCGAAGGCGCGGCGATCGCGAACGCGGCTGCACGCTCACTTGTGTACAGGCCACGGTCCGAAAGCGTCTATTTCTACCCAGGCGAGCGACGCTGGTATTCGCCGCTGGCTGGGGGCAGCTCTGAGTTTCTCGATAACGGCGAGCGGGTCCTTGCCGATAGGGTCTTTTTTCATTACTACGCCACCGGCATCACCCCAGCAATGGCCAAGCCCAAAGTGGGTACGGGCTCTGTCTATGCCATGGCAGCTGATGATGCCAAAGGGAGGTACCTTGACGGCGGGAAAACCTACTCAGTCACCTTACCCGGACCGGTTCCGGCTCAGAACTTCTGGTCCTTCATGGTCTATAGCAGTCAGACCCGTTCAATTCTTGAAACCGACCAGAAGGCGGGTGGTGTCGACAGCAACAATCCAAATATAAAGGCAAACGATGACGGGTCGTTCACGGTCTGGTTTGGTCCCAAGGCCCCCGCGGGAAAAGAAGGAAACTGGGTACAGACCAAACCCAACACAAGTTACAGCTGTCTGTTAAGGCTTTATTCCCCTTTGGCACCCTGGTTTGACAAAACCTGGAAGCCAGGCGATTTTGAATTAACAAACTGATTTTGAAGGTCGTCAATTTACCACTGGGATTAATATGACTGAGTCCACCGCACCCATCGAACGAGAATCAATGGAGGTCGACGTCGTT
>DTZW01000316.1:0-284 GCA_012961165.1 Gammaproteobacteria bacterium | reverse complement strand
CCGCTGAATACACCGGTGACCCGTGATGAGATCTATTTTTTTACCAGCGCCCAAAAAGCGCTAAAGATTCCGAACGCCCTTGCTCCGCGGACCATGCATAACCACGGCAACTACATTGTCAGTCTCGGTCAGTTGGCTCGCTGGCTCGGCGAGCAGGCGGAATCTTTAGGGGTCGACATCTATCCGGGTTTTCCCGCCAGCGAGGTGCTGTTTAATGACACCGGCGCCGTAAAGGGAGTAGCAACCGGTGATATGGGTATCGCTAAAAACGGTGAACACAAAGC
>DTZW01000315.1:2394-2697 GCA_012961165.1 Gammaproteobacteria bacterium | reverse complement strand
CACTGCACCGGAGTATCCAGTGCAACCGAATTCAGAGTCTCATTAATCTTAACCAGAAGAGAGTCAAGATCGTCGGCTGCTAATACGCCCAGTGGGGTGTTTCTAAGGAAAATTGTATTTTGTGAAAAACCGGCGGCGGGTATGAGGGCCAGGATCGCAGCAAGGAAGAGAAATGATAGTCGGCGTGGGCAATTCATCCGCGATCTTGCTCATTGGCATTGTCCTTAGAATCTAAAGCCTCTACTGCAGCTCCAGCTACTGCGAGTTTGGAAGTCACTGCTTCCACCACTACCCGTTTGGGCG
>DTZW01000315.1:1888-2331 GCA_012961165.1 Gammaproteobacteria bacterium | reverse complement strand
TGAATACCCGCGTCAGCGAATGCTTCTTGTATCTTGGCGTAGGCTACCCGCCGCAGTGCCCACTGGTTACCTGGCTTGGCAGAGAATTTGCAGCGTATAACAAAAGCAGAATCATCCATTCTATTCACGCCCTGTGATTTCAGCCCATCCAGGAACTGAGGCCCATGTTCCGGATCATCCAGAAGTTCCTTACCCACTTTCTTGATCAGCTTTCGAACTTTCTCGACGTCTTGTTCAAAGTGGACCCGCAGTTCGAACTTCATGATTACCCAGTCGCGACTGAAATTGGTCAGGGTGCTGATCGTGCTGTAAGGGATGGTGTGGATCGGCCCATTATGATGTCGCAACTGCATGGAGCGAATTGAGATTTGCTCGACTGTGCCTGTGCTGCCGCCTACGTCAATATATTCCCCCTTGCGAAAGGCATCATCAATTAGGAAAAA
>DTZW01000315.1:0-1699 GCA_012961165.1 Gammaproteobacteria bacterium | reverse complement strand
CAGCGTGGGCGTCACCTTCTTCGGCTTCATCCGCTGTTTCATCCACTTGCCCGGAGGAAATCCAACGCTTGGTCGCGGCCCACAAGATGTACGCTATCGCAACGGTCACCAGTATCTGAGCCCCCATACCGGCCACTCTTTCGCCAAGGCGGGAGGCGGTCAGTTCCATAATATCGATGTGCCAAATTTGCCCCAACGCCATAAGCGCCAGCAACAGAACCACGGCCCGGGCAGCCTGGACAATACCGCCCCTGGCCCCGCGTCGGCTTGTTTGCAGGTTCTCCAGTTCCGAGTCAGAGACGCCCCATTCACGTATCAATGGGCCCATGGCGCCGAGTATTAGCGGCAGGACCATCAGTAGCAGTAGCAGCGTCTTCAGTACCGAAGTCAGCGCGCCTTTTTCTTCCAACCCGATTGCACTGAACAGCGCGAATACAAATAGCAATAACACGGTTGTTGTGCCAATGATTGGCCAGATGGCGGTTAGCAGTTTGCGAACCCCCCCAGGCGGGCGCCCAGCCAGAAGCATGATGCTGACCGGCCGGCGTATAAGCCACATAACAGCAATAATCATGCCCATCAGGGTCATTCCGCCGACCAGGCTAACGGATTGCACCAGTGCTGGACCCTCAAAGGGCGAACTGATAGCGCCAAGATAGTTCTGAAAAAAATATAAAAACGATCCACCAATGAATATCCACGAGACCCGTGAGCTTAAAATCTGGGAATCGGCATCGTTCAGCGACGTAAGTCGGGAACTCGATCGGTGGGGAGAAAAAATGAAATTCACCAGTTGATTGAGCAGCCAGGCGAGCAGGATTGCGGCCAGTAGCCCCATCATGAGCAGTCGGTTGGGTGCGTGCCCGCCGTATACAAGCAAAAACGCGATGTATGCACCGAGTACAAAGACAATCGGAATAAAAAGATCGTAGATTAACAGCAGCAAGCGTCGGCCTAATCGCTGAGGAAAGTTGTTGCCCCCAACCATCGCCAGGGTCTCAGGGATACGCGCGGAAAGACGCTTAAACAGATGCTGAGCAGCCCAGCCAACCAGCAAGATGCCACCGAGGTAGGCGAACACAAGCCAGATATCTTTCTTATCCCTTCCCGGCGGTACCATGGCAGTGGCCATGACAGAGGGGATGCGAGCGATGTTTGGCGTTTGCTTTAGCTCTTTCAGTAAGCCAACACGAAACCGGTTTGTAATGATGGTCAGTTCCTGGACCGCTGAGTCTGCGGGTGTTTGTTGCTCCTTTTCAGTGCGGATCAATTGCCAGACGATAGAGCGAACCTGCTCATCACTTAAGCGGGCCAGAAGATCTTCTCTTTCCTCAGTACTTAGATTCTGGTCAAGTATTGCTGATGGTGGGGGTATCTCGCTCGTAGCCGCAGCATGAGCCACTCCCAACAGCAGGCTGAGTAGCACAGTCGCGCTGATGCCTAGCGTTACCGAAACTTGATGGAAAAAATGAGTTTTCATATCAAAGGGTAATTGTTATAGCTGGCTGAGTGGGCCTAATTTTAGACCTAAAATAAGTGTTGTGCACGAAAGGACGCTCAGCGGGCAAACAGTCCCGTTCCAGTGGAAAGTTTCCGGAAAATGAATTACGCTGTGGGGGGGGATTGCAGTGTTTTATGCCAATAAATAGGCATACAATAAGCGGTAAATCCAGCCGAGCGAACTGGGGCGTTTGGCTTA
>DTZW01000314.1 GCA_012961165.1 Gammaproteobacteria bacterium | reverse complement strand
TGATTCGATCTGTGGTGAATGCCAAGCCGAGTCCCACCAGTCGCGCTCAGGTGTTTTTTTGTTTATCACAAGCCAGTCCAATACCTTGCCGTCAGGGTCTAGGCCATCGAGTTTGAGTTGGTCACCGTCGATGTTGATACGCGCTACGAAGTTATTTGGGCTTCCCCAAAACTGTGAAGTTCCAGGAAAGAATCTGTAAAAGGGATATGCGCTAGAACTCGAACCGCAGACGACCGAGATCATGCCGTTAATTGGGTTGAATTTCTCAAACGAGTGGGAGTGCCCTGCCAGCATCAGGTCCACCCCGTACTTGGCGACGATCGGGTAGATGGTGTTTCCGAAATCAATAGTGTCCGGAAGCGCGTTGCCGTCGTAATCGCTATATCCATGACTTGCCGAGGTAGCTACAGGGAAGTGACCAAGGAGTAGCTTCCACGGCTTTGAGGTGGTGGCCAGGTCGTTGGTCAGCCAGTGGAGTTGGTTGGTGTCCTTGGAAAAGTTGTGGTGCGCATACCACGGGTTGTAGAGCACCGAAACGTGCGCGTCGCCGACATCGAACGAGTAGAAATGTTCCGTGCCGGAAAAAGGGTAGTCCAGGTTTGGAGGTTTCAAACCGAGGGTGGGCAGGTTGTTCGTTGGTAGATGAAATGCGTTCAGGTAGGCTGCGTCACCGTGGTAGAGTTCATGATTCCCTATAGCTGTAAAGTACGGGACAGATTTCATGTGTTTCTTATAGACGCTGAAGTGGCGAAAATCTGGATAGTAGTTTGGAGGGCCAGATTTGAAATTATAAATAATGTCACCGGCGTATAGGATGGCGTCCGGTTGGTTGTCGCGGATGACCTTGGCGAACTTGTGTTGAAGAAGGTTTCCACTGCCAGAGTCGGCAAGCAACATCAACCGGACGGGACCACTGGGTTTTAGAGTCTTGAACGAAGTTGTTTTCGAGAAACGCGGGATTTCCCCAGCAATACCCCCGACCCGGTAGTGGTAGGTTGCGCTAGGCTCGAGATCGATGAGTTGCAGCACATGGTCGGTCGTTAGCATTTCGCTCTCGATCCGTTTGCCAAGTGATGTCGTAAGCCCGTACTCGACAACAGAGGTGGTAGGCTTGAGGGTTTGCCAGGCAATCTTGGTATCGGTCGTTGTGGTGCTTTCGACAATCGGACCACGTACGGTATTGGCCAATAACTCAACGTGAAACGCAAACCCAGAGCTGTTTGTGGAGTCGTCATGTGCCTGGATGGCAAGAATGTTTTCCCCTTTCACAAGAAGCTGCTTGTACGGTTCGAGATCAATCAACTCTGGATTCCCTCGGTAGTGAACAGTCGCTAAAGCATTGAATGGTACCGGTTGACCGTGCTCACCAGCCAGCCCACGCCGAGCTATCTCGGTGCCGTTCAGGTGGGCGACAAAACCATCGCGGTAATCAACCCGAATCACTAGGGACTTTATCCATTGGTCATCCTGTAGTGTGAATTTCTTACGAAGGAAAAGGGAGTGGTAATTTCCTGGCATTCCCCAAAGTGTCGTGGGGGCATCGTATCTACCATAGCCGATGCTGAAGCCGGAGCGGCCCTCTTTCCAGTGGGCGTCGTCGAAAGCCAGTTCCCGCCAGGCAGTGGGAGGGTCGGAGGCCTCAGCTTTGCCCTCAAGGTACTTCCAGTTGGAATAATTGGGGACAAGGCTCTCGCCCCTGGCCGAGACGGCCAAGAGGAGCAACCCGCACAGTGTCAATCGCTTGAATGGCACGGGGCGGAGTGTAGGACCCGCTTTGTCAGGGTCAATGTTGCGTTTTGGCCAAGCGCCGGGCATAACCGCGCCCTGCTTGGCCAAGTGCGGCGGGCGGATCGGTCTCCGAATCGTAAAAAACACGATTAAAGTGCTTTACAACGCGGTTTTTGCTGGTACGTTGCCCCGCCTTTTCGAGGAGAGAAGAGAGGCAAAGAGACTGAAAGGAATGGAAGAGAAGGCCAACACAATCGAAGGATATCGCCTTCATGAGACGGACACCGGTTCTGCGGATGTCCAGGTTGCGCTGTTGACGCAGCGGATCAACCACCTGACCGAGCACCTGAAGAGCAACAAGAAGGATCACGCCTCACGGCGCGGCCTGCTCATGATGGTGGGTCGCCGTCGTCGCCTGTTGGACTATGTCCACCGCCACGACGCGAACCGTTATCGATCACTGACCCAGCGCCTCAAGCTGAGGCACTAGAGTCGCACGGGTCAATTCGACCCTTCTTTTCAAAGAGATTTTTGGCAACGCCATGCCGGTGGGAAATATCCATCCGGCGGATTGGAAATCGCGGCCCGATCCCCTGTTGCCCGAGACTGAGCCGCGTGAATCGTCGTGTTTGTTGGTTCTGAGCATTTCATTCAGCCACCCGGCCATCGGGAGTTTGAGTGAAGTTCTCCGTGCCGGCGGGCGTGACAATAAGGAAAGATAAACATGTCACATAAAGTAACCGCCAAAGTTGGCGGTGCAGAGATTCATATTGAATCCGGCAAAATAGCCAAACAAGCGGACGGCTCAGTAACCGTCCAACTCGGAGAAACCATCGTTCTGGTCGCAGCCTGCGGTTCGTCCAAGCCCCGTCCGGGCCTGGACTTTTTCCCACTCACTGTCGATTACCGTGAAAAGGCCGCTGCGGCCGGTCGTTTTCCAGGCGGCTTCTTCAAGCGCGAAGGCCGCCC
>DTZW01000313.1:394-2706 GCA_012961165.1 Gammaproteobacteria bacterium | reverse complement strand
CCATGGGAGCGTGGAACACTTGCGCGCCCGGAAATGCAGCTCGATTCAGACCCGCTCGAGACGAAACTAAGGGAGCAGGTTTACCAAAGCAAAGAAGCTGCAAGTGGTGGCAACGGTGCCGCCGGCGCAGGTTGCGGGTGCAATTGATGAAACATAAAAGCACCACCGTTGCCGCGCTCACCGGTGCAGCCATGTCACTTCCAGCCTTCTCGGGGACCCAACCTGCTGAATCTACACTGTCGGTATCATTCTCCCAGTATCGTGAAGCAGATATTCCAAAGGATGAGGTGGTAGCAGGAAGCAACGAACGATATGACATCGAGGTAGGCAAATTCAGGCTTGTTACTCCCGTCGGCGCAGATTGGAGTCTAACGGTGGATGCGACAAGGGAAACCATGTCCGGTGCATCACCATGGGGGACTCTTTATGGCGCGACCGGCGAGCCCAACCTTATAATGAGTGGTGCAACCATCAGAGACTCAAGAACTGAAGTTGCCCTTTCTTCGACCCGCTACACTGACAAAGCCAGTTACACCCTTGGCGTCGCCAGATCAGAGGAAGATGATTACAAAGCCACGTCGTACCGAATTGCGGGCGAATGGGACCGGGACGATAAGCTCTCGACGATCGCGTTGGGCTTCAGCTACTCCTCCGATGAACTGTCCCCTACTGAAGCTGTACTGTTTGGCAGGGTCCCTGACGCCAGTCGAAGGAGCAGATCGATTTCTGGCTCGTGGACACAGGTGTTAGGTAAAAATGCTGTTTTACAATCAGGCATCTCGCTGACAAAAAAGGACGGCTACCTGGACGATCCCTATAAGCTTCGCGATGTGCGGCCAGATGAAAGAACACAATGGGCCCTATCCTTACGTTACCGACGCTTCTACGACAACAGAAACGCTGCACTGCATCTGGATTACCGGTATTACGACGACGATTGGGGAATTGACTCACATACCATTGATTTATCCTGGCATCAAAATCTTGGCATAGGTTTCCAGCTGGTTCCCAGGGTACGCATATATTCCCAGGCTGAAGCGAGCTTTTTCGAAGCTGCAGACGACTATACGCTGCCAAAAAACCAGCCACAGTCCAGCGACTACAGGCTCTCTGGGTATGGCGCGTTGAGCGTAGGCCTGAAAGCCATCTATCGAATACCCGCATGGACAGTCTCGCTAAGCGTGGATCAGTACCGAAGTGACGAACGATTCGGCCACAACAAGAGTCGCTACGAACATCCGGCGCTATTGGATTTCACTCTCACGAATCTCGGTTTAGAATATAGATTCTGAACATGCAGCTACGCTACGTTCGATTCAAGGCCATGGGATGTCCATGTGAAATCAGGTTCTTTCATCGTGACGATGCTGAGGCGGACCGTCTTGCAGACATTTGTTTAACCGAAATCCGAAGGCTCGAAGCAAAGTACTCACGTTACCTGCCTGGCAGCGTTACCAACCGAATCAACGATGCAGCAGGTCGCGATCCGGTGATGGTAGACCAGGAGACTTCAGCGCTGCTGGACTACGCGCAAACATGTTTTGACCAGAGTGAAGGTCTATTTGATATTACATCAGGTGTACTGAGGCATCTTTGGCATGACGGGCTGACCGACACGCCGCCCCTTTCTGAATTCCAAAAATGGCTTGCGGTTGTCGGTTGGCAGAAAGTGCGTCGCACGGCCACGTCGATTGCTTTGCCTTTGGCCAGAATGGAGATCGATTTCGGCGGTGTCGTCAAGGAGTACGCTGCCGACGCGACACTGGAATTGTTGAGCCAGGAAGGCATCCGAGACTGCCTGGTCAACCTTGGCGGCGATATCGCTGTTCTTGGCCGGCTTGCAAATGGGCAACCCTGGGAAGTCGGTATTACACATCCAGAACTTCCAGGTCAGGTTATTGCCTGCATACAAGTGGGATCCGGCGCTATTACTACCTCTGGGGGCTATGAGCGTTTTATCAGTATCGGTGATAAAAAGTTTAGCCACCTTATTAATCCGGTCACCGGCATCCCTGCAGACAATCTGCAGAGTGTCACGGTAGTGGCGCCGAAGGCAATTATCGCGGGATCGATCTGTACAATCTCGATGCTACACAAGGAAGCAGAAGCACTGGATTTTCTTAACGGCACGAACCTGCCATTCCTTTCTGTAGACAAACAAGGAAAATGTCATGGCTCACTACAGGGGGAATAAAAACCTTCACCCTCAATAGGCTACAATGGTGTTAAGGTCCGGTGTACCGTCTGTTCCAGTTGCGGCATTCTGATCAGCTCCGCGCATATAGCATGAGAAGTTAAAGTATATTTCGTCG
>DTZW01000313.1:0-254 GCA_012961165.1 Gammaproteobacteria bacterium | reverse complement strand
ATCACCGATGACATTGCTGATCGAACCCTGGCTCATGAAAACCGCTTCTCTTGAGCCCAGTTCTGCGAAAAACTGGGCATCGGGCTGACCAATGGTATTACCATCGGCGTCATAAAGCGTGCCACGAATATCAGCTATGGCGGTAAAACCATCGTTGATGAAACGAACGTAGGCGATGTCTGTCGAGTCTGAACCTTCAACGTTCTGCGCATTACCAGAACGAACACAATTGGTATTGGTCACTCGTCCATTTC
>DTZW01000312.1 GCA_012961165.1 Gammaproteobacteria bacterium | reverse complement strand
AATCTGGTACTCTATAACATCGTCCACCCCCTAAGGTTGAATGTCATTGTCTATGTTGTGGCTACTGAATCTCGAGAAAGCGCTGTCCGCAGCCGCGAACTTTTGATGGGCTGAATCATATCAGGATTTTGGCATTGCCTGTAGATGGGGAAGAGCGAGACTATGCGACGGCGCCGTGCGGACAT
Source organism: Gammaproteobacteria bacterium (assembly GCA_012961165.1). Lineage (GTDB taxonomy): Bacteria > Pseudomonadota > Gammaproteobacteria > Pseudomonadales > Azotimanducaceae > UBA9659. The sequence continues at coordinate 16,100 of DTZW01000312.1, read as the reverse complement.
CTATCCCGGAATGGCTCCTGCCTGCAAATGGGATACCGCAGCCGTTCATACATTCTCTCTGCAGTTGGCGGCGAGATCGTAAATCTGCAGTTCCGATCGTTAAGATACAATTCCAAGCCAGAGTTGCCGAACCCCATTTTTATAGCCCTGGTAGACCGAGCCTATCCCTGGCAGCGGTTGCTGGACAAGCAATAATAAAAGTATTAGTTTCAGGCCCTGCATTGGCGTTCACGCCAAATGTCAGGGCATAGCTAAAATACTCCTGCCATCCCACAGACTAATGAATCCAGTGAGCTTAACCATGCGCCTATTCTTATTTTCCCTAATTCTGATGCTTGCTGCTTGTAGCGAACAAGAATCGAATCAGCAATTAGTTGCAGAGACCGTAAACGCTAATGATACTGAAATTCAAAGCGATGCGATTGATTCAGTCGCCTTGGAGGACGCTCGACTGAACACCTGGTTCGATGAGCAATATGCCGAACAGCTTGATTTCAGTCCGCAGACCAAGACACGCTTGGGTGATAAATCTGACTACGGCATTCTGAATGACTACAGCGTTGCCGGCGCCGATGAACAGCTTCGGTGGCGCAGCCAGAGCGTCGCTGCCATGCAAGCAGAATTCGATTACAGTCTTCTTAACGAGGATGAAAAACTATCCTATGACATGTGGATCTATGCACTAGATCGCGCCGACGCGGGTATCCCGTTCCGACAGCATGGCTATATTTTTGGGCGCGGCGGGCCACATGTTTCGCTACCGAATTTCTTAATTAATTATCATCGCGTCGATGATGCATCAGATATAGAAGCTTACTTGTCTCGATTAGGAGAGCTCGATCGAGTGTTTGGCGAGTTGCTGGACCGTGCTCGCTCTGCGTCAAAGGCTGGTATTCGACAGCCAGCATTCGCCTATGACTTCGCGATTACTGAAATAGATAGAGTTACCTCTGGCGTGCCTTTTAATACCAATGACGGTTCGCCGAACTCACCAATTTGGACTGACATTCAAGGCAAGATTGAGGCGCTAGTTGAAACTGATTTAATCAGTAGCGATCAGGCTCAAGAATACATAGCCCAGGCACAGGAAATTTTAGCGGGCGAAGTCATGTCTTCTTATCAGGAAATACTCGCTTGGCTGGAACAAGACAAGGCATTCGCATCCGAAACGTCACAGGGAGTGTGGGCACTTCCCGATGGAGAAAACTACTATAACTATCGCCTCGCGCAAATGACTACACTGGAGTTCACCGCAGATGAAATTCATGAAATTGGTTTGGCGGAAGTCGAGCGCCTGCATCTTGCGATGGAAAAGATAAAGACCGCAGTAGACTTTGAAGGGTCTCTTGAAGATTTCTTCGTTTTCATACGAGAGGATGATCGTTTCTACTTTCCTAACACCGACGAGGGACGCCAGGATTATCTGGACCTAAACAATGAGTATCTCGATGCGATCACGCTGAAGCTACCCGACTATTTCGGTCGACTGCCGAAGGCGCAATTGGAGGTGCGACGCGTGGAATATTTTAGAGAGCAAACCGGTGCCGCGCAGCACTATGCATCGGGCACACCCGATGGCTCTCGACCTGGGGTGTTTTATTCGCATATGTCAGATATGTCCACATTACCCATATTTCAGCTCGAAGATGTGGCCTATCACGAGGGCAGTCCCGGGCATCATATGCAGATATCGATTCAGCAGGAACTAACCGGCGTGCCCAGGTTCCGCACGCAATATCGCACCACCGCGTACACCGAGGGTTGGGGACTGTATGCGGAATGGCTCGCCAAAGAGATGGGCGCGTTTGAAGACCCTTATTCGGATTTCGGACGCCTGAGCGGCGAGCTCTGGAGAGCGATTCGCCTGGTTGTCGATACCGGTATTCATGCTCAACAGTGGGGCGAAGAGCGTGCCGTGCAATATTTTATCGACAATTCCGCCCAGGCGGAGGGGGCGATACGCTCTGAGATCCAGCGTTACATAACCGGGCCAGGACAAGCGACAGCCTACAAGATCGGCATGATGAAGTTTCAGGAACTTCGCCTAAATGCCGAGTCGGCGCTAGGAAATAATTTTGATATCAGAACATTCCACGATGTAGTGCTTGGCGTAGGCGCGCTGCCGATGCCTTTGCTGGAATCGAGAGTAGATCGCTGGATCGAAGAAGTTCAATCAGAATCGGGTGAGCGGTAGAACGTTGAGCCCGCGTTCTAAAAACTCGTTCTCCATTGTCAGTTACCCGATCTTGGCATGAACATCAAACTTCTTAACCATTTCGCCCAGGGTCAAATCACCCTGGATCGCAGCCAGTGCGATTTTAGGCACGACTTTTGCCGGTATTCACCTACAATGGGCCTCGTTTTTTCGTGAGCATTCACTGATTCGAGTGAACTTTGGAGTTCGATTAGGGTACTCTTAGTGGCGTCTGAAACAGAAAATTACAACGCAACCTGAGGACCATGAAATAGCTTGACTGTCCAATATCTAGACATTAGAACAATTAAGTTCGTTGTCTTATTGCATATCAGCGTTATATTATCCCAGCAGACAAAACTAGAATCTGGAGAAAGGAAATGAAACTTAAACGGATTTCAATAGTTATTGCAGTTTGGCTGGCTTCGACAGTTAGCCCAACACTCACATTTGCGGCTGAAGGTGCTCGCGAGATGGAAGAAGTCGTTGTGACTTCTCGGCGCCGCGATGAATCACAACAGGACGTACCACTTTCGGTAACAGCCTGGGGTAGCGAGGCAATAAATCAGATTAAGCCGACCACGCTTAGAGACTTCGACTCACTCGCCCCCAATGTATATATCGGAATGAATACTGCCGGACCAGGTGCATCTGCTATATACATCCGCGGTATCGGCTATGCTGATATTGAAAAAACACAGAGCTCACAAGTAGGCGTTATTGTTGATGGCATCCAGATGGGGTCTTCCACCGGACAATTGATTGATACCTTTGACGTTGAAAGCATTGAAATCAACCGGGGTCCCCAGGGAGTACTGTTCGGTAAGAACACCATTGGCGGCAATATAGTTGTCAATCGCGTTAAGCCACAATTTAACGACTTCGGCATCAATGCCAGTGCTGAATTAGGCAACTTTGAGACTGAAAGTTACAAAGTCCGCGTCAACATTCCTTTAGTCGACGACAAACTGGCGTTGAAGTTCGGCGTCATCAGCCGGGAACGGGAAGGCTACTACGATAATCACAATATCGGCGGCACCGCTGGTGATGTGGATTTCCAATCATGGACAGCTGCACTACGCTGGGCTCCGGCTGATAACTTCGAAGCGATTATGACTTTCGATAATATCGACGATACCAGTCAGATTCCGCCACAGGATCCACGCTACGACGGCAGCAACCCCTTTGTCACTCAAGCCGATAAACGTGAACCGACCATCTACGATGTTGATCAGTTAGGTATTCAGGCTACCTGGGACATTAACGATTCTATTACTCTTTACTCCAATACGGGTTGGCATGACGGTCACGATAAGGTGAATCAGGATTTTGATGGTGGTGGTCGGGAGGGTCTTGCAGCCCTGTTTGGTCAACTACATACACTACGGGACCAGCAATTCGAGACTTTCACGCAGGAATTGCGCTTGCATGGATCCTTCGGCGATAACGTCGATTACATGGTGGGCTTGTACTACTATGATTCTGATCTGGACTTTAACCAGAAGACCAACAATGTTCTGCAGCTTGCTCTGGGCTTTGATGCCATTGGTCTGCCGTGTGGGGCAATTGGTTTCGCAGACCACGAGACTGTCGGCAATGCCCTTTGTGTGCTTCCGAACTCAAAAAGTACACAGCTGTCCTTCAGTAAGTCGGAATCAACTTCTGTCTTTGGATCTATTACCTGGCGACCCATTGAAAAATTGGAACTGATGGTTGGGCTCCGTCAGATTGATGAGGAAACAGAGGCAGGAACCAGCTACTTCAATCACGGGACGGGAACCTTCGATCCTGCTAACGCAGCAACCGAACATGATTTCACCGGTCTTCCCAGTGTTCCCGGGAATAATTACGTGTCAGATGACGATTGGGACGATACGATCTGGACAGGTTCTGTATTGTATTCAATCACTGATTCAAATCGTGTCTACTTCAACTACTCTGAAGGTTATCGCTCCGGTGGATTCAGCATCCGATCTGCCAGAGATGCGTCAGAGGCACCGTTCAACCCAGAAGAAGCTTCGCAGATCGAGATCGGTATAAAGAACGAGTTTCTTGACGGCGCACTGCAACTCAACCTTGCTTACTGGGAAATTGAAAGAGACGGCGCTCAATTCTCATCGATCATCACCCTCCCCGGTGGTTCGATACCAGGAACTACCACCATTATTAATAATGCAGGTGAGACGATTACCGATGGCTGGGAGTTGGAAGGTCGCTGGTTGATCAACGACAACTTTACGCTGAGTTTCAATTACGGCACGACAGATGCTGAAAACAAGGCATTTTCACTAGCCTGCGACTACGTCGATGGCTGTACATCCAACATCCCAGGCAACCCACCTGATCCTTCCGGTACGATTCGGGTGCTGGGCGGCAACAATGATACCCGCCAACCGGAAGAGAGTATGGCGATTAATCTGTCCTATGTGCAGGAGATAGGTAACGGAACATTCTTTGCCTATGCTGGTTACAAACACACAGGTGATTATTTGCTCGCCGGTACAGGTGCTGGCGCAGGCGTCAATACCTTCGACGGTGACTATCAACTCTGGGACGTAAGAGTCGCATACGACCTTCGCCTTAAGAATGATGCGGTGCTGAGCCTTTCACTGTTTGGTAAGAATCTGACAGATGAGGAGTATCGTGAACAGGCATTGTTCCTTGGTGGCGGTACCTTCAATCTGCCCAGTGGTGGTCCCAACACCGGCTTCCAGGGCTGGGGTGCTCCCCGAACCTACTCATTTGAGGTCAAGTACTCTATGTAGTGCTGAAGCTTTAAATCGGTGAAACACTAAGGGCTGCAATCGCAGCCCTTTTTTCTAATTGGGGTCGGAGTAAAATTTACATTTTTATGACATGGCTGACCCAGACATCATTCAGAAGATCCTGGATCACATCGAAGCACAACCACCACCGAATAAACCGGTGACAGCTATTCAATCCTAAAACATTCTCGGAGAAACAAGCCAAATCACCCCTGCCCGATATAAAAATTTTTTCAGTGATCAACCCGGCCGTCTGTAAGACATTAGATATCTTGACCCGTTACTTCACACAGCTCTCTCGGCAAACTATCTCCGCGACAATTTGCAGAGCGAGCAGCATGAGAATAGAGTTCAATTTCCCATCTTACTGGTGGTTTAGTTCTGGGGGTAAGGTCAGATAGCCTGGAGACCAACACTCTAACGCATCAAACTACCCGCGATTCCCGCTACAATTTTCATCGGATCGGACTTAGTAAGTGATTTTAGGAACCCGCCCCATGACGCATTATCTGAACATATGCCTTGATACCCATGACAAAATTATCAACACCCATCTTCTCATTCGTACCGTGGAAACCAGATAGATTTTCTTGCGTCAATTCAAAAGGATTGAATCGATAGGCATTGTCAGCGACTTGGCCATAATGTCTGCTATCCGAACCAGCAATCATTAAGCCCGGTGTAACAGCCACATCACCATAGACTTCCCGAAGACTTCTGCCGATTAGATCGAATCCGTCTGCTTCCCAAGACGATACATCTGAGGCACCCCTTCCCCCGCGTGTTCTCACCGAAATTTGCTCATCGGCAACAATACTCTCTACATAGGCTTGTACGCTCTCTGGCGTGTCTCTCGGGTGAACGCGAAAATTCACCGTAGCAATGGCTTCGATCGGTAGCACATTCGTTTTTACGCTACCGGATAACATCGTAGGCGCAGTCGTAGTCCGCAGCATGGCGTTAGCGAAGGTCACATTGCTCAGTTGACTGTCGATGACACCATCGAACAACCAGCGATTAGCGAATAACATTCGCATCGGAAAATCAAAATAACGGCTGATTCCGTCAAACATGATCGCACTCAGACCTTGTAACCCACCCGGCACGGGGTTTTCTTCGAGTTTATTGATCGCTTTTGCTAACACACCCACCGCATTATTTTTTGGAGGCATAGAGGAATGGCCACCCGCTGCTGTAGCAACAATATCCAGCGTCACACTACCTTTTTCAGCAACATTGATTGCTGCAATCAAATTATCTACTCCCGGGAACATACCTTTAAACAGGAATGAGCCTTCATCCAAGGACCAAGCAAGTTGCACATTGTTCTCTTTCAAGTAGGCAGTCACTGCACCTGCGCCCTCTGGACCGCCAACTTCTTCATCGTGTCCAAAGCTCAAATAGATAGTTCGCGCTGGCTTAAACCCATCAGCAATCAGAAATGTCGTCGCTTCCAAGATGCCAACAACGCCGCTTTTGTCATCTAATGCACCTCTCCCCCAAACAATGCCATCGACTATCTTGCCTTCGTAGGGCGGGTGCTCCCACTTGTCTTCAGAACCCGGGATAACAGGTACAACATCATAGTGTCCTGTTACTAAAATTGGCTTCAAGCTCTCATCACTACCCTGCCATTTGTACAGCATTGTTTGATTCAACATGACTAGCTCAAGTTCATTGTTGACTGCTGGATAAGTATCTTTAACCCACCTGATAAACCCTAAGAACTCCGAGTCATTCTTGTCTGCTTTCGATTGGTTCGAAACAGTCTTATAGGTAATTGACTCAGAGAGACGTTTTGCTGCGCTGTCTGCATCTATTTCAATGTTAACCGGCGTTACATCAGCCATGGGCGGAGGCTTATGCATGAATGTACGTACCACGATGACGGCAATTAAAATAAGTAATAGTCCACCGATATGTTTCAACAACTTCATTCGATTCAGTCCAAAATTTTGATGAATTAGACCATACCTCTTCTGTCAACGGAATAATTGGGGGCGGATAATTGGGAAGATAAGGGAAATAAACCACATTTTCTGAAGAACGGTCAAGTATGGTAATTGCTGATGTTCAGGATGGTTTTGACCCACATACTTTCCTTTCCTACCGGGGCATTCGGGCCGAAGCAGAACGTGTAGGAACCGTCTGCGTTTGCCTGTAGTTTATCTATGTGGGAGCGCATTGCTGCCCGATTTTGATCGGTTTCGATAAGGACGCGCGAGTCACTATCATAAACTGTATTTGACCAGAAAAGACTGGCAGGCACTGGACCAGGAATATTCAGCGTGTATGGGTGCCATTGCAGCAATTGGAGATACGCACCAAAAGAGCCTGCGGTATGCCGCCCGACACATTGAAATTGATCTCTTACAGCTTGATGACTATTCAGTCATAGCCAACACTGCAGTGAGAGGTTCTCTATGGCAATCTATCGCTGGTCGCCTACTTGACTAGTTACCGAACCGATAACGTAACTTGATAACAAATCGGTCGACCAAAGGGTCTGTCAAGGCATCATGGAAAAGGTCATTGAATCCGTCTTCGGGGCTACTTGGCAAATTGCTGCCGCGGGTATAGACAAGAAAGAGATCTGACAATGGCGCGATTTCCCATCGATAGCGAAGCTGCGTGATCAACCGGCTGATGGTGAAGTCGTAGGTAGATTCGGTGATACCGTCGGTAATTTGTTCGAGCGAACCGTCACCTTCCGGAATCTGGTATAGATCCTGCGCCCTTGCTTTGATACCAACCCATTGTAGTGAGAACCTTAGTTGCTGCCGGGCGCTTAAAAAGATATCCATAGCGATCTTGGGCTGGATATGCGTGGCATCGTACGCGCCCATGGTTCGGCCTGCCAGGTGAATCATCCAGTGGTCGGTACGGCGGTAGCTGTAGTCCAGGTCCAGTGAAAAGCGGTCATTGGGTTTGTAGGTAATTCCTGCGGTGCCGATATAGGAAATATCTCCCAGGGGTTCGGTCATGGCATTGATGCCGATACTGGCACTCAGCACCTTACTTGTGGCTGAACCAAAGGAAAGACTAAGCACGCCACCAGGCTCGGTTCTGTATGCACCGTTGCCATCGCTGTTACGGTCGTCCCATTGCGCCGGTCGTAACATCACAACGGTTGTTATCTGGTTACGATTGTTGAGGGTCACGATATTCCGGTTGAAAATGGAGGACCTGACGGCCTGGCCAACACCGTTATATTCATGGGAAAAAGAAAGAGAATTTGACAGGGTTCGAATTTTCTCAAGCTGGGAATTGGTCCGGCTGAACGTGTACCTGAATGTTGTGACATCGTTGCGTCGAATAAATCCAAAATCGCTCACATCGAGGGTATCGTCGAAGTGGTCGTATGTGAAGCGATGAAAATCTCCCTGTTTGGGTATGTAGTTAAGGTCAATAAATCCTCCATACCCCTTGATGTTTTCTGTACCATCATCAAGATCACTGGCCATCAATTGTGCATCCCAGAAAAAAGTACCATTGGGGCTTAGGTAGTGGGCATCAACCCCGTGTGTTATTGCATCTTTGCTGGGATGTGACACGATGGTCGAAATCCATCCCAGTGACCGTCGGCCTTTTTTCGTGCTCTCGGCGAGGAAACGCAGGACGCCAAAGTCCCTGCCAACCTGATCTATGCGGACCTCTTCGTCATTCGCGTCAGTCCCGTAAAACTTAGTGTCTTCCTCTGATGCGAACATGGCACCGTAACGAAATGGACCCTTCTGGCCGGTGACTTTGGCAGCGCCAATAAGCAGGGTAGGTTTACCGAGCTCGACATCGGGTATATCGACGCCGGGTGGTATCACCGGGTCTATTGCAGGCCCGCCGATACGGCGAGTATTAACCAGCGTCGTTGGCGCCAGGAAAAATGTGGATGGAATCTTCCGCGCGCCGGTGGTTTGTTGTGTCGATGAACGCGACTGAGAACGAGGTGATGTAATAAACGTGTCATTACCTTCAAGAAAAAACAGCCGCTTTTCAGGGAAAAAGACCTCGAAATCCGTCAGATTGATGACCACATCATCTGACTCTACCGTGCCAAAATCAGGCTTCACGGTCGCGGTCAACTGGAGATTAGTCGACGGGCGCCAGAAGATGTCCATACCGACCCGGTAGCTGGTTTCTTCTCGCATATTATCGACAGTGGCAGCAGAAAAAGGATAGAACGCCAGTTGCTGCCGGGGCGCAACCTGCTCCAGTTGGATGGGCTGCAAGCCTGACATAAACCGGGGTTTGCTGACTGGCAAGGCAGGCCATTGCCACTCTTCATCCAGGTAGGCGACCGTCCGTGAAACAGAAAATGCCATCCTTCTGAGATCGGTTCCATCTGGCATGGACATCATCGACCAGGGCAGGAACATTTCTGTGCTGTAACCATCAGCCGTTTTTGCAGAACTACCATACCAGGCTCCATCCCACAATCTGCTGAGCTGGCGTTCAGGCAGCAAAGTCCCGTCGATCAGGGTGCCACCAAGGTTGACGCCGAAAAAGAAGCCATAGAGCCCTTCGCCTGAAGTATCAAGATAGAACGTAGTGCCATCACGATTGAGGTCAGCATCCCGTGAGCTTAGTCGGGGTATCAGTTTGTCTGCCGGTTGTTCCGCCAATATGCCCACGTAGATGCCTTCGTCTGTGTAGAAAATTCGCGTCTGTGTTGCATGCCTTGGGGCGATGAGCAGGTCAGGCTGAACAACGCTCATATTATCGTAGGTCGGGACGTCAGCCCATAACGCTTCGTCGAGCTTGCCATCGATTTTGATATCGACATCAGCAAGCTTGGTGATATTCAATGGTTCGATGGTGGCGTCGACACCACCACCGGTTGCTTCTTCTATGAGTATCTTTTTTGCTAGGGTTACCGATGCAGGTATTGCCGCATTGCTGGTAGGTTCCGGTGCGGCTTCTTTTATTTCACGGATTATTGTAACCGGCGTTGAACTAACCGTTGTTTCAGGGGGTGCTGCGACTGGTAATGTGTCGGAAGCTGCGTCTGCCAGAAACCAGGCGTCCTTGTAACCTTTCTTTTTCAGTTCGGAAACCAGTGCCCTGGCGTTCGGGTGCCGAATAACAACCCTGTACGATATTGCCGAGCGAATCTCCGTTTGCAAGATGCTTGCATCCATCAGGAGCTGGGCCTGCGCGTGGCGACGGGCCTGTTCAGCATTCTCCAAATTCCCGTAGCTGCCAAGTACGATCGCGGGATCAGCAGCATAAACACGGCTGGTAACTGACAGAGATATAACCAGAATGGCGATGGAAAATACGATGGCTACTGATTTACTGGTTAACATAATTCTACTGCTTGCTCACCTGGAGCTCAGCCAGATCTTTTTTCGATAAAAGGTGGAACCCATTTGACTTTACTTTTAGCAGCAATTTGACGAGGAGCTCACGATCTTCAGTTTCGATTCCTGCGAGGAAATCATCAATGTTTTCACGGCCAAGCTTTGTAATGATCGGTGTCAGGGCCTTGGTGGATTCCGTCAGGTAGACTCGTTTTACGCGTCGATCCCGTGGATCATCCTTGCGTGAAACCAGCCCCCTGCTTTCCATGCGGTCAATCAGGCCGGTCACACCCATACGGCTCACATCCAGCATCTCGCTCAATTCTGTTTGGCTGATTCCTGGTGTTCGCCAAATGTAGACAACTGCTCGCCAATGAGAGCGGGTCAACCCGTAGCTACTCAAACGCTTGTCAAGGACAGTAGTTAATTGCCTTGCTACGTCGTGAACAAGGAATCCAAAATTTGTATCAAATTCGTCCATCAGGAACCCGGCACTACTAAAGGAGCTTATTGTATACCACATATATTGTAAATATCATATACTATTGGATAGAGAAGATGAACTCCGGAGCTTTTAACTCTCTTTATCTTTATATGATGGGCTGATGAGATTGAGACCACAGCCGTCAATGATATCAGTCAGGAAATAGTTACCGATTGAATTCGTGACCATCATGGGTCCGTCAGGTTGTGGAAAATCAACACTGCTGAATATCCTGAGTATGATCGAAAGACCCGATGTCGGGCGATATCTCTATAATGGTACTGATGTGACCAGTAGCACAGAGCGACGATTCACGAGGATAGAAGATATAGAGGCCCCGCCTAAATCCGAGAGCTATCATCAATGATGGATATCTCGATGTGGTACGTGGGACCACGCAAAAAAAAGAGAGGCGTCTATCAGCTGATTAAAGAATATGGTATTGACCAAGAGTCAACGGCAAAGATCCAAGTTCCAAAACTACCGTTCTAGTGCGGAATGACATTTCGATGGAGTCTCCATTGGGTACACTGCGGCGAAATTCGGGATCATCATCCCTGTTTACCTAGTGTCCGCAATGGAAAGGTAAGCGGCGTCAATCCTTCCAAAATCGTTGAACCTTTGCTGAGACAGCTCAGTATTTTTGACAGTATGTTGGATGTTCCTTGATGCTCAACCCGGAAAGCCCTGACCTACTTCGGAGCTGTAGCCATCAAAACTGTAATTCCCTCAGGACATGTTAATGTTTCCTCTTCCATTATCAGCCAATATTGACTAAGTTCTGAGTACTTATTTCACCTAGGAAAGTACAGTGCTCAGAGCAGCCATCATCCTACTCAGCCTACTTTTTAGCCATTCCGGGAAGATAAGGGAAATAAACCACATTTTCTGAAGAACGGTCAAGTATGGTAATTGCTGATGTTCAGTCAGATTTACGACCCCCTGACGTGGTGATCCTTTAGATGGTCAATGACTGCCACGATGCTGATCTGCTGGCTTACAGACTATTGGGTTGATCGCTGAAAAGTTGTGACAATAAAAGTGGCATACGCAGGCATTGGCGGAAGCTTTGTATATCTGCTCCTTATGCTTAAATCTTTCGTCTTTAATATCTATATGATTGTTATGAATTCCCTGCGCTGGGAATACCGTCAAAATTGATTTGAGCGAGAGTCACTAAAACTCAAGTACCTGGCGGATCAGCGCATCAAACTCGATTTGGATGACGGCGTTAAAGTGAACAACGGCAAGTTTGGAGAGCTGTTAGCTGAGGTGAAGGCAATAATTGGAATGGTGTTTGGTTAACGAACCATGAGGGAAGTTGGTCGGATATGTTATCTAAAGGATACAAGCAGTGAACTCAAAGGAACGTTTCGCGGCAATGCTTATTCGCTTGGAACAGATAACCAAGGGGGACTCAGAGTCTTTCCAACTGCTGGGAATACCGTCAGCGAAATCCTTACTACTATTACTTTCTGGCCAACGTCTCATTAGCTGAGGCGCAGTATGAAAACGCCATCCCGTTGCTCAAGCGTGCAATTCGCATAAAAAAAGATGATCCGGATTTTCACACTGCTTTGGCTCTTTCATTTGCAAAAACCGGAGATGAAGAAGCCAGCAATCGGGAATTGATACTGGCGGAACGATACAAACAGGAGATACCTCCCGGGGTTCGAGAACGCGATTCGCGAATCCTCGTGATCCAAATCGTAAGAGGCACGCACTTAAAATAATTGCATTGAGGGTAGCACGTCAGGATGGACTTGGGTTTGCTCTCTTCCTGTTATTCCACGACTATTCAAGAGATATAGTTTCAATTCTTTTCAATCAAGCATTCGGCAATGCGACAATCTAAATATCGCTGAGAAGGTTTTCTGACCTGGCAGGATAATTTTGCCTGTTAACCCAAATGTGTTTTAGGATTGACGAAATGTCATGTTTCCAGGCCGAAGCCGCTTTGAAACAGTAACGCTATAAACTAACAATATGAAAAGGTCTTCTATGGCGAATAAACTACTAACCTCAATTTGTGATACCTACAATATTAAATACCCGATATTTGGCTTTGCCCATAGTGTTAATGCTGTTATTGCCATTACGAATGCCGGAGGTTTAGGTGTATTTGGCGGTACTCGTTCGACGCCAGGGGAAATTGAACAGGCGATGGCGACTATTCGAGCGGCGGTGGGAGATAAACCATTCGGTATCGATCTGGTTATGCCGCCGGGGATGCCGCAACAAGATAATCGAGATGCCATTGAAGCTGAAATACCAGCCGAGCATAGGCAATTTGTAAATCGTATCAAAGAAAAGTACCAGGTCCCTGATGGAACAAAACCGGGAATGAGGTCTCGTTTCGTGCGCTCCACTGAAATGGAGGATCAACAGCTTGCTGCAGTGATGGCGTCTGACGTTAATTTGTTTGCCTGTGGCATAGGCGCGCCTCCCCGGGCGATCGACCAGGCTAAGGCCCTTGGCAAAAAGACCTGCGCCCTTGTAGGTAGCCCGCATCACGTTCAACGGGCGATGCAAAGTGAATTAGATCTGATTGTTGCCCAGGGTTATGACGCTGGTGCGCATACAGGTGAGATCGGAACATTTTCGTTAGTACCTCAAATAGTGGAGGCGGCTGACGGTATTCCCGTCTTAGCTGCCGGAGGCGTTGCAACCGGCCGCCATATTGCGGCGTCGTTGATGTTGGGGGCAGTAGGTGTTTGGATTGGAACAGCCTGGTTAACTACTGAGGAACATCAGGATCATATGTCACCCATGAATCAGAAGAAATTGTTAGAAGCAGGGCCGTCAGATACTGTTATTTCACGAGCGGATTCAGGCAAAACCCTGCGCCAGATCAGATCTGCATGGTCACAGGAATGGGCGTCTGACGAAGCACCAGCGCCGTTAAAAATGCCTTATCAGGATATTTTGGTAGGCGACATTCTGGGTGCTATTGATGAACACAGTGTAGAACCGTTAGTTCATTCTCCCGCGGGTCAAGGCATAGGCTGGTTCAACGAGGTAACCACCGTTGAAGCCACGATGCAGAAACTAGTGGCAGAGGCGGTGGAAACCCTCGAAGGGAGATCATATTAAGAAGGGCAGCCTGCCGTTTTGAATGACTAGCTGGTCTCGGTGGCGTTTAACGCGCGACAGTAGCGTTGATCAGATCTTTCAATAGAGCCGCTGCAGCACCGACGGGAGAACTCTTGCCGCCGCTGACTGTGATGCGGCCCATCGTGTCGGTGAGATAGCTGATCGCCTTCTCCGATCCAGAAACCGCGGCGAGTGGATGATCCTTGTCGAGACGCTTGGGTGCCACATTTAGTTGGAGTTGACCGTCGGCCCGCGCTACCGTTCCAATCAGCTTGATCACTTTGCCGTCGGCCGCAGCAGCCGAGATGTCTTGTGTTGTAACGCCCGTGATACCCTCGACCTGAACATCATCTTTACCCAGCGAGGCGTCGAAAAGGCGATTGGCAATCAGGACAAGCTTGTTGGCGGTGTCGCGCCCCTCGACGTCGAGGTTAGGGTTCGTTTCGGCAATTCCCAACTTCTGGGCTTCCTTTAACGCCCTGGCATAGTCCCAGCCGTCGTTCTGCATGCGAGTGAGAATAAAGTTGGTGAATCTTCACATTCCTGGTCATCTATCACCCTTCAAAACAAGCTGACGGTACTCCTGGGGATCCACAAAGGCTTCGACAATCACATGGCGCGCGAGAGATTAGAAGTTGGCGCGTACACGCTAGACGATTTGGAAAGCTTAATTCAGAGCGAAACGCGCTAAGACGCTCGACATTGTCGACGGCGGCTGCAGCGAGCGACGCGAGCGTTAATCTATGAAGGGAGTCCGCCATAGAGCCCACAAGAGTCGTGGTACATCGATCGAAAGGGCGGTGAACGCCGACGAGTAACGATTAGGGGAGAGGGGAGGTCGTTATCTCGCCGGCGTTACACCGAGAGACAACGGTGCAACAACTAAAGCAAAGAACCCCGACAGGCTGTTATCCATCGATGGATCACCTGTCGAGACTGACTCGTATGTCGTGGCATCTGTCTCATAGGGGCGCGGATTCTAATGAAGGTTGTATGGATTGCAAGGCTTTTTATAGACGAATTTATTTTCGAGTCGGCGCCTTTCTTATATGGGCCCGATCGATGCTTTTGTCGTTAAGTTGACGGCTAGGAGTGCGCGCTTACAATACCGCGTTCTCGTCCGTTCCTATTGTAAGAGTTGGTAGAGGGCCAGGTAGCTCAGTCGGTAGAGCAGTGGACTGAAAATCCTCGTGTCGGTGGTTCGATTCCACCTCTGGCCACCAACGATTTTTTACGCAAAGCGTGAAAATATCGCAATTCTCGCAGCTTTCACAGCGGCAGTTATTTCCCTTCGGGAAATGTCGGTATTTTTGTGAGCATAACTCACAAAAATATACGGGCCGTCCAACGAAGTGCAAGATTCTCAGCCGTCAACCAGGCAATAATATTGAGCTTTCGGGCGAACTGATTGCGGATCATTTGGATCAAAAACAACATCAATAAACACTAAACTGGAAATGTCTGAAAGGCAATGGCTACACTGGGTACGAATAATTGCGAACGACACCAGTACCTCGTTAGTGATAATTTCGAAGACAATAAAAATCTAGAAATTCCCTTTAGACCATAGCTGTGGTTTTGAAATTGACAAACCAATTGTAGTGCGCTACACTACATTCATGATTAGAACGTTTTCAGATAAACGAACTGAACAAATTTTTGAAGGCATAGTAGTTAAACGATTTGACATCTCTTTGCAAAAGAAAGCATTGCGTCGTTTACGTTACATTGATGCTGCTGAGAAGATTGATGATTTGAGAATCCCTCCATCCAACAAACTGGAGAAGAAGGGAGGTGACTTGCGAGCATTCTACGCAATATGGGTAGATACGCAGTGGCGTATAATTTTCCGATGGAAGAATGGTAATGCAGACGATGTGCAACTTGTAGATTACCACAAATAGGAATCACAACGATGACTGAGAAATATATAGAGTTAGAACATCCAGGCGCCCTTCTAGAGGAGGATTTTCTGAATGATCTAGGAATCAAACCTGGCACCTTAGCTAGTTCCATTGGTGTGGATCGTACAGCCATCAAGAACATCATAGATGGCAAACGTGCTATTACTGCAGACATGTCATTACGACTTGGTCTGTTTTTCAATATGAGCGCAGGCTTTTGGTTCAACCTACAAAAAGACTACGAGCTACGTATTGCACAGCGTGAAAATTTAGCCAAATTTGAAAAAGTTGTTCAGCCCTTTAAGGCTGCCAGCTTGTAAACAACATGCTAGATAGAAACGAGTGGGTGTAAATCTCGACAGC
>DTZW01000311.1:1002-16434 GCA_012961165.1 Gammaproteobacteria bacterium | reverse complement strand
ATAAAACAGGCTGGCAACCGATCTAATTCGATACTCAAACTTTCGATCGAAAAGCCCTGTTATAATTCCTATCCTCCCCTAGAGCAATTTCCCCGGATTCATAATTCCGTCAGGATCAAATATAGTCTTGATCGACCTCAGGGACGCTATCTCTTCTTCACTCCGACTGAAGTGAAGCTGTCCCTTCTTCATCAAACCAATTCCGTGCTCAGCAGATACACTGCCCCCAAACTCCTGGACGACCGCAAGAACACTTTCGCTGACCTGCTCGCATTGTTTCTTGAACTGGTCGGCCAACATTTCTGCTGGCTTGAGGATATTAAGATGCAGATTGCCGTCACCAATGTGTCCGAACCATACAATCTCAAGGTCTGGGTACGATATACCTACCAGTTGCTCAACCTCATGCAAGAATTCAGGAACCTGGCTTACCCTGACCGCGATATCATTCTTGTAGGGTGTTCGAGACGTAATGGATTCTGAAATTCTTTCCCGGTACTGCCAGAGGGACCGATTCTGGCTCTCACTTGATGCCACTATACCGTCCGTCACCCATCCCTGACTGGTACATCGCTCAAATGCCGTCAGCGCATCGGCTAACGCCTGCTCACCCGGGCTCTCAAATTCGAGCAACACGTAGAAAGTAGACGGTGTCGCGAACGGCGACTCAAGATCACTTTGCGAGATTACAGATTCCAGTGCGTTGTGGGAAAAAAACTCAAATGCATTGAGGGTTATGTGTTCACGAAACGTGGTCAGAATTTCAAGGAGATCTTCCATCCTGGGCGTGGCTAGCAACATCACGGTGGCTTTCTCTGGCATCGCGGCCAACTGGACAGTGGCCTCCACCACAAACCCCAGCGTACCCTCACTCCCAATAAAGAGGTGTCGCAGATCGTAGCCCGTGTTGTTTTTCGTCAGCCCCTTGTTGAGTTCGAGGAGCTCTCCGGCTCCAGTTACCACCTTCAACCCAGAAACCTGCTGCCTGGTCATCCCGTACCGCAGGACGCGAATGCCGCCGGCGTTCGTCGCAATATTGCCACCTATCTGACTGGAACCACTGGACGCAAAATCAACGGGGTAGAACAAACCTTTCGCTTTTGCAAAGGCCTGCAGGTTTGCCGTGATAACACCTGGCTGGACGGTGACTGAAGCATCTACCGAACTGAAGTCGAGGACCTGGTTCATCTTCTCGAAGGAAACAACAACCTCCCTGTTGATCGCACAGGCTCCACCCGACAAGCCGGTTCGTCCGCCAGACGGGACAAGCCCAATGCCTGCCGTTCTCGCGAATTGAACAAGCTGGATAACCTGCTTTGTTGTTCGTACGAACACGATGGCGATTGGGTCAGGCTCAAAAAAACGTGTCCAATCCAAGCCGTACGCAACCAGGTTGCTTTTTTCATCCGAGACATTTTCTCCCCCAACAATCTCTTTCAGTCGCGGAAGAATATCCATTACGCGTTCAAATAGCTTTCTGGTTTAGCTCACCAGAGAGATACCTGTTTGACATTTCATCTAGCGTAATCGGTTTGATTTTGGATGCGTTACCTGACGTGCCAAAAGCATCATATCGAGCAATCACAATGTCACGCATCGCATCCTGAGAAGCCGTCAGGTATTTTCTAGGGTCAAACTCAGACTTATTCTCACTGAGGAAGCGCCTGATGGCACCGGTAGATGCCAGGCGAAGGTCAGTGTCGATGTTAACTTTTCGCACGCCATGTTTAATGCCCTGCTGAATCTCTTCAACGGGGACACCATAGGTCTCCGGGATCTCGCCGCCATTTTCATTGATGATCGTTAACCAGTCCTGCGGAACACTACTTGACCCATGCATGACAAGATGAGTATCAGGCAGCGCCTCATGGATCTTCTTGATGAGTTCTATTGACAGAATATCGCCCGTCGGTGGCCTGGAGAACTTGTATGCGCCATGGCTTGTACCGATCGCAATGGCCAGCGCATCGCAGTTTGTTTGCGCAATGAAATCAATCGCCTGCTCCGGGTCTGTGAGCATCTGGTCCATGGTCAGGACACCGGCTGCACCAACGCCGTCTTCTTCTCCTGCTTCACCGGTTTCCAATGATCCCAGGCAACCCAGTTCACCTTCGACAGTCACGCCACAGGCATGAGCCATCTCAACTGTTCGCCGGGTGACATCAAGGTTGTACTCGTAGCTGGCGGGTGTCTTTTGATCTTCGAGTAGCGAGCCATCCATCATCACCGACGAGAATCCAAGCTGGATACTTTTCTGGCAGTCACCAGGTGAAGCACCATGATCCTGATGCATAACAACTGGAATGTCAGGGAACTCCTCTACCGCTGCGAGTATCAGATGTCTGAGAAAGTTTGGGCCAGCATATTTACGTGCACCAGCCGATGCCTGGACAATCACAGGGCTATCTGTCTGCTCTGCGCCTTCCATAATGGCGCGTATCTGCTCCAGGTTGTTAACGTTAAACGCTGGAACCCCATAATCGTGCTCCGCCGCATGATCCAAAAGTTGACGCATGCTTACTAATGCCATGATCTGTTCTCCAAATTAATTGTGTTGCTCGCCCCTTGCTTCAAGGGCAGCTACTGCCGGTAGGGTTTTACCTTCAACGAACTCAAGGAATGCACCACCACCGGTAGATATATACGAAATCTTGTCGCTGAGTCCAAACTGTTCGATTGCTGCGAGGGTATCGCCGCCGCCCGCTAATGAAAACGCCTGACTCTCAACGATACTGAAGGCCAGCGCTTTCGTGCCTTCAGCGAACTGCGACATTTCGAATACTCCCACAGGGCCGTTCCACAGGATAGTCCCAGCCTGGCCCATCATCTCACAGATTGCCGCCGTACTGTCCGGACCTATGTCCAATATCATCTCATCAGCTTTGACTTCGTGCACCGACTTGGTCACAGCCGTTGCATCCGCTGACAGCGCCTTCGCAACGACCACATCTGTTGGCAACGGAATATGAACCCTGTCCAGCAGCTGTTTCGCAGTACCCAAGAGGCCAACTTCACAGAGAGATTTGCCAACGTTAATCCCGGTCGCCGCCAGGAAGGTATTAGCTATGCCGCCACCCACCACCAGTGAATCCACTTTTTCGACCAGTGAGTTAAGAACCTCCAGTTTTGTAGAAACCTTACTGCCACCAACGATGGCTGTCATGGGCCTGACGGGGTCTGCCAGCGCTTTCCCGAGCGCCGACAATTCTGCGGATAGCAGCGGTCCCGCGCAGGCAACTGGCGCAAATCGAGCTACGCCCTCAGTACTGGCCTGCGCCCTGTGCGCTGTGCCGAAAGCGTCCATCACAAATATATCTGCTAACAACGCCAGTTTTTTGGAGAGGCTTTCATCGTTGCTTTTTTCACCGACATTGATACGAATATTTTCAAACAGAAGAATGTCTTCATCACCGAAAGAAACCCCCTCCAGGTAGCTGGTTTCAAGCCGAACCGTCAGACCTGACAATTCAGAAATCCTTGAAGCAACGGGTTCCAGACTCAATTCCGGCTGCTGGTCGATTGATAACCCTTCCTGGGGCCTGCCCAGGTGCGACATAACCATCACCTTCGCACCTTGTTTAACCGCATATTCCAGTGTCGGCAGGGCTGCCCGAATCCTAGCGTCACTGGTTACCTTGCCATTATCGACCGGTACGTTCAGGTCCTCACGAATCAGAACACGCTTGCCGCGAATATCCAGGTTCTCAAAGCGCAGTATGGCCATCGCTTAGGCCAGTCCCTTGACCTTGTCGACAACATTTTCCACCGTGAATCCAAAATGCCTGTAAAGGTCACCACCGGGCGCGCTCGCGCCAAAACTTTCCATTCCAACAACCGCACCATCAAGCCCGACCCACTTCCTCCAGTAGTCAACGTGCGCTGCTTCAAGGGCCACTCGTTTTCGGATCGCATTTGGCAACACCTGTTCCTGGTAGCTTGCATCCTGCTGTTCAAACACCTCGACACAGGGCATGGAAACCACCCTGACTGACACGCCCTGGGCGCCAAGCACCTTCGCGCTCTCTACCGCAAGGCTGACTTCGGAACCGGTCGCTATCAGGATGTTTTCGGGATTTTCATCGGTTTCAAACAACACATAGGCGCCCCGGCTTACATTATCGAATTGTTCTTCAGTCCTGTCCTGCGTCGGCAATCCCTGACGACTAAATACCAGCGAGGTAGGCCCATCATTGTTTTCGATGGCATGCTTCCAGGCATAAACTGTTTCAACGGTATCGCAGGGTCGCCACACTGTCATATTCGGGGTTCCCCGAAGATTCGCCAGCTGTTCGACAGGCTGGTGGGTAGGGCCATCCTCGCCCTGTCCGATAGAATCATGGGTGTAGACAAGAATATTGGGTATCCCCATCAAGGCGGACATCCGCACCGCGTTACGGGCATATTCCATGAAGATGAGGAAAGTGCCGGAAAATGGCCGAAGACCACCATGCAAGACGATGCCGTTTCCGATCGCCGTCATCCCAAATTCACGAACACCGTAATAAACATAGTTAGCATCCGGATTGTCCTTCGCCATCGGGCGTACGTCCGGCCAGTTAGTGCAGTTTGAACCTGATAAATCAGCCGACCCCCCCACCAGTTCAGGCAGGATGGCGGCAATTTTAGCAATCACTTCACCGGAGGCATTACGTGACGCTACGGTGCGGTCATCCCCCTGCATGTCTTTCGCCATGGCTTCCATAGTCTGATGCCAATTGTTAGGCAGTGCTCTAGACATCGTGCGTTCAAGTTCAAACGCGAGATCAGGATGAGAGTCTTTGTATTCCGCAAAGTGCTGTCGCCAGCCACTTTCAGTATCAGCTCCTTTTTGCCGACAATCCCAGGCGGCATAGACATCCTCCGGTATTTCAAATGGTGCAGCTGTCCAGCCAAGAGATTCACGGGTCAGCTCAATTTCATCCAGCCCGAGCGGTGCACCGTGACTCGCGGCGGTTCCCTGCTTGTTCGGAGAGCCAAATCCAATCTGGGTCTTACAACAAATGATGCTCGGGCGCTGGTCTTTTTGTGCCGCTAGAATCGCCGCCTGGACCACATCACGATCATGCCCGTCTACGTCAGGAATAACGTGCCAGCCATAGGCTTCAAAACGTCCCGGGGTGTTATCTGTAAACCATCCGTCTATCTTGCCGTCGATCGATATTCCGTTGTCGTCATAGATACAGATGAGCTTGGAGAGCCCAAGCGTACCGGCGAGAGAGGCTGTTTCATGAGAGACACCTTCCATCAGGCAACCATCACCAACAAAGACGTAAGTAAAGTGATCAATAATATTGAAATCGTCGCGGTTAAAACGAGCGGACAGTATCTGTTCCGCAATAGCCATTCCCACCGCATTGGCAAAGCCCTGACCCAGCGGGCCGGTCGTCGTCTCAACACCAGGGGTCTCACCATATTCAGGATGACCGGCGGTTATCGAACCCAACTGCCTGAAATTCCGAAGATCATTCATCGACAGGTCATAACCTGTCAGGTGAAGCAGGGAATAAAGCAACATGGAACCATGGCCATTGGACAGCACGAAGCGGTCTCGATTCAGCCAACCTGGATTTGCGGGGTTGTGGCGCAAAATATCGGTCCACAGGACTTCCGCAATATCGGCCATACCCATGGGGGCGCCAGGATGCCCACTCCCTGCTTTTTGGACAGCATCCATCGACAGGGCACGTACTGCATTGGCAATCTTGGTTCGTTTCATAGAAAAACCGGTGCTAAAAATTCGCGTGTATTCTCTCTTACGCTTACCTAATCATCAATGGCAGGACTCTCGCATTGAGTGATATTTATCATCAGGATGAAGGATTATCACCTGAGCTTGCTGGGAAACCATTACCGGGGCAAGTAGAATGGCGCACTTTTCAAGCAAACACACAGGGTCAGACCATGACAGTTAACAGCACTTTTACCTCAGAATCCGTTTCAGAGGGCCACCCGGATAAGATGGCTGACCAGATTTCTGATGCCATTCTTGATGCCATCATCAGTGAAGACAAAGACGCCCGCGTAGCGTGCGAAACCATGGTGAAGACCGGTATGGTAATCCTCGCCGGCGAGATTACGACTGAAGCCTGGGTAGACCTTGAAGACATTTGTCGAACCGTGGTACTTGATATTGGCTACAACAGTTCTGAGGTTGGTTTCGATGGCGCCTCCTGCGCGATAATCAACGCCATTGGCAAGCAGTCCCCCGATATTGCAATGGGCGTCGATGAAGGCGAAAACAAGGAGCAGGGGGCCGGTGACCAGGGGCTTATGTTTGGCTATGCCTCCGATGAAACCGATGTGCTCATGCCAGCACCCATCACGTACTCGCACCGACTGGTTGAAAAACAGGCGGCAGTCCGCAAGTCAGGAAAACTATCTTTCCTGCGGCCTGATGCAAAAAGCCAAATTTCATTCCGGTACGATACGGATGGCAATCCCGTCGCCATTGATGCAGTCGTATTATCTACACAACATTCTCCCGATGTTTCTCTCAAGGACCTTCAGGAAGCGGTCATGGAAGAAATCATCAAGCCCGTGCTGCCAGAAAACTGGCTTCACAGTGCTACAAAGTACTTTATCAATCCGACCGGTAACTTTGTTATTGGTGGTCCCGTCGGCGATTGTGGCCTGACGGGCCGAAAGATCATTGTTGATACCTACGGCGGCATGGCGCGTCACGGCGGTGGTGCTTTCTCCGGGAAGGACCCATCCAAAGTCGATAGGAGCGCAGCTTATGCCGGTCGCTATGTAGCGAAAAATATTGTTGCCGCCGGACTCGCAAAGCGCTGCGAAATTCAACTGTCCTATGCGATCGGTGTTGCCGAGCCAACTTCCATCAGCGTCAACACATTTGGCACAGGCGTGATCGATGAAACTGCAATCGAAGCGCTTGTCAGGGAACATTTTGACCTCCGGCCCAAAGGCCTTGTCGAAATGCTCGATCTAAAACGCCCCATTTACCGGAAAACAGCGGCCTACGGTCACTTCGGCAGGGAAGATAAAGACTTTACCTGGGAAGCGACGGATAAGAAGGACCTGCTGGCAGCAGCCAAGTAAACATGACCGATACCCGACTGTTCAGCTTTGAGTTTTCCGCACCTAAAACCGAAGAGGCTGTTACCAAGGTAAAACAGGTTCATGCCAGACTTGCTGGGCTTTCGCCGCACTTTTTTTCTGTTACCTATGGTGCCGGTGGCTCAACCAAAGATGGCACAAAGCAGACGGTACTTGACCTGGCCAGCACCGGCAGCGTTGTCGCGCCTCACCTTTCCTTTGGTGGCGACGAACCCGAGATTATCGAGGCCCTGCTTCGAGAATACCAGGCCGCAGGAATTACCCGCCTTGTCGCACTTCGTGGCGATCGCCCCTCAGGTGTTGGCAGTTCCATGAAGATGTCCCACGCAAATGAACTGGTCGAGTTCATCCGTCAATTGACGGGTGAACATTTTCACATAGACGTTGCAGCCTACCCTGAAATTCACCCCGAATCAGATACTGTCGACACAGAAATTAAATTCTTCAAACAAAAAGTCGATGCCGGGGCAAACAGCGCAATCACGCAGTATTTTTACAACGCAGACGCTTACTTCCGGTTCAGGGATTTGTGTGACAAAGCGGGCATCAGGATTCCCATCGTTCCCGGGATCATGCCGATCACCAACTATAAAGGCATCAAACGGTTTTCAGACCTGTGTGGTGCCGAGATTCCCCGTTGGATAGAAAAGCAGCTGCAAGCCTGTAAAGCCGAGCCTGACACCCTAAAAGCATTTGGCGTAGAGGTCGTGACCGACCTCTGCCAGCGCCTGCTACAAGGCGGCGCCCCGGGGCTGCATTTTTACACCATGAACCAATCCCTGCCGACCATGAAAGTCTGGAAAAACCTAGGTCTTTAGTCATGACGCTACCCAGATTCTTTGTCGAAGGTAGCATCAAAATAGGGAAAACTTTTGCATTGCCTGAAGCATCAGGGCACCACTTGGCTCGAGTGCTTCGTAAATCCACCGCCGAGAGCATCGTTGTGTTCAATGGCAAGGGCGGTGAGTTCATCTGTTCCATCGAATCAATCAGGAAAAATCATGTTGAGGTTAGACCGGTCAAGTACGATGAAAACGATCGGGCGCCTCAACTCAGGACCACGCTTGGGCTTTGCATCCTGAAAAAGGATTCGATGAATAGCGTGTTAACGAAGGTTACCGAACTTGGCGTAACCCGGATTACCCCAATTATCAGCGATCACTGCGCTGTAGCGCACAAAGTGATTCATCATCGAGAAACCCACTGGCGGCAGGTGATGATCGCAGCCTGCGAGCAATGCGGCCTTAATCTTTTACCCGCGCTGGACCCGGCCACAAACCTGTCAGACTGGCTTGCTACCAGCAGCGCAGACGTTAGGCTACTCGCAGTTCCTGGAAGTTCCCCAATCCCGCGCACGAAATCTGTCGTCAATTCAGTAAGCCTGTTAACCGGCCCGGAAGGTGGATTTAGTGAAGCTGAAGAAAAAGAGGCTATAAATGTGGGATTCAATACTGTGACATTTGGCGAACGTGTTCTTCGGGCCGAGACCGCCCCGATAGTTGCATTATCGGTTTCTCATCAGGTCTGGGGCAGTTTCGGCATTACTGGATGAGCTACTGAATGAGTGCGTTTAGAAGCGCCTCCTCAAGGTAACCCAGGTTCGGTACTGAAAGAACATCGTTGTTGAATCTGACCTTCGCGATCTCAGTCCGCTCTATCGTACCGTCTGTTCCTAAGAGCATTTCATCAATGATTTCGTGTGCTACGGGATGGGTCTGCGCAACCAGTGCATAGAAAGGCAGCAGTGCCTGGTCAGTATCGCCCCTTACGATGACAAGGCTTGCCGAGGCAACACTCACAAGGGAAAAACTGGCTCGCTTAACCGTCAGCATTTCAAAAGAGACCACCGGGACTTGGATACCGCGCCAACCCAGCAATCCCAAAAACCACTCCGGCGTATCTTCCATACGTTGCAAAGGTTCATAAGGAATGATTTCAGCAACCACATCACCAGGCAATATAACTGCCTGCTTCTGCATCTCCAGAATGTAGACTTCCAATTGTTCAGGTTCAGGCACGTCTAATTCTGCTCAGGTTTTGCTTTCGCGCTCGCAATAACTTCTTCAATAGTCGCTAAAAGTTTCGCTTCCTGGAAAGGTTTCCCCAGGTACTGGTTAACACCAAGCTCCATCGCCTGCTGCTTGTGTTTCTCGCCGGTCCTGGAGGTAATCATGATGACAGGAAGGTCTTTTAGGTTCTCGTCACGTCGCACACTACGAAGGACTTCGAACCCATCCATTCTAGGCATTTCGATATCAAGCAGAACAACATCTGGCCTGATAGTCTGAAGCTGGTTCATCGCATCAACACCATCCTTCGCTGTGGCAACTGCAAAACCCTGCCTTTCCATCAGTCGTGAGGTCACCTTCCTGACTGTAACCGAGTCATCGACGATCATCACTGTTCGAACTTTGTTAACTGGTTCTGGCCCCGGAACCGCTTCTGCAACAACCGGATCCGTCGGCACATTAACATTCGCTTCGTAGCTACGTACCAATGCCATGCAATCCAGAATAATGACGACACTACCATCACCGAGCACCGTCGCACCCGATATACCGCCAACATCACCGAACTGGGCACCAAGGGTTTTTACTACCACTTCCCTCGAACCAATCACCCTGTCTACCTGGAGCGCTACCGCATGATCACCGCTTCGGGCAAGGATTACCGGCAAGGGTACCACCTGGCCGGTCAAATCTGGGTCATCCACCTTGTCCAGCATCTTGCCAATATAGGTAAGCCTGTATGGCTGACCCGCATATTCGAACATTGGGGCATCCGGCTGATAGTAGGCTTCCAGCTCATAGGGGCTTACCCTGACAATACCTTCAATGGTGTTAAGCGGTATCGCATAAGTTTCTTCTTTAACAACAACCATCAGGGCGCGGTTAATCGAGACAGTGAATGGAATTCGGATTGTAAACTCAGTACCAACACCCAGCGTGGAATCAATCGCCACGCTGCCGCCAAGCGATTTAATCTCGCTACCAACAACATCCATTCCAACTCCACGGCCGGAAATCTGTGTCAGCTTTTGCGCCGTGGAAAAGCCCGCGTGCATGATGAACTGCATCACTTCGTGATCTGATACATCCTGTCCCTCTGTAATAAGCCCTCTTTCAATAGCTTTACCTCTTACGGCATTGACGTCGATACCACCACCATCATCACTGATGGCCAGCACCACATATCCACCCTCTCGAGACAATCGCAGACTGATGCGGCCCTGTACCTGTTTACCGGATGCAACGCGCGCTTCTTTATCTTCGATACCATGGTCAACAGAATTTCTGAGCATGTGTTCCAGTGGCGCTACAATTCTTTCAAGAACGTTTCGATCCAGTTCGCCTTCAATATTGTAAGCATCGAATCGAACTGACTTACCAACTTCACTACTGACCTGTCTAACGATTCTTCTCAGCCTGGGGATCAGGCGCGAGAATTGTACCATTCGAGTTCTGGTTAAACCTTCCTGAAGTTCGGCGCTAATGCGCGCCTGTTGATGCAGAAGCGTTTCTGCATCCCTGATTCTATTACCCAGCGTGTCTTTCAGGTCCATCATGTCCGATGACCCTTCACTCAAGACACGGGAAATTCCCTGAAGCATTGTGTACCGGTCCATCTCCAGGTCATCGAATCCGGAATCGCCCTCCTCACCCTGCCTGGAACGAATAAGTGTTTCTCTTGAATCGGCCTCAATCTCGAGTCGTCTTACCTGAACCCTGATTCGGTTAATGGTTTCTTCCATTTCCTGGAGATACTCACTGAAATCCGTAATTTGCTGCTCAACCCGGCCTCGCGTAATACTCGATTCACCCGCAAGACCAATTAATTCTTCCAGTAAATCAGCGGATACCCTGACCATTTCCTGGCTGGCACTCGCTGCGCTCTTGTCCTTGGATGCACCCTCAATCGCCGATCTAGGCTCGGCCGGCGCCGAATCATCAGTGGCTGTGTAGAGCGCTTCAACCGGATCCGTTTCCAGTGCGGGCTCAAGGGCACTTTTCAACGATGCCAGGTCTTCTTCTGAAGCTGCACCGAATGATAATTTCTTATAGATCTCCACTCGCCTGATGACCTCATCCTGGCGCTTGTTTAACAGCGCAAAGAATTCATCATCCAGCTCAATGGGATTCTTCTGGATTCCGATCAGGAAAGTTTCAAAATTGTGTGCGTATTCACCCAGGCTGTTGAGGCCAGCCATGCGAGCCCCACCCTTCAATGTGTGCAGGTTGCGTAGTAATACGTCCAGCGTATCCATACTACCGGGAGATTCACTCCAGGCTTGAATACTGGTCTCAAGCTCTTCAACAAGGTCATCTGATTCCTCGAGGAAGATCGGCAGGATATCTTCATCGACTTCATCTGCAGGTAACTCGACAACCGCATCACCGCCGCCAGGGACAGCAGTTGGACCGAGTTCCTCCGCTTGTGTTGCAACTGCTGGTGTTTCGACCGCTGTCTGCTTAATGCTCGCACCTGGCGCCATAACTGCATCCACCGGACTGTCACTTGTCAATTCGGGACTTACGGCTGTCTTCAGTGATTCGAGTTCTTCTGGCGAAGCTGATCCGATTGCCAACTTCTGATAGATCTCAACCCGACGTGTAATCTCATCCTGCTGTGAATTGAGCAGCGCAAAGAAAGACTCATCAAAATCAACCGGTCGGGACTGAACCCCAATCAGGAAGGTTTCAACATTATGTGCGTATTCACCAAGGCTGGCTGCACCCGCCATCCGGGCACCGCCCTTCATGGTATGTAACTGCCTCAGCAAGTTGTCCAGATTATCTCCCGGAGATCCGGATTCAGACCAGCCAAAGATGCTTTGGTCAATTTCTTCCAGCAGCTCTTCAGTTTCTTCCAGGAATATTGGGAGGATATCGTCATCAATATCGTCCGCAGGCAGTTCCGTTAGTGCCCGGGTAGCTGCTTCCGCTGGAGGTTCCTGCACCGGTGCGCCTTCCACCTCAGGCGCCATCAGGACTTCTGGCGTGGCCTCTGGCGTGGCCTCTGGCGTGGCCTCTGGCGTAGCCTCTGGCGTGGCCTCTGGCGTGGCCTCTGGCGTAGCCTCTGGCGTGGCCTCTGGCGTGGCCTCTGGCGTGGCCTCTACTTCAACCGGATTGAAATCTATTGCATCGAGCTCTGCAATAACGCCCCCGGCTGGTCTTAGAGTCTGAGATGACGCAAGGGCATCGAACATAAATACAAGGTGATCGTGGGCCCGCTTCATTAGCGACAGCGTCTGGTCGTCCGGCTTTGAAGGCCCCTCACTGTATATTCGACGCATGCTGGCGATCAGGGCAGAAAGGTCCGGTTGATTAAGAGTAACCCCCTGTTGCTGCGCAATCTTCAACTCAGAAACCAGGGCCTCGACATCCTGCCAACCGTCCGTTGCAATATTAGGTTCACTCAGTAGCTTGATCTCACGGAAATCAAAACCTATAGCCGGTTCATCTTCGGTCGCGCTAACGGCCAGACGACCAATCAATACATCTGAACCTGGTACAGAATCACGATGACCTGGAATGTCCTGCAGGACCGTTCTTATAAGGCTCGCGGCTTCCTGAACAGCATCAATAAGATGCTGGTCCGCGGGTTTATTTTGAACAAGGTACTGGTTCGCCAAATGCTCGAGGTGCGTCGCAACAGTAGATATTGAACTGATTTCTACCATCGCGGCAGAGCCTTTCAAGGTGTGGAAGGCCGCGACCAGATCGCTGCTGACATCCCCTGGATTAGTAACGAAACCATCAATAACCTCGAGCTTCTCTTCCGCTTCGATCGTAAATATTTCTTCCCGCTCAGGGCTGTCTACAATAGGCTCAGGGCTGTCTACAGTATGCTCAGGGCTGTCTACAGTAAGCTCAGGGCTGTCTACATTGGCAGTAACAATGATTTCTTCGAGCTCAAAGGATTCTTCTATTGCCTCAGGTTCCGATGCGGCAGTTGTCGGAATAGCTGAGGGCGTTCTACCTTCTGCTAGCGCATCAGCGATAGCGGCCAGTTCGTCGGGCTTGAACCTGTTTTGCTGACCCTCCTTAAACGCCGTAACACCTTCAGGAATCCGTCCAACAGCTTCAGTAATAACGTCCATCACCGCCGGGTTCGCGGTCACCGTTTTCTCAATCACGCGGCTCAATAAATTTTCAATTGACCAAGCCAGTTCACCAACAACTGTGGCGCCGACCATTCGACCACTGCCTTTCAACGTATGGAACGCGCGCCGAATTTCAGTCAGGGCTTCTTCATTTGCGGGTTCGCTCTTCCAAATCGGTAAGAACTCTAAAATAGTCTCCAAAACCTCTTCAGCTTCGTCAACGAAGATCTCGAGGATCTCATCGTCAATTACGTCATCTTCGGTGTCCGATACGGGCGCGGTAACTTCAACGGGCTCTTCAAGAACTTCTTCTATTACTTCCTCGACTAAATCCGCTGCAACCGGCGCCTCGCCTTCCACAACGTCTGCCGCTTCTTCTACAACCTCTGCCGCTTCTTCTACAACCTCTGCCGCTTCTTCTACAACCTCTGCCGCTTCTTCTACAACCTCTGCCGCGGGCGCTTCCACCCCAACCGCGTAGCCGAGCTTTTTGACCGCTGTTTCTGCGACCTCAAGCATCTGCAAATAAGGATCACTCGGGTTATCCAGGAGCCTTTCAAGATAGTAATCAACCGACGTAATCGCATCCGCCAGATCGTCCATCTGTCCTAGTTCGGGCGTCTGGCTGCCACTTAGCAGAGCATTAGCAACATAGTTAGCCGCCGCTTTAAGAACATCCCCCGCTTGAAGCTGATTCACGATCATCAAGCCACCGCGAAGCGCATTCAAAGATTGCGGGAGCCCTTCGATTTTGGCGTGATCAAACTCTGATGCGATGAAATCTATAACGCTGTCTTTTCCAGCCGCGAGGCCAATTCTAGTTTCCCTGATCACGGCCGCCTGAGCTTCATCCAGATTAGCAAAGGAATCTCCTTTGCGTCCTTTTTCCGAGCCCACGACCAGCTGGCCCAGCTCCACACCTATTTCGATTAGAGCTTGCGCCATGTTGAGCAAGACATCTTCGGACGGCTCACCGCTTGTCTCCAGTTCCTTAATGATAGAGATCTGGCTCGCAACAGCGACCTGTTGTTCCGCATTGTCCAATACGATCATTGTGCTGGAAATCTGCTCAAGGGTTGGCAGCAGGGCAGCCAGATCATCTGTATTTCGATTCTGCGCGCGAACAAAAAGATCAAGTTTGTCCGTGACCGAGTTAAGCTCTTCAATCAGGATTGAAGCAACGGCGGACATGGTTTCATCGTCCGGACCAATGGCGAATTCTTCCGATTCCGGTGCCTCACTCGCATATCGCTGCCGTAACGCTGATATTCTTTTTGTTTCTTTCTTACTTCCATTAATTAACTTAATCAAACCGATAGCCAGTTCTTCGTCTACCGGCATCGACAAACCATGCTGTCCTGCCTGCGCGAGAGGCTTCAGGTGATCATCAATTTGTTTCAGTCGTGTCGCTGTCTGGTTATCGAGTTTGATCCCGCCCTTCAGCACACCTTCCACTACCCCCAATCCAAGTTCAGCCAGATTCCCGGTCGGGGAATCACCACACAACCGGACCAGCATCGTAAAGAGCTTGCCGATCGTCGTCAGGTTTTTACGAACCTGGGTTTTCCTGAGAATTTCCCCCAGACACTGCTGGTAACGCGTCCTGATTTTGGGCAGGTTACCTTCGCCGCCTCCCTGGAAGTAAGCGTTAACTACCTCGCCCGATGCCGCCTGTGTTAGGGGACCAAGATCAGGACCATCGCCTTCTTCCAGTTCTGCACCTGAACCCTGGATTCTTTCTTCGCCACGCACAGCCCGAAGGCTATTCACCATTGGCAAATAGTTTTTCTCGGAATCTTCTTGCTCTCTATGTAACCGGTCCAGATAGGCGGGTAACTGTAAAATTGCCTGCATCAGGGTTTCCTGAGCCAACCGAACCTCGGTAATACTGCTGTTCATGAGCGACTGGGCGACCTGTTCCATCTCCGCCGCCATCTGCGTCGGTCCTTCTAACTGGACCATCTTTAGGGTCCCATGAACCTGGTGGATAGCAGTCAGGCAGGTGCGCATGCTGGTCGCAGCATCGGCCGACTCAGACACGGCCTCCAGCCCTACTTGTGCATTGTGGAGCGTATTTTCCAGCTCACCTCGAATCCACTCCAGCGCTACATAACCCTGTGTTCCGCTCATCCTAACAACCTATCTATTCAGGTAACTTGAAAGTTACCGAAGACCTTAACTCGTTCGCCATTTCAGCAAGGTTACCTACTGCAGTGGCTGTTTCCTTTGTACCGTCCGTCGTTGCAGTGGTA
>DTZW01000311.1:0-927 GCA_012961165.1 Gammaproteobacteria bacterium | reverse complement strand
CAATTATTTCTGCAAGTGATTTTGAAACACTTTCAATTTCGCCCAATGCAACACCCGCATCCTGGGCAAGGCGTGTGCCCTGAACAACCTCAGCAGTTGTCTGTTCCATAGAAGTTACCGCTTCATTTGTATTGCTTTGAATTGTCTTGACCAGCGCGGAAATTTGCTTGGCAGCAGCACCGGACCTTTCAGCAAGTCGCTGTACCTCGTCAGCAACAACCGCAAAACCCTTACCTGCATCACCAGCCATGGACGCCTGAATAGCCGCATTCAAGGAAAGAATATTGGTCTGATCAGCGATATCATTAATCAACGCAACAATGTCGCCAATTTCCTGGGAACTCTCACCCAGGCGTTTGATCCGTTTCGCCGTCTCCTGAATCTGCCCACGAATATTGTCCATACCATCAATCGTGTTCTGCACGACCACCGCACCCTTGCTAGCGATGTCTACCGAGCGCTCAGCAACTGAGGATGATTCCGCCGCGTTGGATGACACCATATCAATCGACACTGCCATTTCATTCACTGCTTCAGATACATCCGCAATTTCATCGGCCTGTCGCTGCGACGCTTCAGACAATGCGCTAACCGAACTCTGCGTTTGGTCGGCAGCATTTGATACTTTTGCGGAAGTCTCATTAATCTTCGAAACCAGTTCCCGCATCTGGTCAATGGAGAAGTTAATGGAGTCTGCTATCGCCCCTGTAAAACTCTCCGTAACCGTTGCCTGGACTCTTAAATCTCCATCCGCAAGATCCGCTAGCTCATCCAGCAGCAGGAGAATTGCAGCCTGGTTGTCTTCATTCTGTCGTGTACTTTCACTAAGGCTGGAATTAGAGGCCCGATAAATGAGGACAATAATGATGACAAACACAACCAGTATGATCCCAAGAAGAGCAAACGCGATCTCCATAGACGCCAGCC
>DTZW01000310.1 GCA_012961165.1 Gammaproteobacteria bacterium | reverse complement strand
AAAGTATCTTGAAAAGTATCTTGAAAAGTATCTTGAAAAGTATCTTGAAAAGTATCTTGAAAAGTATCTTGATCGGAATTTTTTTGTATTAATAAGTCAGGGTGGCAGCTTTCCCGCAGCAAATGGCCAATGTCTGACTGGCCACTGACCTACTAGCCTATAGACGGTAGGGTTAATCACTGAACAGGTTTTCTGGTCGGGCAGGGGAGACTTTTACCCGTTAATCAAAGGATGTCTCAGGATTGACGGGCTGTAGCAGATTCAGATGATGGTGGTTGTGTCCTGGGTGACCCTCTGATGTGATGCAGGATTTGCTGCTCGGCGGCCAGGTGCCTCCGTTCTCGGCAAACCTGTCGCTGCCCAACCCACGTACTTTCGGAGCCCGTATTCGCTATAACTTCTAGCACCAGTACGGAATATAAAGCCGCACTTATTGCACGTTTTTTTTACCCTGTTGAAACCTGCTATGCTCTTTGGGTAACGCGGATTGCAATTCGCTCGTCGAAAAGCCGAGGTGCCAAGAAGTGAAAGCTGTTTATTACCATGAGCATGGAGCCCCGGAGGTTTTACAGTACGGAGAATTGCCGGTGCCAGAACCTGGCCCAGGACAGGTGCTCGTGCAGGTTGGCGCAGCAGCGGTCAATCCCGTAGACCGCCGGCTGCGCAGCGGCGAGCTGCAGGAATATATTTCCAGAACATTTCCGGTGGTGCCCGGTTGGGATATGGCCGGGCGCATCGTCAAGCTGGGCGAGGGCGTCAGCGACTGGCAGGTCGGTGACGATGTAATGGGCCTGGCATTTACCTGGGCTATTCAGCATGGCTCCTACGCCGAGTATGCGCCTATTGATGTATCAGCCATTACCCGGAAACCGGAGCAGTTCAGTTTTGAGCAGGCTGCCGCAATCCCACTGGTCAGTCTCACTGCCTGGCAGTCGTTAGACGAATTCGGCAATTTGCAGCCGGGGCAAAGTGTGCTGATCCAGGCCGGTGCCGGGGGGGTGGGTAGCATCGCGATACCTATAGCAAAGCACCTGGGAGCGAAGGTATACACCACGTCCCGGGCTGCAAATTTTGATTATGTCCTTGGGTTGGGAGCGGATGTTGCGATTGACTACACGGTTGATGATTACCGCAGCGTGATTCGGTCACAGGAACCCGAGGGTGTTGATCTCGTGCTGGAGGCCTTGCTGGGGGAGGGGGTCGCCGAGGACGCGATTCGTTTGGCAAAAACAGGTGGGGCGGTTGCCTACATGAACAACGAGCCCCCGGAAATGGCCGACATTGCAGAGCGCAACATCAAGGCGGAGTTCCTGCATCACCGTCCCGATGGCGCGATGCTCCAGAACCTGGTGGCATTGTTTGAGCAGGGTGTACTGAAGATTCCGGAGATAGACGTTATGCCTCTGACTGAGGCCGTGGCGGCCCATCATCGCTCCGAAAGTGGCCGCACCCGTGGCAAGGTAGTGTTGCACGTTCAGGATTTATAAAAGCTGAGAGTCTCCGCCTTTATCGCTTGTACCCGGCACCTGTAGTGCCTGTTCACGCGCGCGTTGAGTGCAAAACAAGTGACCACAAACCAAGATCGGCTATTACCTATACCTGTTTATTTGCTTGCCTTGTTTGAGTGAGGCCCAACACGAGCGAAAGTCCTTATTTAACTTGAATACTGTTACTTATCGAAGGGCAACGCTGCGCCCTCTGGTAATGCAACGTCGAATCCATTCAACGTCATGGAAACCATTGTATAGAAACCGGATAAAGCGATGAGCTCGGTCACGCCGGTTTCACCGAACTTCGAAATCGCCGCCGCATAAGTCTCTTCACTGAGTTCGTGGCTCTGGTGAAGTTCATTTGCGATGCACCAGGAAAGCCTGTCGCCTTCATCAGAGAAGTCAGGGACTTCACCAGCCTGTATCGCCTGAATGACGTCATTGGGAACCCCAGCTTTTCGAGCCATGGGTTCATGGGCGAACCATTCGAACTGCGCCTTCCAGAATGCCCCTGTGACGAGGATCGTGAGTTCTATGTAACGCCGATCGACAGACGACTTAAACCGAAAATATCCGCCCAGGTTCACCAGCAAACGACCCATTTCGGGTGTTCTCATCCACATATCAAAGGGGCCACCAATGTGTCCGTTCTGGGGTCTGACGGGACGGTTGGCAATGATCTCATCAAAGACATCACGCTGCTCCGGGGTCAATTCTGCCACTGTTTTTCTTGTAAGTCTGGTCATGGTTAGGTTCTCCGAATACCAAAATTGTGCACACATGATAATGGTAGCCTCCATCACAAAACAGGCGAATCGCTCTGAAGGTTTGAAGTTGGTGCCCAAGTAAATAAAGATCGTCACATAGTAATGCCCTTTTCTTTGCCCCAGGGTATCTGCAGACTCGTATATGAAGTCGCGAAACTGGTCATCGGTCAGGTCGGAAAAGAGCGAGCGGAACATTTCAGGACGGTAGTCACAGTGCGATAAATGTGGCGGCAATGCGGAACGCCGCCCGGTAGATCATTGCCGCTATCGAAGATCCCAGTGTGATCGAGAAAGTGTGATCGAGAAAATGTGATCGAGAAAGTGTGATCGAGAAAATACTGAAGCATCCTGGACTGGATGAGGCATTGCAGGCCAGAAACCACTCCCCGCCGACGAGCCTTTTTGATCACTCAAGCCGACTTTTCTGACATCGGCCAACGCTGCTGGGATCTGACTCGACCTGGCGGTCCGAAAAACGAATCGATCGGTG
>DTZW01000309.1 GCA_012961165.1 Gammaproteobacteria bacterium | reverse complement strand
AAAAACAGTTCCAGGCGATGGCGTGGTTACCGGCCACGGTACCATCAACGGGCGCACGGTTTTCGTTTTCAGCCAGGATTTCACTGTGTTTGGCGGGTCATTATCAGAGGCTCATGCCGGTAAAATCTGCAAGATCCTTGATCATGCAATGAAGGTGGGTGCTCCCGTTATAGGTCTTAATGACTCGGGGGGTGCGAGGATCCAGGAAGGTATTGATTCGTTAGCGGGTTACGCAGAGGTCTTCCAGCGCAATGTTTTGGCCTCAGGTGTTATTCCGCAGATCTCCATGATTATGGGCCCTTGCGCCGGTGGAGCGGTGTATTCCCCTGCGATAACAGACTTTGTCTTCATGGTTCGCAATACCTCCTACATGTTTGTAACCGGCCCAGAAGTTGTCAAGACTGTCACCCATGAAACCGTCACCCATGAGGAACTCGGCGGCGCGAGCACCCATTCCAGCCGCTCCGGTGTGGCTGATGGCGCGTTTGACAACGACATCGACGCTTTGTTGAATCTGCGGCGTTTTTTCGATTTTCTACCGCTTAGCAATATAGCCGACCCGCCTGAGCGTGAGACGGTGGACCCTGCTGATCGTGCGGAACTCTCGCTGGACAGTTTGATTCCGGATAATCCGAACAAACCGTACGATATGCATGAATTAATTACCAAGGTTGTGGATGACGGTGATTTTTTTGAACTTAAGCCCGATTACGCCGGCAACATTATTACCGGGTTTGGGCGCATGGAAGGCTCAACGGTTGGTGTGGTGGCCAATCAGCCAATGGTGCTCGCAGGGTGTCTGGATATCCAGTCGTCCGTTAAAGCGGCCCGCTTTGTGCGTTTTTGCGACGCTTTTTCGATACCGATTTTAACTTTTGTCGACGTTCCCGGTTTTTTACCCGGCACTGCACAGGAGTACGGAGGGATTATTCGCCATGGCGCCAAATTACTTTACGCCTACGCTGAGTGCACCGTGCCTAAGGTTACCGTGATTACCCGTAAGGCCTACGGTGGCGCATACGATGTTATGGCATCGAAACACCTGCGTGGCGATGTCAATCTGGCCTGGCCAAGTGCCGAAATCGCGGTAATGGGACCCAAGGGAGCCGTTGAGATCATCTTCCGTGAGGATATCGGAGACGAGGAAAAGATTGCTCAACGCACCGAAGAATACCGACAGAAATTCGCCAATCCCTTCGTCGCAGGACATCGGGGATTTATTGACGATGTGATTTTTCCCCGTGATACCCGCCGGCGCCTGTGCCGCTCGTTATCCATGCTGCGAAACAAACAGTTGGCTAACCCCTGGCGAAAACACGGCAATATTCCGCTGTAAGCCGGACGCACTATATGCACAGCACAGGACGAATTATTGCCGTTTGCATGTCCCCGACTGAAGGGGGTCCGATCAAAGCGGTAACCGAGGCTGTCGCAATAGCCGGCCAAGGTTTGAGGGGGGATCGCTACTGTGCAACTGGTGCGTCGTCAAAGACGCAACTGACCTTGATCGAGAGCGAGGTTATCGACGCTCTGAACAGTGAGCTTGCAAAACCACTACCCGTGACTGCATTTCGCCGTAACCTTGTGACCGAAGGTGTCTTTTTGAATTCGTTGGTCGGCGTGACATTCGGCGTGGGTGAAGTACAGGTGCAAGGTATAGAGTTGTGTGAGCCGTGCGCTTATTTGCAGGACCTGCTGGACGTGCCCGATCTGGTTAAGCGCCTGACTCATAAGGGCGGGCTTCGCTGTGAGATTTTAGAAGGCGGCCTGATCGTGCGCGATAACCTCGTTCGATACCAATTGTAGCGCTGGTCACCTGACAGTCTGCCTGGTCTCGCACTGAGCTCTTAGTCCCTAAGGTTCTGAGCCATCTCCCGCAACACAAATTTCTGAATTTTCCCGGTCGAGGTTTTCGGTAGGTCGCAAAATACAATTGTGCGCGGCGCCTTGTAATGGGCAAGGTTATCCCGGCAGAACTCGATAATATCGCGCTCCTTAACTTGCACGCCTTCGCGCAGAGTGACAAAAGCGCAGGGGCTTTCACCCCAGGCTTTGTCGGGCCGTGCGACTACGGCAGCTTCCAGGATCTTAGGGTGCCGGTAGAGCGCTTCTTCAACCTCCAGGCTAGAGATATTTTCCCCACCTGAGATGATGATGTCCTTGGAGCGGTCTTTCACTTCAATGTAGCCATCAGGGTGTCGAACGGCTATATCGCCGGTATGAAACCATCCGCCGGCGAACGCATCGACGGTAGCTTTCGGATTTTTCAAGTAGCCCTTCATTACTGTGTTTCCGCGGACCATCACTTCACCGAAGGTTTCACCGTCCCAGGGCACATCCTCCATCGTCTTTGAGTCCTTGACGCTCGCGTTTTCCAAAGTGCCGTAATGGACACCCTGGCGCGCCATACGACTCGATCGTTGTTTCAGTTCGAGCGCAGGCCAGTCGTCCTGGGGGATACACACCGTCGCCGGGCCGTAGGTCTCGGTCAGGCCGTACAGGTGAGTGACACGAAAGCCGTCAGCTTCCATGGCCTCAATCACCGCTGAGGGCGGAGCAGCGCCTCCGGTGGCAATCTCGACTGCCTGGGAAAACGGTATTTTGCTTTCAGCGGGCGCATTGGCCAACATATTGAGTACGATCGGGGCGCCGCACATATGAGTCACCCCGTGATCCGAAATCGAACGAAATACCAGGCTTGGTTCGACAGCTCGCAGGCAAACATGGGTTGCGAGTGCTGCCGTGACT
>DTZW01000308.1 GCA_012961165.1 Gammaproteobacteria bacterium | reverse complement strand
CGGCATGTACCGCTTCGGCGACATGACCATCTATGGTTTGGCGGACAAGCATGCGGTGGATTCGTCCTGCAACATCTATGACTTCAAGAAAATCCATAAGCATTTCCACGGCGTCGATGTGGAACCGCCCGACAACCCGCGTAGTTGGGATCACTGCCTGATGGTGGTGGAGACCGGCGGTTTGCGCATCGTCCATTGGGGCGACAACCGCCACAACCCGCCCGACGATATCTGGAAGGCCCTGGGCCACATTGATATTGCCCTGTTGCCGGTGGATGCCTCGCAACATGTCATGGGGCATATTCATGTCCAGGCCATCGTGGATCGCCTGAAGCCGCGGGTCGTGGTGCCGCACCATTACTACATCTGGGACGTGGTTCAACGCCAAAGCACCTTGCAAACGGCGGAGGTCTGGGTTGGAGAGCGGGAGGTGGTGCAGCGTATCGCCGGCCCGAAGAAAATCTACCGCATCGCGGAGCTGGATAAGCTGGATGGCGCCGTGCACTATTTCGGTGACAACGTGAATTTCGACAAAGCCGCCTGGATGGACGGCAGCTGATTTGCTTTCGCCTCAGTGCTTGTTTCGAAAGTAGCCAAAGTTGTCATAATCGTCGTAAACTTGCCGGGTAACTCGGCGGGGGAATGATCGTGGCGACTGAAGACCTGGCAGTAATCTATCGGTTCGAATTGGATCTCGGACTGCATGAACTGCGTCACGCTGGACGGCGCCGCGCGATCGAGCCGCGGGTTTTGCGCCGAAGGCCGATCTTCAGAAAACCCTCATGAAAATATCGCGCGAAACTCAAGCAATGATAATCGTTCCCGCGTAGTGTTTAATGGGTTGTTGTTATGACAACCGGGTGGTTCGTGATTTTAAATCAAACAAGGGGAGGTCAGTATGCATTGTCTGACGTCAACGCCCCTGGGACATATTGAGGGGTTTTCATAGGGGATGATTTCTGGCTCATCGTAGTGACCGAAGGGAACGAAGATGAGGCAGAAATCCATGAGCAAGAAAGGCTCGGCCGAGAAAACGATCCGGAATATCCGTCGCAAGACGCGCTGGCATTATTCGTCGCAAGGCGCGCTGGCATTATTCGTCGGAAGAGAAAATACGTATCGTGCTTGAAGGTCTGCGTGGCGAGGAGAGTATTGCCACGCTGTGCCGTCGCGAGGGCATCGCGGATAGCCTGTATTACAGTTGGTCGAAGGAGTTTCTGGAAGCAGGCAAGAAGCGCCTGGCCGGCGATACGGCACGCCAGGCCACCTCCAATGAGGTGAAATCGCTTCGTGCCGAGGCCCGTGATCTGAAGGAGGCTCTGGCCGAGCAGATGTTGGAGAACCGGCTGCTCAAAAAAAGCATGACCGGGCATGGGGGCGACCAAGAATGAGGTATCCCGCATCTGGAAACTAGAAATCATCCGCCTGGTGGAGCATTCCCATCAGGGCGTTAGGTGGACCCTGGACAAACTGGGAATCCCGAAGACGACATTTTACCGCTGGCACGACCGTTATCTGGCCTTTGGCGAGGCCGCCCTCAAGGATCGCAACAGCAATCCTGGCCGGGTGTGGAACCGGATCCCCGATGCTGTCCGCCAGAAGATCATCGATCTTGCCCTGGAGGAAACCCAGCTCTCGCCCCGGGAACTGGCCGTCAGGTTCACGGACACCAGGGGCTACTTGGTCTCGGAAGCCTCGGTTTACCAACTTCTCAAGGCCCAGGACCTGATTACAAGCCCGGCCTTTGTGGTCATCAAGGCGGCCGATGAATTTACCGACAAGACGACGGCACCGAACCAGCTTTGGCAGACCGACTTCACCTATCTCAAGGTCATCGGCTGGGGATGGTTTTATCTCTCAACCATTCTCGACGACTATTCCCGCTACATCATTGCCTGGAAGCTCTGCACCAACATGAAGGCGGATGACGTGACGGCAACACTGACGTTGGCGTTGGAGGCGTCAGGCTGCAATCGTGCCAATGTTGTTCATAAGCCTCGCCTGCTCGGCGACAATGGCTCGTCCTATGTCTCCGGCGACCTGGCCGAATGGCTCGAGGACCAGGGCATGGGCCACGTCCGTGGCGCACCCCATCACCCGCAGACCCAGGGCAAGATCGAGCGTTGGCATCAAACCCTGAAGAACCGCATCCTGCTGGAGAACTACTATCTGCCCGGCGATCTCGAAAACCAGATCGGCGCCTTCGTCGATCATTACAATAACCAGCGTTACCATGAGAGCATTGGTAACGTCACACCCGCCGACGCTGACTTCGGGCGTCACACCGCCATCATCAAAAGGAGAGCAAAGATCAAGAAACAGACCATCCAAAACCGCCGCTTGAACCATCAACGACAAGCGGCATAACATCAAACCTAGATGAGCCAGATCCTCCCATCGAAAACAGCATCACATGTCCCAAATGATTTGATGACGGACAGGTGCGCATTAGCGCTCCTTGTATTATTTCTCTAAAGCGTCATACACCAGATTTCGCATTAGCAACCGGAGCGCTCTGCGGTTCTTGGGAGATTGGACCATGATTACCACGATCATTTGTTTTGCAGGGTCGATCCAAAAATAAGTGCCGGCGTATCCGCCCCACCAGAGGTCGCCGATAGAGCCGGGGTAGGCAGCCAGTTTGTCAATGCGTACAGCGAAACCGAAACCGAAACCGTACCCTCGACCGGGACTGCGCCGCCGGTCGCCAAGCTGATTGGCTGTCATCAAGTTGACAGTTGATCTTTTGAGGAC
>DTZW01000307.1 GCA_012961165.1 Gammaproteobacteria bacterium | reverse complement strand
ACATCGATGGACTCACTATTCAG
Source organism: Gammaproteobacteria bacterium (assembly GCA_012961165.1). Taxonomy (GTDB): domain Bacteria; phylum Pseudomonadota; class Gammaproteobacteria; order Pseudomonadales; family Azotimanducaceae; genus UBA9659. The sequence goes on along the minus strand of DTZW01000307.1, from coordinate 2,731 downwards.
ATAGTTTTGGATCCCGGGCGTTTTGACGTAATTGTCGCCTCAAATCTGTTCGGCGACATCCTGTCGGATCTGGGGCCTGCGACTACCGGGACCATCGGCATTGCTCCGTCGGCAAATCTGAATCCAGAGCGAGTGTTCCCTTCACTGTTCGAGCCCGTGCATGGCTCAGCGCCGGATATCTTCGGCAAAGCCATCGCCAACCCCATCGGTCAGATCTGGTCCGGTGCGATGATGCTCGATTATCTCGGTAAAGGTGACAAGAAATACCGAGCTGCACACGATGCGATAATGGACGCAATTGACGTGGTGTTGCGTGAGGGCCCGCGTACCCCCGATCTGGGTGGCAACGCGAAGACCGCCGATGTGGGTAAGGCGATTGCCGAGGCGTTAGCTGGCTCGAGTTGAGAATTGCCGCCCGGATCGCGAAGGAAGAACATGACGATTTCGTCATACGGCGCGGTGCCCGCGTTCACACCGCAGTGAACACGTGCATCCGGCCCGTCCCAGTCGGCCAGGCCAGGATGCATCACGACATCGACCTCCTCGCCCGTTTCGTGGAACTCGATGCGGAGTTGCTCGCCCCGCACGACGGCTGAGAAACGGTGGCAAGAATCCGTGTGCCACGGCATTTCTTCGCCGGGTTCGAGAACGAGCCTGCGGATCAAGAGATCGTCGCGCTTCGTGATCAACTCCACCTTCATCTCGAACCCCGGATCATACCGCCCGGTGGATCGGCGTTCGGCTCCGGCGGCGGCTTTCTGCCGGGGCCGAAACGCGTGTTGCTCTTTGCGGTATATTACCTTTTCTTTAGTAGGGATTGGTCGCCGTTGCAGGCACGGCCGCTAGCATAAAGACATCAAACCAAGGAGATCCGTCTATGAACAAAAACTCGACAGCAGCGATTCTGATCGGATACCAAAATGACTATTTTGCGCCAGACGGAATATTGACCGGTGTTATCGAGGAGTCTTCGAAAAACAATCACGTGGTTGAGAACACCTTGGATTTGTTGCGTACAGTTGAATTGCCAATGTATATCACTACACCAATTATTTTCTCCGACAACTACAGTGAACTGGTGGACCCCGTGGGTATTCTGAAGACCATTACAGAGGTTGGAGCATTCAAAAAGGGGACAACCGGATCAGAAACGATTCCGGAATTGGAGGAGTTTAAAGAAAAGATCACAGAAATCCCTGGAAAGCAGGGCTTAAATGCCTTCGTTAACACTAATCTGGAAGCTACACTGCGCCAAAATAACATCGAACATGTGGTACTGGCCGGCGCAGTTGCGTCTATCTGTGTCGATTCAACAGGCAGAGCAGCTTCTGAAATGGGATTCGGGGTTACGGTTCTGTCCGACTGTATTTCCGGGCGGACTGTTTTTGAGCAGGAGTTCTACTGCGAAAACGTATACCCACTTTATGGCGGGGTAATGACTCATGCTGAGCTAGGAGATGCTTTGCAGCCGTGATCGACTCGGTCGAAGATGACGATCGTAGCCTAGCGACGCAGGTTCAGTATCGGATGATGGAGGCGTTGTCGGAACAGAACAAGGCCCTGCAAAAAGAAATCACTCAACGAAAGAGGTTGCACCAAGAGGTCATTGACACGAATGCTTCTCTGGAACAACGGGTGCACAAGCGCACAAAAGAACTCCAGCAGGTGAATCAGCAGCTTAAAGACGAACTGGTTCGGCGAAAACAAGCGGAAGAGCGCCTCGCCCACCTGGCGAACACCGATGAGCTGACAGGAATCGACAATCGACGTGCATTCTTTTCAAAAGGGGAAAAGTTGATTGCAAATACTTGCAAGGTCAGGTGTTTTTTTCTGCTTATTGATCTTGATCATTTCAAGGTAATCAATGATACCCATGGTCATGCGGTTGGAGATGTCGTGCTAGAGACCGTCGGCAAGCATCTACAGGGGGGCGTACGCACAACCGGAGCCCGGTCTTCTACTCGCGCATCCGATATAGTCGGCAGGCTTGGTGGGGAGGAGTTCGGCGTTCTGTTGGTTTCAGATGATCTGGATACTGCAGTACTCGTCGCCGAACGATTACGCGAAACGTTAGCGGAGACGATTATAGAAGCGGGAAGTGACACTATAGCGGTGACTGGATCATTCGGTATGACCGAATATCTAGATGGCGAGAGCCTTGACGAGCTTTATCAACGCGCAGATAAAGCTTGCTATAGCGCGAAAGATGCCGGGCGGAACTGCCTGATGATCGAGTGAATAGGCCGTGATTCGTCTACATTAGCTAAAGAAGGCGTAGACGAACATGACGGCAGTTGTGGATAAGAGTTCCAAGTGGCAGTTCATCGATACTTTCTGGTGGGTTGCCATGCGAGATAACCCATAAAGCGATAGATGGCTCCCCGGGCTGGAGTATAGGCAGCATTAACGCCCCTTCCTGCCAGCATTTGCTATAAACACTTGGCCGCTATCAATAGTGGAGCGCGGTTAAGTTTCGCCAGACTTTGAATAATCGCGCCTGAAGGCGCGATTGACCAAGCAGTGTAGTCGGTGCAAATGTGCCGCAACCGCCGTTCTACGACTCCATCCCAGTCAGCTTCTCAATAATCGGCGTGCTGCCGCCGAGTGCCAGCATAATCACCAGGTCACCTTCGTGTGCCCACTCAAGTGCCGCGTCCAGCGATTCATCCTCCGTCATGAAGTGCAGAATCTGATCTTCGGTTGCACCACAACGCAGTAGTTCGTCTTTAAT
>DTZW01000306.1:15204-16598 GCA_012961165.1 Gammaproteobacteria bacterium | reverse complement strand
GCACGCGTATTTGAATGCTCTTACGCTCTCTCATGAATCATACATCGATATATAAATACTTAATAATCTAGATTGCGAAAGACCCTATTGAACTGCCACCTTCAGCGTACCCCTGAAGTGCGCCATCCGTGATTGTCACAATGGGCTCAGACATGGATTTACCTTTTATTATTGTGGAACTCAGCGTCCAGAGTAAACCATATTCGCGGCTGATACGCAGTGTGGCGCCGGATGCCAGAGAACGACTTTATACCGGCTTAATCAACAACGGTTATCTAGCGTTCGAGCGTATAACCACATGAACCGATGAAGTGTATAATTAGCCATTATGCTTTCAAAAATAATCCTGCCAATTGTCATCATTGCGATCAGCACCGCAGCTGCCGTATGGATGTTTATGCAGAAAGACCCGCCACAAACCATCGATAAAAAACCACCCTCGATGCTTGTGGATGTCATGCGTGTACATGCAGCGAACGAAAAAATCACCGTGAAGGCACAGGGCAGTGTGACACCAAGAACCCAGACGACCCTGATCTCTGAAGTGTCCGGATTGATAACCGAAGTTTCCGCCGCATTTGTCGCTGGCGGATTCTTCAGCAAGGGGGACGTACTGGTTCGAATCGATGACCGCAATTATCGAGCAGAAGTCAAACGTGCGCAGGCCGCGGTTAGAGCGGCTGAAACAAACGTCACTCGCGAAACCGGACTGGCTGACTACGCCAGGGAAGACTGGGAACGAGCGCAATCAGTATTGCGGTCCAGTAAGGCCGCTACCGATCTGGCCATGCGTAAACCACAACAGGCTGAAGCCTTAGCAAGCCTTGAATTCGCAAAAGCAGATCTGGAAAAGCGTGAGGGTGACCTCGATCGTACGGTCATCAGAGCGCCTTATGATGGGCTGGTTCGAGAAAAGCGAGCTGATATTGGTCAGTTCGTCAATTCAGGCTCGCCTCTGGCCGTCACGTTTTCGGTTGAAGTTGCCGAAATACGATTACCCCTGCCGGATAGCCAATTGCCTTACCTCAACCTGGATGAGCATGAACTGGTTCAAGGTCGAGGGCCCGGGGTTGTACTGTCGGCCAATATCGGGGGACAACTCAATAGCTGGCAAGGGCGAATTATACGAACGGAAGGCATATTCGATGAACGTAGCCGTGTTTTATATCTCGTCGCACAGATTGATGATCCCTACAATCGGTACTCACAGAAGTGGCAGCACTCTCTTCGCATGGGGACTTTTGTTGAAGCGGCTATCGAAGGTAAGCAATTGGACAACGTGATTCGACTACCGCGTACAGCGCTGCGCAGGGACAACAAAATATGGACAGTCTCTGACAACGATACATTACGACCTGTCACTGTCGAAATTGCCCACGCTGACGAGCAATCGG
>DTZW01000306.1:14393-15120 GCA_012961165.1 Gammaproteobacteria bacterium | reverse complement strand
GCTATCAGGAACTCGACGACACAATAGTGGGGATGGATCTTGGAAACGATTGATCCACAAATTAATCCAGCTATTGATCCAGCTATTGATTCAGCTATTGATTCAGCTATTGATTCAAACAAGGGCATTATTTCCTGGTTCGCAAGGAATCATGTAGCGGCAAATCTCTTGATGTTTGTGATCATCCTGACAGGGATCTTCTCCGCGTCGACCATACGAACACAACTCATACCGGATGTTCAACTGGACGTGATCAGCATCGATGTTCCTTTCCCCGGGGCTTCACCTGGCGAAGTGGAATCAGGTGTCGTTACTCGAATCGAAGAGGCTGTGCGAAACATCGAAGGCATTGCCGATATGCGTTCATTCTCTAATCCATCATCCGGCAGAGTACGGTTGGACATTGAGACCAGTTACGACGCATTGGCTATCCTTGACGAAGTGAAGATGGCGGTAGATAGAATTTCCAACTTACCTGGGTCTATCGAAAACCCAGTGATCTATAGGAACCAGCCACATCCGCGCGCGATCAACGTTCAGATCTATGGTGATCTGGATGAAGTCACTATGAAACGTCTGGCCTCTACGATTCAGGATGAAATTCTTTCTTTACCCAGCGTTACGAAAGCAGATATCCAGGGTGCACGACCTTATGAAATTAGTGTTGAACTAGAAGAGTCGAGATTGCGGCAGTATGGGTTGAGCCTTAATGATGTGGCAAAAGCTG
>DTZW01000306.1:0-14296 GCA_012961165.1 Gammaproteobacteria bacterium | reverse complement strand
CGAAAAATGGACTTTGAAAAAATCGTACTGATTCATGAGTCAGATGGCACACGACTGACCCTCGGGGACATCGCAAAGATCACCGATGGGTTCGTAGAAGTCCAGTTCTATTCCATATTCAACGGCAAACCCAGCATTGGTATTTCTGTTTCTGCAGTGGGAGATCAAAACCAGATAGATATCTCAAATGAGGTGACAGACTATGTGAAAAAGAGAAGCCAGACACTACCGGAAGGAATCTCTATCGAATCCTGGGGCAACAGTACCGCCTACCTTTCGGAAGCCATCAGCATCATGGTTTCTAACATGACAATGGGCATTGTGTTGGTGCTGGTGATACTTGGCATATTCCTCAGGTTGCAATTAGCCTTTTGGGTGATGCTGGGTATGCCAATCGCGTTCCTGGGCGCATTCGCTCTGTTGCCCTTGGTAGACGGTTCTCTCAATTTACTGAGCCTTTTCGGATTCATCCTGGTGCTGGGTATTGTCGTGGACGACGCCATCATCATTGGCGAGAGTGTACAGACCGCCAGCGAACGCGATGGCCACTCGCTGGACAATGTTATTCGTGGTGCCAAGCGAGTAGCGATGCCAGCAACCTTTGGTGTGTTAACGACGGTGGTAACCTTTATCCCTTTGCTCACAGTGCCCAGCGGATTCGGTGCATTGCCGGCCGCCATCGGCTCTGTCGTTGTTCTGTGCCTGTTATTTTCAATCATTGAATCAAAGCTAATTCTTCCCGCACACCTGGCAAGCATGAAGCCGTTGCCGGCCAACGACAATTCGCCACTGCGGCGATTCCAGAACAGGTTTGCTGATGGGCTGAAATATCTTGTTGAGCACAAATACCGGCCACTCCTGATCAAATCGATTAACGCGCGTTACACCACGCTCGCCGTGTTCATCAGCATGTTGATATTGGCCACCGGTTTCGTGATGGGCCCTTATATCAAAACGGTTTTCTTTCCGAGCATGTCTACTGATTTCATTATGGCGCAAGTGGAAATGGTCGATGGAACATCACCGGCACGGGTGGTAAAGGTTGTCGAACGGCTTAACGACTTGCTTGTTGAACTCGATGAGGAGCAAGCCGAAGACGACAAATTCGTGAAAAATATAGCCGCTTATGTTTTCAACACCAATGGTAATGTCGTCGCTGAGCTAAAGCCTGTGGATTCACTTTCACAGAGCCCGGAACAAATCGCCGCAAACTGGCGAGAACGCGTTGGTGAGCTCTCCGGCGTGAAAACAATTCAGATCAGCGGTGCACAAAAGTCTCATGGTTATAGCAAAGACATTAACTTCAAACTGATTTCACCGAATATCAAAGAACTGGAGGCTGCAGCAGAATTACTGCATCAACATCTAAGGTCCTACGACGGTGTGTACGATATTGAGAATTCCAACACCGGCAGCATTCCTGAAATAAACCTGAAGATTAAACCCTCGGCAGAGGCACTTGGCTTAGCACTTACCGACCTTGCTAGCCAGGTCAGAGCTGCATTCTATGGTGTTGAAGCCCAAAGACTACAGCGTGGCCGCGAGGAAGTGAAGGTCATGGTTCGTTATCCACGGGAAGAACGTGAATCAATGGGTAACCTTGAATCCATGTATATCAGGACAAGCGGCGGTGCCGAGGTCCCTTTCACCGCGGTTGCAGAACTGGAAGCCAGAGTCTCGCCTTCTACCATCCGCCGTACCTGGGGTAAGCGTGCAATTATTATCTCCGCTGATATCAATAAGACGATCACCCAACCCGGAAAGATAGTCGACGATGTGACATTAGGTGATTTCTCTGAGCAACTGGCTCAAAAACATCCCGATGTGCGAATCGAGCTGGGTGGTGCAAGCCTGGAAGAGGACGAACTGATCCAGCGTATGGTTCTGACCACCGCGCTTGCGTTATTCGGCATTTATGCCCTGATGGCCATCCCACTGAAATCGTATCTACAGCCCCTTATCATCATGGGAGTGATTCCATTCGGAATGATTGGTGCACTAATTGGCCACATCGTCGTTGGCATTCCATTTAGCGCGCTCTCCGTCTACGGCATTATTGCCCTGGCCGGTGTGGTAGTGAATGACAGTATTATTCTGGTTGATTTCGTCAACAGGTCTGTTGCTAATGGGATGGATATTGTAGAGGCGGTTATTAAAGCAGGGACTGAGCGGTTCCGCGCCATTATGCTAACGTCTCTTACCACTTTCTTTGGCCTGCTACCCATACTGACAGAGTCAAGCCTGTCTGCTCAAATGGTTATTCCAATGGCCGTCTCACTGGGCTTTGGTATTTTGTTTGCGACAGTTATTACTCTTATTCTAATCCCATGCCTTTATGTGATGCTTAATGACATCAAGCTGACGCGGAATGCGCTGGTGAGCGGCGGCGCGAAATCAGCCCGCAGCTAATGCTCTACTCGTATCAGGTCCCAACCTCAACAATAATCCCATGGCATACCTTTTCATCTTGTACAAATGGAGAGTATGGGATTCCAACCACCCTACCCTTCACCCGCTGATTTCACCCGGTCTCTATTGTATTTTTTATGTCTGGAATATTTCTTATCATCAATTTAAAAACTTTGATTATTTCGGTGCTTGCGGTACTGGCTACTTATCATTGCATTCGGTTTGATATCAAAGCCGATTACCCACATACCTTAATCGCAACCGCCATTATTTTCTTGCAGGGAACTATTTAGTCGCGACGACAGCAGTTTTCGGCAGCGTGAAGTTCCGGCAGTACCTGCGGCGGTATCGCGTGAGTCGTCGTGGAAATTGTTGGGATAGGAGCGCCAACTCGCCGAGGGAACGATTTTTTAGCAGTCTGAAAACAGAATGGGTACCGAAGCTAGGCTATCGATCACAGGCTGACGCACAGCGATCAATCCCCGGCGTCTTAACCGGCTACTACCGCCCGACTGGACCGCATCAACACAATGGTAGATTACCACCGAACAAGGCGGAGGAGATCTACTGGAAATCCCTTAAATCAGCGGCCAAAAATACTTGACCACTACTAACACCTCGTCTTGAATCATTATATAATTTTTGACTGGGTCTCCGGTAAGTCAGCGGAATATCATGCTAATATCTATCGGTGCCCCTGAGAAGACACTTAGCTCGGATCAGGATTTGTCACATTCCGTTAATCTGTATCGGGTAATACCACGGCAGATCAACTTGGCAAGGAAGGCAAAGGAAAATCCACATATGGCTATCTCGCAAAGAATCCTGAGGCCACTCTCGAGCCTTAGTCGAAATCCAATCATAGTTGTTGCTTTATTGTGCGTAACTTTCAGCGTGGGAATTACCTATTCGCTGATCACGGGGAATCGCTTGTCCCAGCGTTATATACCACTTGTTGATGCAGCAATGGAGATTAAGCTCCAAGCCACCCTCGGCCATCTGTGGTTCGAGGAAGCTATCAGCGGCGACAGTAACGAAGAGATAGCCACCGTGCGGGAACACTTCAAGACGGCTGAGTGGTATGCCTATGCCATGCTTGAAGGCGGAGAAAATCAAGAAGGTGTCATCATCCCACTAAGTGACCCCCTACTTCACCACGCGATCGTCGAAGTCTTGACGAAGCTTAAGGAATTCGCGGCGGTCGCCGATGAGAGATGGGCGAAGGCGGAGCGGTCCGGTGTTGGATCAGCGATGGACCAGCGTTTTGACGCAATATTCACGGACTTCCTTGCGCAGGCAGACTATGTGAAAACCACATTGCAAGAAGCGATAACACAGGATCTTCGCCGGTTCCAAATCGTGCAGGTCATGTTGCTCGTACTTTGCTTGGGAATGACTATTCTCGCTGCCATGGTCTTAAGGTTCTACGTCCAGGAACAGGCACGCCACTTGACGGTGTTAGAAAAAAGCACGGAGCGATTGCAAGTTTACTCTCGTGATTTGGAACAAGAAATCATTCACCGCCAGCAGGCTGAACTCCGATTACGAACTCAAGCCGAAGTCATCACCAATATGACCGAGGGAATTTATCTCCGCCGTGCAAGTGACGACTCCATTGTGTTCACCAATCCAGCCTTTGATAAAATGTTTGGCTACGCACCACATGAACTCATCGGCAAGCATGCTTCCATTGTTAACGCTTTTGAGGAAATAAATCCGGAAGAGGCGGCAAGAAAGGTAATGGAAATGATCTCCGAAACGGGCCGATGGCAAGGCGAGATTCGGAACAAAAGAAAAAATGATACCGAGTTTTGGAGCTTTACCAGCATCGCTCTATTTGAACACCCTGAGTTTGGCGCGGTCCTTGTTTCGACCCACACAGACATCACCAGTCAAAAACAGACACAAGACGAACTGCAAGAAAGTTACCGTCGCTTTGAACGTGTCGTTATCGATGCACCCGTCCCGATTATGATTCATGCTGATGATGGAGAAGTGCTATTGCTCAGCAATACATGGACGGACATCACGGGTTACACACTGACTGACATACCAACTGTCAAGGCCTGGGCCAGCAAAGCCTATGGCGCCCAGGTAGAGACAGCGTCGGAAGAAACAGCGTTGGAAGAGACATTGTTGGAAGATGTAGCAGCTTCTCATGGAACCGAAGACGCCAGGATGAGGGGTGACTATGTATTAGCGACTAAGTCTGGCCATCAGGTAACATGGGCATTCAGTTCCGCGACCATGGGGGGTCTACCTGACGGTCGAGGTCTTGTTATGTCCATGGCATCGGATATTACCGAACGAAAACGCGTGGCAGACGAGTTGCAAAAGATTGAAAAACTCGAATCCATCGGTATTTTTGCAGGCGGTATTGCTCACGACTTAAACAATTTTCTGACTAGCATCGTGAGCAGTATTGAGTTGGCAATAATATGTGACGATCTAGTTGAGAAGAATGAGGTTCTAGCAACCGCAGAAAAGGAAACCCTCAAAATTAAGGGTCTAACACAGCAGTTAATTACTTTTGCTAAAGGCGGATCACCCGTAAAGGGAGTCTCAAATCTTCGCAGCCTGATAACAGATTCGGTTAGTTTTGCGCTCGCTGGCTCCAATATCTCTTGTGATTTCGTGTTGGCCGATGATCTCTATTCGGTCAACGTGGATGAAGGCCAGATTGGCCAGGTGATCAGCAATATAGTTATCAATGCCCGGCAGGCGATGCATGAAGGTGGAGGCATAACAGTGTCTGCTGCGAAAGTTGAATTAGGAAAACAGCACCCCCTCCCATTGGAAGTTGGACCCTATGTAAAGCTATCGATCGAAGATTCAGGGGAGGGAATACCCAAAGAAATTCAGACGCGGATATTCGATCCTTTCTTTAGTACCAAGCAGGCTGGTAATGGACTGGGTCTGGCTACCACTTTTTCAATTATCCAGAAGCATGATGGTCACATTACCGTGTCATCGGAAGTGGGGGTCGGAACAACATTCGACATCTACCTGCCAGCATCACAAGAAAAATTACCGGAACACGAGGCTGGCCGCACAGAGACGGTACAGCTGAAAAGTGAAAGTAGAATTTTGATGATGGATGATCAGCAATCAATCCTAAAGATGGTCGGCAAGTCACTGGATAAAATTGGCTACAAGGTTGAGGCCGCTGAACACGGCAAGCAAGCAGTGGAGAAATACAAAGAAGCAATGGACACTGGCCGATCATTCCACGCGGTCATTCTTGATCTAACCATACCGGGTGGGATGGGTGGCGCAGAGACGATGAAGCATCTGCTGGCGCTAGATCCGAGTGTTGTTGCAATCGTTGCCAGTGGTTACTCCAATGATCCAGTAATGATGAATTATAAGGACTATGGGTTCAAAGCAGTGCTCACAAAACCCTACTTGCCCAGAGATCTACATAAATTACTATTGACAATTCTCAATGAGAATTAAAGGAAGAATCGCCATAGCCTAGGTGTTTTCGCTTCAGTCTTCTGACGTCTATAGCGCCGGATTTGATGCACCAGAGTCGAATTGATTCGAGGCTGACAGTGATGTCTTGTTCGGCTAGAAGACCTTCATTATCACGGTGACTGAGATTAAATCAATAGTAGAGCCAGACAGCGTAGAAAAGAATATCTGCAGGGAATCGGTGGCGTTTGTATGTATTCTGCGGTCAATTCCAGCAATTCTGACAAATCTATTTGTCAGTATCGTCCAGAGAACTGGCGCGGTTCATCGAAGGCGAGAGTCTGGATAAACTTGCTGCTCCCCTAACCTGGGCTCAACAACTCAAACGAGTCTTCAACATAGACCTTACGCTATGCCCCTATATGCGCGATACCGTGCGAGTCATTACCGACATTAACCATCGAATAACACAACCTGTTACACAATACGTTACATCAAAATAACCCTCGACGAGGATGCTCTGGCAACCTCCGAAAATTGCGAGTTAAATAAACTATACTTGCCATAAGTACCATGCGCATTTAGAGCATAGAATTGAGCAGTATGGAAATAACATTTAATAATTTATCGCATAGGCATTGGCATTGGCTCACCTGCGGGCTTGTGGTGGCCCTAATATTGGGTTGCGACTCTGAATCAGGTGCCGCGAAGCGGTTTACCGGTGAGGTCAAGGTTGGGATTTTGCATTCGCGCACGGGCAGTTTAGCTATTTCTGAGCATACGGTCGCCGAAGCAGAGCTGATGGCAATCACAGAAATAAATGCGGCGGGCGGCATTAAGATAGATGATCAAAGACTCAAGATCGTACCTATAGAGGAAGATGGGCAGAGCGATTGGCCAACCTTTGCGCGCTTGGCCGAGCGATTGATAGACGTTGATCAAGTATCGGTGGTTTTTGGTGGATGGTCTTCCGCTAGTCGTAAAGAGATGTTGCCAGTCTTTGAGAGCCGCGACCATTTACTGTTCTACCCTATTCAGTATGAGGGTGAAGAGTGTTCCAAAAATATTTTTTATGCGGGTGCGACGCCCAATCAACAAACAGAGCCTGCGGTCAATTGGTTGCTTAAAAATAGAAGCAAGCAATTTTTCCTGATTGGCTCAGACTATGTTTATCCGCGCACAGCCAATCGTATTATCAAAAAACAGTTGGCGGGCTCGGGTGGCCATCTATTGGGTGAGATATATGTTCCACTTGGTAACAATAATATGCAGCCGGTTATCAGTGAAATTTTACGTGCGATGCCTGATGGTGGAGTAATCATCAACACCATTAATGGTGATTCGAACGTTGCCTTTTTCGAAACGATCTACGCAGCCGGAATAACCCATGATGCTCGCTACAGCATTATGAGCTTTTCCGTGTCGGAAGAAGAGGTTTTTGCAATCGGCCCTAAGTATTTGGAGCACTCGCTGGCAAGCTGGAACTTTTTCCAGAGTCTTGAAAGCCAAAAGGCCAAAGAATTCACTCGGCGATTTCAGGCAATGCATGGCATTCACCGAGTCACTAACGATCCTGCTGAAGCGGCCTATGACATGGTGCATATTTGGGCATTGGCAGCGGTGAAAGCCAATAGTGTAGATCCTGCTTTAGTGCGCGAGGCACTGCCCGGGACAATATTTGAGGGCCCAGGAGGGCGCGTTGAGGTACAACCGAACCACCATCTTAAAAAACGCGTGTTTATCGGTGAAGTGCAGGCCAACGGTCAGTTCAAAATTATTCATGATGGCGGTTTTCTTGCGCCACTAGCTTGGTCTCAGTGGCTACCTGAAAATGCAGGCTATAGCTGTGATTGGACTAGTGATAGGCCAGATGCTGGCCGATTCAATGCCAGCACTGGCATCAGCACAGAAGAGGGCTGAGTAATGACCAGGCAAAAGCCCCACAATAAAACCCGACGTCTAATACTACGTTTAATTCCTGTTGCGTTGGTTGCACTGGCCATATCGATTGTTTGGCATTCGAGCATCAAGCAGGCAAAGGAATATGTCTACCTGCAGGATAATTACGATCATCTGGAAGAATCGATTGTTCCGCAAATGCCGCTTGAAGATATACGTGACGATCAGGCGGTTATTTATTTTGGTATTCATGTTGACAAAATATACGAGCTTTCTTTGCATTCGCGAACGTTTTCAGCGGATGGTTCTCTGTGGGTTGAGTGGGATACGGAAAATCAAAAATACATGGAAAAACACAGTATTGCTCCGCATGAATTACTTAACCTGGTCAATCAAATTGAACGTTGGGATTCTGTTTTTGAGCCGACCACGGCAGAGCCTCTTTTTTTGTCAGCCGGGCGCTACTACCAGCGCTTCAGGTTCTCGAGTCGTTTTTATGACGATGAAATAAATTTTCGTCGCGACCCATTTGATTCACTGATTTTACCCATAGTGGTTGAAGTGGCTCCTGAAGTCATGTCGCAAAAATATCACCAGACACTACTTTATCCCCATCATCATCAAAATGGCTTTCTCGGTATGTCAGGCGCGTTGAGTGGCTACCAGTTAGAGGGCGCTATACTCAATAGTTATATTCATCAGTATCCATCGCGATTTGGTGAGTGGTATCAGCCTGCGTTCAGTCAGGCCCGACTGGATATTGTTTATCACTCTGATTATTGGAGTGCATTTGTCAATTGGCTATTGCCACTCATCATTGTGATGTCAGTCGTGTTGCTGTCGCCTGCGGTTACAGGTTCGATGGGGGATGTGCGTTTGGCCATACCGTCAACCGCATTGCTGACGCTTATTTTTATGCAGCAGGCCTATCATGATAACATTCCTGCTCTGCCTTATTTGACGTTTTTAGATCAATTATTTGCTTGTAGCTACCTTATCGCGATGGGCTTGTTCGCGCTGTTTACTTGGGGCACTAATGTTTATACAAAAGCCCCCGATGATAAAAAGAATGAAACGATGGAACGTATAGATAGAGTCGATGTAATCTTTCAGATATCGGCAGTGTTCGCAGTGGCCACGGTGGCAATGTTGGCATGGTTCGCTACATTCAGCTAACTCTTTTGAAGAGGCAATGAATTTTACGGAGCCATTTCTCAAGAGTGCGACTTATCCAAATGGTTCTATTGCCTTGTCTGGTATTTTCGCCAATCTACTAGTAGTGGACCCTGAAGATAAGGAAGTGGCGAATATTGGTTATGCAGCTGTAGATGAAATGAAAAAAGTCGGCGCAGAGGTGGTCGATATCAATATCCCTGGGCTACTTGAACTAATGCATGATGATTTTGATGGGATGTATTTATTTTATCGGACGTAAGGGCGGATATTAATGCTTATCTTGAGGCGCATCCAACGGCGCCGGTGAGCTCTGTGGCTGACATATTAAAATCTGATTTACTGAAAGATACTGACTTACGTTCAAATTTTCAGGCCGCCGTTGATTTCAAACCCGGTGCAACACTTGAATATTTAGCCTTGAATGCGAAACGACAAACCATCAAGCGAGCTGTGTATGTTGCGATGGCAGAAGCGCAAGTTGATGTGTTGATTTACCCCACTCTCCGGCGTAAACCTGCGCTCATGGTGAACCCCAATTCGGCACAAATTGTCATGTTCGTGGGCATACCGGTTTCCCCCCGATTACCCTTAACAACACCGACTTTGTAAGCAACAATATTCGTCACACAAGGGTAGCAATTGTTGCCATGAAGAAAATCTGATCCGTTTGTAGCTCGGTGAATTTTCCAGTCTAGAATGCGTTTGCTACCCTGTTCGATGCCAGTTTAAAGGCTGATTCGGTGTGCACAACGACAACCGCGCGATGTGCAGACTGACACGCTCTTTCAGTTTCATCAGGAAATTTTTGATCGCTGAAACTTACGACTGCACGAACACCACGAACAGTCAGGTCTTCCTGAACCAACAAGGTTTGGTCGTGCCCGATAAGCGGCCCGCTGCTTATGTACTCTATCTTGCCTGGTAGTGCGTCTTCGGTGTCTACGGGATATATCGTCACACTCATGCCCGCTTCGAACTCTGCAATACGATGCTCTGGTAACGGCACTATGACAATCGGGTTTGTACAGTCAAGTACTTGCATCAAAGTGGTACCGCGGTTCACACGGGTGCCCTGGCTTACATAGGTCGCATTAACGAGCCCTGCAAACGATGCGCGGTGTTCCTCTTCAACCGTCGAGCCGATCCGGGTGCGCTCCACTCCAGCCTGGGCTTTCGCGCGATCCAGTTGCGCATTGAGGGTAGCGATGTTATTCAGGTTGTCCAGTTGTCGCAGAGTCATATCATCGGCCATGCGATCCCAGTAGCTTGCGTCGCCGTTATCAAAAAACGCTCCGTTGTTTGCCAGGGATTGTTGCAGTAACTGATCACGGCGCACCTGTGTGCGACTCAGTTCTACCTGGCTTGTTGCAATTGCGGCCTCGGCTTTCGCAGTATCTACTAACGTACTGCTGACATGCTGATTCTGATACAGCTCAACGGCTCGGGCTGCATGGTCGTTCTTGAGTTTTCGGGTTTGCTCAGCAATCTCCAACAGTTGCATATTCTCTTGTTTGCGCAGCTCTACATCGCTCTTAACCCAGACCGCATGCGCCTTGGCCTTATCCTGAAAGTAGCTCAGCAGCTCTTCGAGATCCTCTTGCTGACGAGAAGCGTTCTTAATGTCCTGTTGTAGAAACTGTATCTCGCTGTCGAAGTCGATCAGCCGGCCACGGTCAATACGATTATCGTGAATTCGAATCAAGAGCTCCGAAGGGCTGATACGAGCACCCACCTCGGGAGGTGTATTGTCAACATGCCCATCGATCGTGGACGTGATGGAAATGCTGCGCGCGATGATTACGGCGCTCCTGCTTTTGAAGCCGTCGTTTGCAGATACGGCGGTCCAAATTATTACAGCAACCAGTCCTATGGCCACAATCGCCCAGTCTATGGTCCTCATTAGACGGCCGCCATTGTGGCCGGGCAGACCGGTGCGATGTTTTTTTGTGCTCGCTTGATGGTTTGCAGAAAATTGTTGTTTTTGCTGACCTCTCCTGTCAGATTGACACCGATACAGTACTTCGAGCATTTCGATGCCTTCCTGACGCCCATTTTCTTCAGGGCGCTGTCCGCCTTACCTCTTCCGTCTGCCGATTTGGTTTCAATAACGATGAAATTGTGTCCAATCTGAACAGCATCAATCGCACCGTCAGGTAGCTTAAAGCCAAGGTCGAAATCGATCGTAACGCGCTCGCCACCCTTCAAGGCGACTAGCGTGCAGCGCGAGTAATTGACGATCAATGACGGGGTGAGATCGAAACGCATCTCTTTTCTGTAATTCTTCAAGTACAGTTCGTTGAGCATCCTAAGGTGCTCACCCTGAATTCTAGGCATAACGAAGGTATCGCAGCCCATCCGGTGCTTATCGGTTTTGCCGCGCAGACCCTTAAGCTTGATTTCGAAGAACATCAGGCCGCTGTTAATGTACTCGCGCGTGCGTACTTTGAAACGCTGGCGGCGCGACTGATGGTGTTCGTTGTAACAGGCATAATTATCGTCGTAGTAACAGGATGCGTACTGAAACTCGTTTCTCCCATCGATATCAAGTACCGCATAGTCTTCCCTGATCGCCGCGAGCAAGGCACTAAACTGTTTGTAGTTGACGACATACTTGTTTTCAGCGCGACTCAGCATTTTTGCCAAACGATTGGTTTCACCAAGAGAAACCGATTCGAAGTCTTTCAGTAAGGTTTGCATGTCTAGCTACCTCCGGTTTTCAGAGCGCGTTCGGAATCTAAAACCAGATCAGACACCGATACGATGTTGTCCGTGTACTGCGGAATCTCTGATGACGGTAATTGATAGATAACGGTAATTTCGACCACGTCACGCACGTAGTCGATTTTCTTGATCTCGAAGGTTTGCACGTTGATGCCCAAAGTTTCCGTGAGCTGCGTGCACATCAAGTCCCGATTACTGACCACGTTTTCGTCGATGTGATCGAGTGTAACGGCCATTTTCTTGACGTTGTCTACACGAATCAAGTTGGCCGAATGTTCGAGAGACCAATTGCCAATAAACCAGGTAGAAACGACAACGACGATATTGCTGATCAGAATAAAGGTCAGGTCAGCAATTCCGGAGCCGTTGATTACAGCCAGTGTGACTGCACCGAACAGATACGCCATTTCGGTTTTCGTAAAAGTGGAGCTGCGCAATTGCACAAGCGATAGTAGCGCGAACAGTCCAAAGCCAACAGCAATGTTGAAGTCGGTTCGTACGATCGACATCACGATCAATAGAATAAATATATTGAATAGAGCAGATGCTACAAACATCTCTACGTTTCGATATTTTCTGTAGAGGATCACATAAGACAGAAAATACAGACTCGAGAAGTCTATAAGAATGTCGCGTATCACCATCGTGTAATCAATAAAATTCATATATTCAGCCTGTAGTCAAGCTCAGTTAAGTTCGTTTAACCCACATTTCCCCAAAGGGACCAGAGTATCGTAGGCGTTAATTATTTGCATGGGTTCACAATTAACCTGTGTATTTTTTTATTGTTCACGAATGAGACTTACGTCACACATTCGTCGATTGAAGTTCATCTTCTCAGGGTTTCCATTCCAAAAGTGTGAACTAACTCACACTTTTGAGATGAGGTCGAAACCTATCTAGACCCAAAGTCACTGTAATTTGATTCAGTCAACATAGTCCTGGAACAGCTAGTTAGCCTAACTGATTCAGCTGTTCCCGAAGGCTGATGGACGTCTTTCCAGCTCTGGATGTCAGTCGCAAGCCCCTCCAGTAACCTGACCCCGATCACCTTGGTAAATTTGCCAGCTTTCCGGGACCAGCAAACATCACCTGAAAGGAGATATTTCCCGAGGCGCGATAGGTCATCAACCCACAGGTCCATCAGGCTACCGACGGGAATAAAATCCTCTGCAAGAAACTTGATGCCATGGCCAGATGCGTCGACTGTCTTGCACGCCATTGTTTTGCCAATCAGTTTCTTCTCGCTTGATTGGGTGATCTGGACAAACAGGGGCTCACGGGAAACCACCCTGATTTCACTTCGGTTATCTTCCCAGCCAGGCTCAACCGGTAGGTTTTGTTGCGCATCAGTCTCCCAGTCGTAGCGAAGGGCGCCAATATTAAATGTCGTTTGCATGTTACTCCTCCTTATTCTGCTTCGTAAACTTCAAACCACCCGGTAACCTGTATGGAATCCATGAGGCAGAGCCGCAAGGCAGAACATTGGTGGTTCGATGAGTCATGCAGGGACTATAAAAGGCAGATGTAAGTACTAATGCGCCACTAAGTAACCATTTGTGACTATTAGTAATTCCTTGCTATGGCAATCTCTAGAAAACCCGGATCCCCAATTTTTACTGCGTCAGACGCAATGATCATGCCCACTAATGTTGGGATCCGTGCTAAGCGATTAATATATACAGCGGAGATAAATCATGACGACTGGCGCTCTACCTGGCCGATGCAGGGGTATCGGCAACTTAACTCATTGAGGCCGAAGGAATCTGCTATCTAATCTCAAGCAACTGCCCTACTCGATCCAGCAAACGCACTCACCCTGAGATCCCGATAATGATTAGCGGATACCAGGTGCCGGCCGAGATTGAATAAATTATGGACTTCAGCGTGAGTACCCGGGAATCGCTGCGCGTGCCTAACTGACTTGAACTTACGCATCCCTCGCTCTCGCACCCTGGTCGCCTCATGCGACTGCTCAGCCCGATTATTCTCATACTGTTCGGTGCTGTGAATCGCTTCAGGAATCAGCTCCCTGTGAGCGACGCCATAGCTACGCAGTTTGTCAGTCACGATCTTCCCGGGTTCACCGCCATGTTGATCTAAGCAGGCGCCATAAGAACCGCTTGGCAGCCGCACCATCGCGTCTCGCTTTAAGAAATACATCAACGACCTCGCCATTGACCTTTCCCCCTATATTAGCGCCATGACCACGATGAGATTTCCAGCTAATCTAGCACAATGGAGATCTCGCAATGAACAAGCGTTACACCGAAGAACAGATCATTAGCGCCATCAAAGAGCATGAGGCCGGAGCAAAGGTTGACGATATCTGTGGCTCGGTCAGCATCTCGTCGGGCAGGTTTTACAACTGGCGAAGTAAATGCGCTGGGCTTGAGGTCAACGAGGCAAAACGGCTGAGAGAACTTGAGTCAGAAAACGGGAAGCAAAGAAGCTTTTAGCAGAGAAGCTGCTCGAGAATGAAGCTATGAAGGATGTGCTGGCAAAAAAATGGTAAAGCCCGCAGCCAGAAAGCCTGTTGCCGCGCAGTTGATAGCGGCAGGACATTTGAGTGAGCGAACAGCATGCAAGCTAGCGGGCATTAGCCGGACGGCTTATCGCTATCAAGCGAGGCTGCCCAGAGATGGCGCGCTACGAGCTCGACTGAAGGCGCTGGCTG
>DTZW01000305.1 GCA_012961165.1 Gammaproteobacteria bacterium | reverse complement strand
CGCGGCATCGAAGGCTTGCAAGATCGGACCCGGCGCCTGGCTCACTGTAGCCCTGGCACCAGGCAGCACCGCCTTTCGCAATCACTGTCAGGTGCCGCTGCTTCTGCTCCTCGGTACCGAATTCCAGCAATGTCGGGCCAAACATTCGCGTGCCCATATTAATCAGCGGTGGACGGGCGCCAATCTCATTCATCTCTTCAAAGAGCACGCGGGTTTGTTCAACAGTTAAACCACCACCACCGTATTCCTTAGGCCACGCAGGAACAGTCCACCCACGTTCGGCCATTCGTTCCATCCACAGTTGAATGTCCGGTTTAAACGTTACCCTGGTGCTGCCGGAATGCACAACACCGGGTCCCCTGGCCCCTTCAGGACAGTTTTCGATTAACCAGGCTCGTGTCTCTTCGCGAAACACAGACAGATCACCCATAACGCTCGCCTCTTTTCATCCGTTGGTTTACTTCGCCTGGCTCAACTGCACCATCACACCGTTTGCTTCTGCAGGATGAACAAAAGTACCGCCAATGACACGAACTCCTTTCCCATCAAGCTCCGCAGCCGTTTCCTTCTGGTCATCAACCGCGAAGGCAACCGTATGAATTCCATCACCCTTTTTGGCAAGAGGTCCCGCAAGCGGCGAATCGTCTTCCGTGGGTGTAATTAATTCCAGGAATGTACCGTCGCCGAAATGATAGAACGCCTGGTCAGCCTTGAGCACATCAGAATGCTGTCGATCCGGCTCAATACCCAGAATTTTCGTATAATTGGCGATAGCCGCATCCAGATCCCCAACTCTTACCACAATATGATCAACGCCTTTAAACGCCATGATTTATCTCCTTTGAGTTTGTAAACACTATGTCACGTTACGCTTGATATCACGAAAAGGGCCGGTATCCGATCGTTGTTCTTTTGGCATCCCGAGCACCCGCTCGGAAATAATGTTTCGTTGAATCTCATCGGTACCACCGGCAATCGAAATTGCAGGGACCGAAATCAGGGTCTCTGCAATCATGCCCTTTGCCGCAGATTCCGGACCACTTAACATTGCATCCGAACCAGAAATCATCGTGTGCACATGAGCTGCCTGTCGGGCGATGATACTTGCACCCAATTTGCCGATTGAACCGGCGGGAATAACCTCATTACTGCCTGATTTACGCTGGGCCGCCGCACTGGCAGCAGCCAGGCTCGCACCACTCGACAGACACATCAGCCGCGCAATTTCCTGGCGCACAGCGGGATCTTTTATGGCGCCCGTCTCTTTCGCTCTTGGCAAAACAAGGTCGACCCGGCCTTCACGCTGGGGATACCAGGTATAAGGCTCGTTCGCGATCTCAAGCTCGGCCGCAAGCTCCTGATAGATACGTCCTTCTTTAGGCGTTCTGCTGGCAGTGGGAGTTCTGCCTCTGGCAAAACCCTGGCGCTCAATCGACAGCGTTGTCGTCGCAATCGCCCAGCCATTGCCCTCACCGCCCATCAAGTCCTCAGCGGGAACAATGGCATCCGTCATAAAGACCTCGTTAAACGAAGCATGTCCATTCATCTGCTTTAGTGGTCTTGCCTCAACCCCGGGCTGACGCATGTTGATCAGAAAATAAGACAAGCCCTGGTGTTTGGGCAAGTCCCAGTCGGTTCGCGCGACAAGAATGCCAAAGTCAGCATGATGCGCACTGGTGTTCCAGACCTTCTGGCCGTTAATCACCCACTGCCCATCCCGCAGTTCTGCTTTAGTGCTCGCACCTGCGAGGTCCGACCCACTGCCCGGTTCACTGAACAGCTGGCACCAGGCATGCTCTCCCGTCAGGATCGGCGGCAAGTATCTCTTCTTCTGGTCATCAGACCCGTGAACAAGGATGGTTTCAGCAGCCAGTCGACGCGGCCCAACCTGGGCAGCGCCAACCGCGCCCTTTTCAGCAAATACTTCACTAACAACCGCGGCCTGCTCGGCATCAAAGCCCCGCCCAAAACAATCTTCAGGCCAGTTCGGCGCAGCCCAACCACCCTCAAGGAGGATATTCCGCCATTCTATCAGCGACCTGTCCGCAGACCAGTTAGCGTCTAACCAATTGCTCACCTCTTTCCTTATTTCATCATGGTTCATGGCTGTTCTCCGTTGTCATGGCGTGAGGCTATTTCAATCATCGTCATCATCCGCTCACGATGCATATGGGCTGAACCCATAAACACCTCGGAACTCTTTGCCCGCTTGTACCAGAGATGAGTGTCCTCTTCCCAGGTGAACCCAATACCGCCGCGAAGCTGAATACCGGCCCTGGCTGTCTCCATGTAGGTATCACTGGCCATCGCTTTTGCCATGCTTGCTGCATAGGGCTCACCATCACCAGCCGCCAGACAGAAAGCAGCATGGTGGATCGCCGCTTTCGCAAACTCCAGTTCCATTAACAAATCCGCACAGCGATGTTTCAGGGCCTGAAAGGAACCAATAGGACGACCAAACTGGACCCTGACCTTTGTATACTCAAGAGTCGACTCGAATAGCTGTTGCGCGCCGCCGATCATCTCATGCGCCAGAACGCTGCATATCTGATCCCAGGTCCGATTCAACAGTTCTTCGGTCAACCAGCCAATTCGTTCAGCGCGCACCTCAGCGAATGACACCCTGGATAATTTTCGGGTAGGGTCCAGCGCTTCCTGCGGGGTAATCGATAGCCCCTGTGAACCTGCATTGACGAGGTACAAACCCAGACCATCAGGTGTCGATGCAGCGACAATCAATAAATCGGCAATATGTGCATCAACAACTATCGATGCAATACCAGAAACAACGTGTTCTTTAGTCGCTTTTAATGCAGACCCTACTTCCCCAGGGTTGTTCAGGTTATCCAGAACGAGTGTCGCAATTTGGGCCCCCGAGGCTATATCCGGGAGAATGGCGGACTTGTAAGCCTCCGTCGCGCCATTTAACAGGGCATACCCGGCCATAACCGATGAGGCAAAGAAAGGTCCACAGTAGAGGTGACGGCCCATTTCCTCAGCAACAATACCGAGCTCAACCGGGCCAAAACCAACCCCCCCGTATTCTTCGGGAATATGCGTACCCGCCAGGCCAACTTCACCGCAAAGCTGTTGCCAGACAGCTAAATCATAGCCCTCGCTTGATGCCATCAAGCGACGAACATCAACGGCTGTTGACTTCGCCTGCAGGAATCGCGATACGACCTCGCGAAGCTGTTCCTGCTCCTCTGTGTACATTGTTTGCATGCGTTAATCCTTGCTGTGCAAAACCCGATCTGGATTTCTCTATCTGTTTAGATAGTATCAAGGCTTCTCAAGCCATAAGGAACAACATTCAATGGATTTCGAACATCTTATTTACAACATCGATAATCTCGTGGCGACGATTACATTAAACCGCCCAGAGACTCTAAATGCACTGACGCCTTCGATGCGAAAAAGCTTCGCGGCGGCGCTTGAGCTTGCGGAAAACGACGACAGTGTGCGGGTCATCGTTATCACCGGTGCTGGCAGAGGTTTCTGCTCCGGAGGAGATGTGAAAGCGATGAATGAAGCAAGAAAATCCGCTAAAGCCAGTGTACTGGACGATAGAATTGACCCGATTCGGGACAGGATAGTGCTGGCATTAAGGGATTCAACAAAACCAATTATTGCTGCGGTCAACGGCGCTGCCGCAGGCGCGGGCATGAATATCGCCCTTGCCTGTGATATTCGCATCGCATCGGACACGGCAAAGTTTGGGGAAACCTTCGCCAAACGTGGCCTGCATCCTGACTGGGGAGGGACTTACTTCCTGCCTCGTATAGTTGGTATGGCCAAGGCCTGTGAACTGATCTGGTCGGGTAAAATGATCCAGGCAAGCGAAGCGCTGGAACTGGGTATTGTTTCGCAACTGGAAACGCCGGAGGCTCTGATGGCGACGACACTGGAGATGGCAAACTCATTTGCAGCGGGCCCACCCATAGCGATCCGCATGGCAAAACGCGCGATGTACCGAAGTATGGATTCTACCCTGCGAGAGGCACTTGAATTCGAAACCTATGCACAAAACACCTGCAGCGGTACCCAGGATGCCAAAGAAGGCATCGCAGCTTTTGTCGAAAAACGTGAGCCTGTGTTTACTGGCAACTAATCATGCTTAGACAGAGAAACCCTCGTCAATCAAATGGCGCTGATTAACGATACCCCTCGGCAACGGGTTTTCTTGGTAGCGACCACCAGGCACTTTCACAGGCCTCGGTCAGCTCATCATCAAACTCGATCCCAAAAGCGGCCAGGTTAGCATCCAGCTGTTCCGGTTTCGATGCGCCGATGATCGCGGAGGTGATCCCCGGTTGTTTCAGCACCCAGGCCACTGCGACCGAAACCATGTTCAGGCCTTTTGCTTCCACGACAGCTTTCAGTGTTTCAACCGCATTGAATTGCGCATCGTGCCAATAGCGTGCCTGGTATCTGTCCGCGGCGCTGCCAAGCGTAAATCGCGTCCCACCCTCCGGTTTCTGGCCTGGTTTGTATTTACCGGAAAGGAATCCGCCAGCGAGCGGGTTATAAACAATGACACCGATGCCTTCGCTCACGCAAAGCGGCAACAGTTCCGTTTCTATATCCCTATAAAGCAGGTTATAGCGCGGCTGCAATGAAATGTAACCGCTCACGCCAAGCCCATCGGCTGCTCGCAATGCCTGACCCAGTCGCCACGCTGGATAATTTGAACAACCAACATAGCGGACCTTTCCTGCAGTCACGAGATCTTCGAAAGCACGCAGAGACTCCTCAATCGGTGTCTTCGAATCGAAACCATGTGCTTGATACAGGTCGACATAATCTGTCCCCAGACGGCGCAGACTATTATCGATCGATTCCATAATATGCTGTCGGGAAAGGCCTGCGTTGTTCAGTCCTCTTCGGGTTGCCGCAAAACATTTGGTCGCGATGATCAGGTCATCACGATTGCCCTTGTCCTTCATCCAGCGACCAATAATCGCTTCCGTTTCGCCCAGGGTGTTCAGGTCACCGCCCAGAGGATAAGCGTCCGCCGTATCAAGAAAAGTAAGCCTGCTGGCCACCGCTTTATCAAGGATGCTGCGAGAACCTTTCTCATCAACCTGCAGTCCAAATGTCATCGTCCCGAGGCACAGTGCGGGCACTTCCAGGCCATGTCGCCCCATTCTTCTCTTTTCCATTGACCGCTCCTCTTTCAGCCGTTAAAGCGTGGCAAGCTTTACCTTGAGCGCTCGCAGCGCCTGTTTGTTCGCATTCTTAATCGCCTCCATCTCCGGCGCAGTCTCGCTGATATCCCCAAGCTCCTTAAGCACCACATGGACATCATCATGACCTTCAACCTGGGTCATATCGTTCAACCATCTAACGACATTAGGAAACGGTGTCAGATCGAAGACATTGGTGAATTGCGGCTGCAACTGCCCAATCTCTACATAGGCGGCAAGGTCCGCCAGTGTCACTGAATCTCCCATCAGGAATTTGTTGTCAGCCAGGTAGCTACGCTCAAGCGTATTGAGCGCACCAGTCAGATTGCGCTTCGCGGACATCTGAATGAGCTCAGGAATATCCAGGTCCTTCCTGATCTTGGGAGCCACCAGACCGATTGAGGCTTCCCTGATATTCCTGTGATGGTAATGAAGATAGGCATCAATTTTTGCCCTTACTCTTTCGTCATCCGGATAAACATCTGTCCAGCCATTCGTTCGAGCCAGGTAAGTCATGATCGCGTGCGCTTCGCCCAGCGTGAACCCTGACTCCGGTTCCTCTATACACGGAATCGTGCCGCTCGGATTCTTGGCAAGGTATGCAGGATTACGGCTACCCGTGTCTCCTTTAGACCCTGGATTGGTTAGCACCAGCTCGAATGGCATGCGCTTCAGCAAGAGCAGCCATAAAACAGCTCTCACGGGTTGTGAGAAAGGTACGCCATATACAATGAGTGGCTTCATACTAATTCCTGTCCTTTTTTAAACTGATATTCGGGCAATTCTGGCCGAAACATGAGTACCCCCGGGGAAAAACCAAGACCAGCCAACATTAACATCGAGCAGTTTGCATCACGTTTCAAAACCACCCGTGGATTACAGCCTGAATTAACCATGTTCCGCACAAGATGCCAAGTAACTTCTCGCTGTATACGCTGACCTAAGTAAGCTGAAGCAACGCTAATCAGCCACCGCCGCTCAACCGTTTAATCTTTCGTACAGACACCTGGTTTCGATTAGTGGCAAGGAAGCCTGGACACAAGCACAGCCATCGCATAGCTATCGCCAAGCGACACCTGCCAACCATGCCGCTCTGTTAAATCGCCGCCCTGCTTCACCATCCATGTCTCGACCATGTCACGACCATGTCACGACCCAGTCACGACCAAGTCACGACGGTGGCAGTAGCAGCGTCTGGTGCGCTAGGATGACCTCATGAGTACCCCGGCTAAAACCACTCAGCAAATTTTTCCAAACGGCTTGATCAACCCAATAGTGATGGCGAGCATCGATGAACTGCATCGGCAGTTTATTGATGCGTTGCCCTTCCAGCATCTCATTATTGACGATTTTTTTGATCCGCAGTTTGTCCAGTCACTAGCGGCAAGCTTCCCGGCGTTCGACGACGCCAAGGCCACCGATGAGAGCGGCAAACTAGGCCAAAAATGCGTCCACGAGGCGGTGAAGGCACTTGGCGAAGATTATTGCCGCCTTGATGCCCTTGTCCAGAATCAGGAGTTCCTTAACGTCATTAACAGTATCACCGGCATTGACGAGCTGATTTATGATCCGCTTTATTATGGCGGCGGTACTCACGAGAATCGTGGCGGACAAGACCTAGACCCCCACATAGATTTTAATTATCACCCCGTTACCAACCATCACCGTCGCTTAAACCTAATACTGTTCCTTAATGAGGAATGGAGAGACGACTGGGGAGGGTTACTGGAGTTATATGCAGACCCGGATAAAGAAGGTCGCCCGACAAAGACTATAACCCCTCTCCTCAACAGGTTGGTCATGTTCGTTACAACCGAACACTCCTGGCATGGATTCAGACGAATCAATGCTTCAGCAGATTCTTCTCGCAAGTCATTTGCGCTCTATTATTACACCATGGACAGGCCGGTTGCCGAAACCGCACCCCGGCACTCGACGGTGTACGTGGAGCGACACCTGCCTTCAGACATTTTAGCCGGAGAAGTTCTAACTGAGGCCCAGTTAAACGAAGTCCAACGGTTGCTACACCGGCGCGATCAACACATTAAACGCCTTTACAGCGACATCCAAGGATTAATGTCTGAGCTGGATATTCACACTCAAAGCTGGACGATGCGGCAAGCTCGCAGGGCCGTGAACCTGGTCGCTAAATGCCGCAAGCTACTGGCATTCGATAGCCGAATGAAATAATCCGCAAATAAGGACTATTGGGGGCTACAACGAGCGGCCTCATAATAATTCCTGTCCTTTTTTAAACCGATTCTGCCTTTATTATCTGATCAGGCGTTCCAGATGGTCTGAACTGGATCTCTTTACGGCACCTAACATAACCCTGGCGATAACCGGGTTAACGTTAGCTCCATTTTGAAGCTAACGATGACGTTACATCCAGGATTGAAGCCTTCAGATGCTTTCAATACGCTGGTGAACTAACCACCCTGTCGCCATGCGCCGAACCCATAAACAAGCGGTCGCCGACTTTGAGCGCAACCGTTGCATACCCCATTGGTGCACCATCCTGGGAAAGGAACACTTCGGCCTGCATCGTCTCTGGATCAGCCTTGATCACCTCGTACGGCAGCAGGCAGGGACCTTCCGTGACCAGTGCACAGGTCTGGCCAATCGGATCATTTTTATGGGATGCCACCCACAGATTTCCCTCATCATCGACCGTAATATTGTCGGGCTGTTGTACCGTAAATTCACCTTCTCTCTTGCCGCTGCTACGGTCAATCCTGATGGTTTTATCGCCAAAATAAATATTCACATAAATCTTGGTGTTATCACCACTCACCGCTATTCCATTAGGCATCAGGTCATTCGACCCAGGCACTTTGTTGAATCCCTGCTCGCGCTGCCATTCATAGACCCAACCAGTCGGTTCGGCCGAAAGTAACTTGCGCACAACCTCATCGAAAGCCGTTGCTTTGTCCCACATATGCGTCACAAGGAAGCCACCATCTTTAAGAGCCGCCACGTCATTGATAAACGGATCTCCCGGGGGAATCGCGCAACCCTGCCATGCTAGCTGCCAGTTCTCATCGGATTGCGTCACTTCAAAAAATTCAACCGATTCCCGCTTGCCGTGATTAACCACCAACAGTTGGAGAGTGCCATCAGCCAGCCGGGTAAGGTCAATACCGTGCGGGCTAAACGCGGCGCTGTCGGGCGCCGGGCAAGTCGCATCACCACGCACCGATGCCGGTTGTGACCAGGCAACCGTAAGCGGCTCTCTTTCACCAGAATCCAGGTTAAGTAGCGAAAGCGTGCCAGGGGCATCTGTTAAGAACTCAGCCATTTCACTTACGACAAGGTACTTGCCATCGGGCAAGGCAACCAGATCTTCCGGGTTCTTATATCCGCAGTACACTGTCATGTCAGCGGTTGATTGGCAATCCAACAGTTCCTGGACGACCACGGGTTGAAACAACCCTGACTCTTCGGCTAAGACTGTTCTTTGCTCAGGCTCTGAAACGCGCGGCTTCGTCGTGCCTTCATTCGGCGCCGGTGAACAGGCCGCAAGCAAGACGAGCAATAACAGTGCGATGGGGAAGTTCAAATACGACATTGGCACACCTCTGGTTTGATTAACGGCCGGGCTTTTTGAGATTGGCGCCCCTGATTATCACAGTAACAGACCGAAAACGAGTGAAATAGAGCAGCGCGACGAAATCGCAAACCGCATGTCACACTATTGCGGCAATTTGCCCTCGGCCCAGATATAGATGGGTCCGAAATATACACCATGACTGTCGCAAAGGTCATATAACGCCACCAGGTGACTAGGTACTTTCAACAGTAGGTAAGATTTTGCTGGCTCATCAGTTATCTCGAACTGACGGCAACAGCATTAAAAGCTTAAAAACAGATTAGCGTGAATTAGCTTTGATCATGCCAATCGACCTATTGCTCACCCCGTGGCATTGATTTTCGCACCTCGTCCGAGAAGCCCGAGGCAACCCACTCTCCCTGAGCGGTGTTCCAGTGAGAAAATAGAAGCCTGACTTTGGGGTCAGGGTGAAACACCAGTCGTTCCGGAAAAAGGTTCCAGTCAGTCAATGCTGGTGAGGGAGACCTGACATAGCGGCTGGTCGTTGGCAGGGAGCTTTTTAACCAGCCTCCGCGGGCAAAATATTGGTGCCAGGAGCGCCTTTTTTGCCTTCCGTCACCATCGAACCTCGTATGAAAAGTAGCGGTATCGTATAGGATGCAGGTGCCGGCTTTACCGTAAATTGGGACTTCCTGATAGTCGTCGCCTTGGCTTTGCCGCGCTTCCTTAAGCGTTTCGAACCGATTGCTACCTGGCACGACGCAGAAAGCAGGTGTGCCAGGAACCGTGTCGGTCAGGTAGTGAATTCGACACAGCCAGTCAACCGGGTTGTAGGGGTCGCGCAGGAACCGGTCCTCAAATACGGCATCGTGATGAAAGTCCATGCTGCCAATACCGGCATCTTCGGGCACCTCCCTGAAGTTAAGCTCTGAGAACCGAACACTGTCTTCTCCGCCAAGCAGTCGGCAAACCAGGGGGTAAGATCTGGGGTGGCAAATGTAGTCATCAAGCTCAGGGTAATCCAGCAGTGGCTGAGAAAAGATGAGCCCCTGATTGCGGTGATGTGGTTTGCGTTTACCGTGACCCCATTTTTCAGGCACTTCTTTTTGGGTCCGGTCAAAGAACTCATTCAGGTGGGTTAGCTCAGCGACGTTAAGACAGTCTTCCAGGACAACAAAACCGTTGCTCTCGAAATACTCACAGGCGGCAGCCAGATCAGCAACGGGATTGAAGACAGGCAAAGGCTTACTCGATATGCGGCCAAATCCCTGTGTTGCGATCTCTGGGTCGCCGCTTCGATTCTCCTGACGTTCAAGCTTTATATCTGTCATTTGGTCTCGCGAGGACTGAAGCAGGCATTAAGTGTATCAAACGGTTGGAAAGAAAACGGCAAGAAACAGAAGCCTGGGCATGACATTACGTGTCGCGGTTCGCCGCTGGATCAGGCAACCCGAAAGTACGCTGCCAATGGTGCTGCGTAAAGTATGAACGACTGCCGTTTGAAGTGGACCCCATCACCAACATTTTGAACCAGCCTTTATAAGTATAATTACCGCATACACTATGGCGATAACAAGATTCGAAACGCATTTAACCCAGGAGAGGCAACTTCCGATCTGCGTAGGCCATCTACAGGGGTAATACACGCCGGGATCGCTCGATAGAGAATTACCTGGTGGGCGGCAACCCGTTATGGCGAACTTTTTCGAGTCATTCCAGGTGAAGCACAAGCGTGGGGAAAGCGATGAAACTCACAGTTGAGGAAAAAGAACGCTTTCGTGGGGGCATGAAAGCCCTCATTGATACCGCGCATCGAGCAATCGACTTCGACAACGTTTACAACTATCGCGGTGCTCTAAACCAGCCCAGGTACTACTGTAAACAGCCACTTGGCAATGTGTCGATTTACATCCATAGGTTTCTCCTGAGCCATCCAATGACCTGAATCTATGGTTGTTTCAGTTAGATTGGAACAAAGTGAGCGCATTGGTTCAGCCAATTGGGAATCAACCGTTTCGCAGGTATAGTCGTAGCGAGCGTGAATGAATAGCGCTGGTAAATCCATTCTTCCTGCATTTGGCAATGTGTCAAAAAAGGCGGCGTTCACTTCATGATTCATGTACCAGGAGTTGGGGCCAAAAAACCCGTTGCGTTGTAGCGCTTCGGTATAGACCCCGAGATCTTCGGTTGTAATGACGTCTTCGTCCATCGGCACATCCGGTGCTGCTGATAAACCACCGAACCAACCATTGTCTTTTCGCACCATGGCTGTACCGGAAGGCAAACCCCGCCCTTCAGCACTGCCTTTTCTGAATATCAATTGAGCCATGTTTTTGGCGTTAGCGTCCATCTGCGCCGTCGCGCGTTGGAAATTTTCCTCATAAAAACCCATATACTCCCACTGTCCCAGCGGATAATCATCCTCTGGGTAAACACGTCGATCAATCAATGGCACCGTTACGTCGTAACCTCGATCAATCGCAGCATAGGGCACACACAGCGAAGCAACCGCATGACACCGCTCCGGATGATGAGCCGCCATGCCCCAGGCAACAGGACTTCCCCAATCATGGCCTACCCAAACTGCTTTAGTACCACCGAGCGCATCATGTAGTTCCAGCATATCCAAAATAGCGCATTCAACGCTGTAGTCTTTGTGCTCAGGATAAACTGACGAATTACCGTAGCCGCGAATATCCGGTGCAATTGCTCTAAAGCCCATAGCGGCAAAAAAAGGAAGTTGATGACGCCAACTTCGAGATAGTTCTGGCCATCCGTGGGTGAAAATAATTAATGGCCCATCCAATGGACCCGCCGCGAGATAACCCGTGGTATGGCGTGGTGTTGAATGGCTATGGCAAGTGATGTCGGAGTAGCTCATTAAAAACCTCTGGAATGAACGGAGATCAGAAGATGCTTTCAGTGGTTGAGGGAAAGCCCTCTTCCAATTAAAGGTAAACTAAAAGCAAATCAAATCAAAGCTCATCAAAGACAGCTAAAGTCTTCTTACGCACCCTCAGGAACGTCTCATGGCATGCCCTGCTATCGAGCTGTACAAGTTGAAGCGCTGCCTGTCGGGCTGAGTATCTTGCATACGGCTTCGCGCTTTGATGAAGCAAGCAACCCATCCGATTGATTAAGCAGGTCGAGTGCGGGGTACGAGCGCAGTGAGTTTGCGTAGAAGATCCAGTGGCGTGCGTACATGCGGTTGGGTTGATCACTTAGGTGCTACGTCAATCGTGCTACCTGTAACGATATTGGAAGCACTGGCCAGTACGCCCGGTTCCCGATATGTTCACGGTTAGGACAATAACGTAACGAGAGAAACGCTGGCTCTCAAAAACATACTGAAGGGGATCATAGATGACCGCAAGAAGAATAGTGACCGCACTGGATCAGGATGGAAAATCGTACTTCCTGCATGACGGACCCACGCCCGGAGTACTCGATCTTGGTCGTGCTATTGATGAGGAAATTTGGATAGATGACCCGACAGAATCAACGACTAACAATACAGATCCTGTACAAGCCGAGAAATTTAATCTGGAACCACCTGCAGGGGGTTCTCGTGTCCGTGTCTTTACCTTTATGCCAGCGGGCGATAACCCTTCCCTCAATGAGCAACACGCCGCAGCTGCGGCGCGGTTCAACACCGGCGACGCAATGGACCCTGATAATCCTGGTATGCATACAACGGCAACAATCGACTATGGGATTGTTCTTTCCGGTGAAATCACCCTGGAGCTAGATATCGGCAGTGTCGATTTGAAGATGGGAGACATTGTTGTCCAGCGTGCAACGCCCCACGCCTGGCGTAACAATTCAGCACAACCGTGCACCATGCTTTTTGTGCTCATTTCCAGCCCCAACTACCGAAAAGGGGACTAATTTTTTTTGCAAGACCAGCGGCTATTGAGAATAGTTAATATAGCCCGCTTTTTTCCAAGATTGCCAGAGTATGCCGGTCAAAAATCATTTAGATAAAAAGTCTGGAGAAACAAATTGTAGATACTGGATGGCCAACGACTGTATTGATGCGGATCTACCAACTTAAACTTGGTGCGGTTGATCGCTGAGAAGATTTTTGGACCAGGCAAGTTTGTGACATCAGAGCATGATCAAGTAACGAATGATGCCATCGATACCAATAGCCAAATTAGACGTTCATTCGGTGTGCCAGAAAAAATCAGGCAGATAGCTAAGCAGTTTGAAAGCTAACAAGGCAACGGACTAAAGCCTAGAGCTCTAATCCCTTGTTTTGTATCAAGCCAAGCGCCGCCATCGTATTGCTTTTCGTACGCGCCGCACGGCTATATCGGTTCGGCATAACCGGACTAGCCCACCCCCGTTTAGCTGAAACTGGCAGAAGTGCGGGCCAGACTTGATACCGCTGGCGTCGATCCATCGCCTCAAATGGATCACCGCCACTCTGCCGAGATGCCGGTAACCTTAGTGGTCACACTTTAGGTGAAGAAGATGCAATTCTGCACTATCGATGGAGGATGGTATCTTTGCGTTTACTCAATGTTTCTTTTTGGGCAATTTCGTCGAGCTTGGAAGGTGGCGCCGTACTGTCGAGTTGCAATTCAGGCTCTGGTCGGCCGCGCCATTCGGAGGGCTTAACCTGCCACAACAGAAAAAACAGCGCACCATAGACGGCAACGGTTTTTACCAATAAAGCCAGCAGTGCCCACTGAGGGAAGTGGACCTGCAAATAAGCTGCCACATCTGTGTAAAGCCAGGCCGTTACCAGGGCAAAGGCAATCGCCGCCAACATGTAGAATATCTTCAGGCGGTATTTCCCTGCGAAAGCCAACAGCGCGCTGGTGCGTGCGAAGCGATACAGCGACATCAGACTAAGCTCAGGCCAAGCATGGCCAACACGCCCATCAGCGAAGTCTGCTTAATGTCTGACCAGACAGACTCCTCAGCATCCGCCAACAGATACTCCAGATCTGCCTCAGAGATATCTTCTTCAGATTTACCATTAAGGATCAGGTCCTTTCGAACTCTCTTCACCGCCACCTCCCGAACCTTCCGTTTGATGACGCGATGAGGGAAATACTCTTTTAACGCTTCCGTTTCCATTGGCCTAGATTAGACCATGCGGCGCCTTTTGTAATCTTGAGAAAACACCTTTAATCATTTGTATTCTTCACGACCTAGGCAATGAGTGGCTTCATACAAACCCCAGCCACTGTTTACGTTCCTGGGGCGGCACATATCATGGCGAATAGTACTCCGAAAGTCGGCGCGTCTTTGCAAGTTTTATGACTACACCCTATGCTACCCGGCACAATTTTCACAATAAACGGAAATCCAAATGACCAAACCTGTCTGCCTCGTCATTGGCGCGGGCGCCGGTATCGGCGGTAATGTTGCGAAGAAATTCGCGCTTCAAGGATATCATTCGTTCCTGTGTCGCCGAAGCGATGAAGAAGGGCTTAACAAGCTGGTCAACCAGATAACGGAGGCTGGTGGCAGCGCTTCTGGCCGGTTGGTGAACGCCATGGAAGATAACGCCATCGAAGACATGGTGAAAGACATCGAAGCCGACGTGGGCCCTATTGAGGTTGTTATCTACAATCTGGGCGCACAGATCGGTAATCGCCCATTGGCTGGAACACCCCATAAAACATTTGAGATGGGGTGGCGCCTTGGAACGTTCGGCCTGTATCGACTCGCCTACGCACTCACACCGCTGATGGAAGCCCGCGGTCACGGCACCATACTGGTGACTTCTGCCACCTCTGCCATGCGCGGGAACAGGGGGCAGCACTCTCACGCTGCGGCCATGGGTGGGCGAAGGATGTTGTGCCAGACACTGAACGCCGAATTTTCACCCAAAGGCATTCATGTCGCGCATATTCTGATCGACGGGGCAGTCGATGCGCCCGACACCCTTGGAAAGATGTTAGGGGAAGAACGTTTTAGGGAACTTCGGGAATCTCGGGGTGGTGAACATGACGGCTTGATGCTGCCCGAAAAAATCGCTGAGACCTACTTCCATATCGCGCATCAACACCGTTCGGTCTGGACCCACGAACTGGACCTCCGCGCCTTTTCAGATACCGCGTGGTGGAATCATGAAGGTTGATAATCCCTTCGATTTTGACAGCGATCCTTTTCATCAATACCTTGGCTTAACGCTCGAGGAAACCCGCGAAGACTACGCCCGTATTCGACTTAACATCCACGCCAACACACCGACAGGCATCGGCGGTAGCGTCAATGGGGGCGTGCTTTCAACCATGATCGACATGGCGGCTGTGCCTGCTGTATTCACCAACATCAGTGCAGACAGCGAACCCGCCGGTACCGCCGATCTGCAAATTACTTACCTGCGGCAGGCGCACGGTAGTTGGATTGATGCGGAAGCCAAGGTGATCAAGCGCGGCAGACAACTTTGCACGATACACGTGGATATTAAAAACGATGAAGGAGTTCTGTGCGCTATCGGCAGGGTACTTTATGCTCTAAGGGCAGTTGGTTAAGGAAAGCGCCCATCAGCACACTAACAGAAACAGCACCACATTTTGAGTTATCCCAGACCTGATCAGCAATTGCCAGGCGGCAGCTGCCGGCAATGCATTTAGGTAGCGTGACTGTCAGGAGAGACTGGCTTTAACTTCCGCTAACGACTGCCCGGTAGACCAAACAGACCGGGGATTGTTACCCATGGGACATCTCCGTAGAGGCCTGCTGCGCCGCAAGTCGAAATAACGGGGGCAGTGAAACCTCTGAGTTTTGGTGCTATCCGAACACGCGATAGCCCCGGGATTTCAAACAACGATAAAGTACCTTTTCCTTTCGGTGCTCCGCTTTGCGGAATCCCCTTACGCCTCCGGCGACCGCGCCAACACCAGCACCCTGCTCGGCATCGTGACTGTCACCCAGGATCGCACCA
Organism: Gammaproteobacteria bacterium; assembly: GCA_012961165.1. Lineage (GTDB taxonomy): Bacteria > Pseudomonadota > Gammaproteobacteria > Pseudomonadales > Azotimanducaceae > UBA9659. Next base: position 1,017 of record DTZW01000305.1, on the reverse strand, counting down.
ACGGATGCTCCGATCGCCACACCAATAGCGGCGGCCTTCCCTGTTTCTCCGATGGTATCTACCTGATAAGCGTACGACCTGCACTCGGCAAGATCACCCTGGTACTGCGCTTCATCGACACCACGACGATCAACGATAGGTTCATTGGCACAGCTCATCAGGAGCAACGGTAAGGAAATAAACATCACTGTTCTGATCATCTCAATAACTCAATAACTGGATGTCACTAAGTTAGCCCCTGGAAGCTGAACGGGGAGTGAATCCGAGCTGAACAGGACGGGTTTAAGTACGATCGCCTTTGGCAGATCTTGCCCTCAAAGACTGCATAATCGCCGCGTGCCGCTTGCGATCTATCCGATACCGGACGTACAACGCCAGTCCGCCAAGCGTAAACACAGACGTCGCAGGACCTGCAATGAAACCCAGCTGCCAGACAATTTCAGCAGGAACTGAACCCATTAATGCCCCTCTCGGGAATGCAATAAAATCCAGGAGGATTCCTCCAGCCACCAGCCCTATGGATGCAGATGCCTTATTAGCAAATGACCTGGCAGCAAATATAACCCCTTCTCTTCGCTCCCCAACATCAAGTTCATGCTCATCTGCGATGTCTCCAAACATGGAGTTCAAGGTCGCAAACACAATAGGCGCGAGCAACGTGGTAATTCCGCTGCTAATAATCAGCACCAGCAACAGGCCGGTAGAACCCGGCTCGGGAAACCAGCTAACGTCAAACAACGTCAGCACTATCGGTGTGTTGATGTTTACGATGGTTAACGCTGCGCAACCAATCAGTGTCGGCTTTTTGTCAAAGCGCCGGGTAAGTATCGGAACCAAAACCACCGAAAAAACTAACCCGACGGACATCCCGATTGGGATGTACGCCAGCTGCTCGGTGGTCATCCCCCAGAAATGAAAACCCATAAAAGGATTGAACACTGCCTCGACGGACAGTATGAAAACACTCAGCACCATGCCGAAAAAGAGCACAAAGAAGGAATGGTTTTTGAAAACCTC
>DTZW01000304.1:1461-2797 GCA_012961165.1 Gammaproteobacteria bacterium | reverse complement strand
GGCCGTAGCTCAGCTGGGAGAGCGTCGCGTTCGCAACGCGAAGGTCGGGAGTTCGATCCTCCTCGGCTCCACCAAATTCTCCCTATGCGTTATCTCAGTTGATCGAATACAAGCCGCACAAAGAGCGCTTTCTCTCTTATCGCTCTAATCTATTCTTTTTGCACGTGTTGTGGGTTTGTCGTCACATGTATCACTACAGGTCCAAGCCAAGTTCACAGTGATGTGCTCATACGCTTTACCTTTAGAATAGTTACCCGCATTAACGCAGGCAAGAGTAGATTCATACCCACTCTGACTACAGTTATTGGTCACCCGGGTGAAAGAGTAATATCACTAAATCGGTGGTCTCGTTCTGCGACTTTCTGCCGCCTGAGGTAACAGCTGCGTCAGGCGTGCTACCCAGGTAGCGCGTCTCCGATACCAACAACTCATCGTTTGAATGTGATTTATCGAGGTTTTCATCAAGCGCGATCTAGGAGATTCACCCAAGATTCCGCCGCCAAGCTATAGTTGCTTCGCCAGAACTTCGTTTTGCTTTAATCCAGCCAAAACTAAGGATATTTCAACAATTCAATACGTTATTGATCGGATTGGGGCTTTCTGGGTCTACTGAACTTTCATTCAGGAGCATCCATCATTATGATGGACCGCGGATAAATAATTCATCGTGATCGTCGCATTAACTTGACGCAGGAGCACCTAAGATGAGCTCAGAAACCACAACTTTGGCGCGATTCGTTGCCGGCTTGAATTTCGAGGATATACCGAGAGACATCATTGAGCGTACCCAGTTCCTGATAATGGACCACGTTGGCATTGCGCTTCGCGCGCGTTACGCCGCTGATCTCAATGAAGCCATAACCAGCGCGTTGACCGTACTGGGCTTCACAGGAGGGGTCGCTAGTGTGATCGGGGATCCACAAAACTATGCGCCCCCGGCAGCCGCGTTCTACAACGGCAACCTCGCCCACTCCCTTGATTTTGACGATACCCATGCCCGGGGTTCAATTCATCCTAGCGCCCCTATCTTGCCTGCGGCCTTTGCAGCTGCCCAGATGACGGGGGCCGATGGTCACACCCTGATTGCCGGCATCATAGCTGGCTATGAAACCCAGATCCGTATCAGCATGGCGCTCGGCCCCAGCGAACACTACCAGCAAGGCTTCCATCCCACTGCAACCTGCGGGGTGTTTGGCGCGGCCGCAGCAGCCGGCCGGATCCTCGCCCTATCAACTGATCAAATTGAAAGCGCTTTCGGTCTTTGTGGCAGCCAAGCAGCCGGTTCGATGCAGTTTCTGGCAGACGGCTCATGGAACAAACCCTTCCATACCGGATA
>DTZW01000304.1:717-1426 GCA_012961165.1 Gammaproteobacteria bacterium | reverse complement strand
GCGGCCACTTTGGCGCAACAAGGCTTCACCGGGGCTAAAAATGCGTTAGAGGGGGAACGTGGTGGATTTCTCAACGCCTATGCACCCCACCCGAATCCTGCCGAAGTCATATCGGAGCTCGGTCAAAGATTCGAGACGATGGAAATTGGTGTGAAACCTTACCCCTCCTGTCGCTACGGTCATGCGGCTATCGATGCATTGATTGGGCTTCGCACGGCACATCAACTGAATTACCAGGAAGTTGAATCCGTACAAATCGGCCTGCCAAAGACAGGGTGGAACATTGTTGGCGACCCTGAATCAGACAAACAGAATCCCACAAACTACGTTGAAGGTCAGTTCTCCATGCCCTTCGTTGCGGCAGTGGCCCTGCGAGACGGACAGATGACTTGGGATGATTACGCACGTCATCTCAAGGACTCCGACACGCTCGCCCTTTGTCGAAAAATTCGTACCGTGGTGGATGATCGTGCCGAGGCTGAGTTCCCGGCGAACATGAGTGGCGTGGTTGAAGTGGTCACCACAAGTGGTACTTTCGAAGACATGGTCGTGACCCCCAAAGGTGAGCCGGCAAATTTTCTATCGGCTGGGGAGATGCGCGCGAAATTCGATGCACTGGTAGGCCCTTACCTCGATGATACAAGTTGTGGGGCGCTAGCGGATGCAATCCTATCGATTGAAGACGCGAAAGATATCCAAGAGATTCTGG
>DTZW01000304.1:0-702 GCA_012961165.1 Gammaproteobacteria bacterium | reverse complement strand
TCGAGCCAGGAACCCCTTAGGGCTGTTCACCAGGGGACATAATTTATGGTGGTTAAAGGCGAAGAGATCGAGCCAGGCCGGTACCGTGAATCCTATGGACGGTACTATGAAGCTTTCCATGTTGGGGACATTTATGAACATAGACCTGGACGCACCATTACGGAAGCAGACAATACCTGGTTTACCTTGCTGACCATGAACACCCATCCGCTCCACTTCGATACGCATTATGCTAAAAAAACAGAGTTCGGTCGGCCCCTGGTCAATTCAACCTTGACGCTGTCGATTGTTGCTGGCATGAGCGTGAGCGATCTCAGTCAAAAAGCGATCGCGAACCTTGGATGGGAAAATATCAAATTGACTGCTCCTGTTTTCCCCGGTGACACACTCTACGCAGAATCTCAAGTGCTGGCCAAGCGCGAATCGAAAAGTCGCCCGACCCAAGGCATCGTTTCCGCACGAACCACAGGCATGAAAGCCAACGGCACAGTCGTTATCACGTACGATCGTTCGTTTCTGGTCCCAAAGGAAGGATATGCAGTGGACGATTAAATGCAAAGCCGCTGTCAAGATAAGCCAGCAATACAATAATGAATACTCCCATACCCAACCCAGATGACGCGCTCATACTAGACTCCATAGATCGGTTTCTCGAGCGCGATGTCCGTCCGGTCGTTCGCGAACTGGAAGCGAACGATATCT
>DTZW01000303.1:7422-16876 GCA_012961165.1 Gammaproteobacteria bacterium | reverse complement strand
GAAATCATGACCGACCGGCCACCACCGGCGAAACTTGCGATAGAGATATGTGGAAAAATGGTCCAGACACCAGCAACCAGCCTGCTGGTTGGCCACTCGTCATCAGGCAGGCCTTCAAACTCTTCATAGGACGCATCAGGTCTGCCCATGTGAGTATGTGGGCCCCAACTATAGTAGTTGGCCTTATTTCCTATCTCTGTACCAAACGTTTCCCTGTGCAAAATTGGAAGATGATAATAGTCCAGGTAACCGTCGTAGGCTATTTTCCAGTTGGGTCCCTCCACCCGCTGGTTTTTCGCATAGTGCCAGTTATCAAAACCGAATTGCGCCAGCAGTGAATCGTATCCTGACAGGAAGAGGGTGATATCCAGTGTGGATTTTGGGTCAAGCGTCACCCAGATTAATCCTGCCTTCTCCAGGCTGGGTAATTCCGTAAGCCCATAATCCTGCTTGTCGATATCGCCAAAGTCGTCAGCAGAATAGATAGCAACCAAATCTCCGTCCGGGTTGTATGTCCAGGCATGATAGGGGCAGCTGAATCGATGGGCGGTGCCACAGCCTTCATCCACAAGCCTCGCACCGCGATGGCTACACATATTAACAAACGCCTTTATAACGCCACCTTGAGTGCGCGTAATAATCACCTGCACCCCGGCAGCGTCCATCGCTTTGTAATCACCCACTTCCTTCAACTCAGCCGTGGTGGCCAGCATTAGCGGCATACGGCGAAAGATTTTTTCCTTCTCGCCTTCCCATCGACCATGATCGTAATAATTCTCAATGGGAACCTTGTGAATACTGTCCGCCTGATCCAGCGTGCCGTTCCTGCCGTGCTCCAGGTCTTTTCGTGCCATTTCGACCAATTGCGCTTTCGACATTTGAGTTGTTCCTTAAGTTGAACTCACAGGTAAACCGTAAAACAGTTCACGAACCCTGACAAGCATTACGTACCTTCACTAAAGAGTTTTTGATCGGGAACTCAAGTCCCACCCAACGGGTCATTGACCGCTAAATGTTCAGGCCCCTGTTCAGGCCCCTGTTCAAGCCCCTGTTCAGGCCCATATTCAGACCGCTATTGACAGTTTCGAAGAGTAACGTCACCATTTCATGTATATGATGTCAACAATCTCACTTCAAGGCAGGTAACGCATGAAACTGATCGAGCTGTTCCTCTCCCCCATAGCCTTCAGCATCGGGTTTCTAGCCCCCCTTCTCGCCCAGGTGATGCTGGCAATGAACACCGAACTCAGTACGCCGGTCGCCTACGGCACCGGGCTCGCGATTTCTATCTCGTTAGGCATTGTGGCGCAGAGTCGAGGAAGCTGGCTCTGGGTAAAAGACCATGAGTCAGTCCATGAGTCCGACCATGAGTAAGGCCACGGCAAGCCTGGATTCACTGAGCGAGTCAGAACTGGATGTGCTCGAACGCAAAATCGCCGGCAAATATATGCACATGGTTCCATGGGGAGCGGTTGTCTGGGGCATTGGCAACCTGATCGCCTGGCTTGCAGTCTGGCCACTAGTGCTGATGGACATTATTCCGCTCTGGCTGGGGTTTATCCTCGCCACCCTCAACGTTGCATTATCCTACCTACCTTCACATGAGGCGCAGCACAATATCATTGCGGGTAAAGGGCAACCACTTCGCTGGCTTAACGAACTGGTGGGTCATCTATCCACTATCCCGTTGGTCTTACCCTATCGCGTACTTCGGCATACTCACTACGAGCATCACTCACACACCAACGATCCCCAACTTGATCCGGACTTCAATATTCACGCTAATTCTGGCTGGCACTTCCTGTGGAAAAGCATCCTGAATCGCCAACCTGAATCCGGTAGAAGCAAGGCCTATCCAGAAACACTACAACGTACCGGTAACGAGCACATGATTCTCGATGCGATCATCTACCAGAGCATGTATCTGGTCGTCATGTTTACCCTTGCCTGGGCTGGCTATGCGATTGAAGCAGCGCTTCTCTGGTGGGTACCGAAACAAATCGCCACGACGTACATTGAGTACTACCTAAGCTGGGCGCCACACCACCCGGGCAAGGAGCAGGGCCGCTATACGGACACAAGGGGATTCAAGAGTCGCCTCGGCAACCTTCTTTCGATGGGCATGCAATACCACATCATCCATCATCTATACCCGAGAATCCCGCTCTCACTGACACCGGCTGCATACAGGGAACTAAAACCAATATTGCAACGCCGGGCGTGTAACCTCGGTGAGTTGTAAATAAGGACCAACGGTTCAGGAACAGTAAAGGATTGCACTAGATGAATTCACTGGCAGTAAACAAAGAAAAGATGTTGGCGCAGGCATGGACCGTTCCGCTAACGGAGATGGACATCAGCAACTGGTATCTCACCGAGCATGATGTGGTCTGGCCTTATTTCGAGCGCCTGCGAAAAGAAGACCCGGTGCACTACACCGAAGATTCACGCTACGGTCCTTTTTGGTCTATTACACGATTCAACGACATCAAGTTCATCGACCAGAACCACAAGCTATTCTCTTCACAAGGATCAATTGGCTTCGAGGACCAACTGGAGGAATTCACTACTCCGATGTTCATCGCGATGGACCCTCCAAAGCATGACGCCCAGCGCAAAGCTGTCTCTCCGGTTGTAGCACCACGCAATCTTGCGGAACTGGAACCCCTGATACGATCCAGGGTTGAAACTATCCTGGAAGGCTTACCTATCGGTGAAACCTTTAACTGGGTCGATCGAGTATCGATTGAACTCACAACCCAAATGCTGGCAACACTCTTTAATTTCCCGTTTGAAGACCGGCACCTGTTGACACGATGGTCTGATATCGTAACCGGAGGGAAAAATAGCGGCCACGTGAACACCACCGAAGATTTCCAGCGCGAAATGATGGAATGCCTCGCCTACTTTACCCGCCTGTGGCGTGCGCGCGAGAATGAAGCTGGCGGCTTCGACCTGATTTCCATGATGGCTAACAACGAAGATACAAAGGACGTGGTCAACCGCCCGCTCGAATATCTAGGCAACCTGATCCTGCTTATTGTTGGCGGTAACGATACAACCCGAAACTCAATCTCTGGTGGTGTACTCGCGCTCAACAAGTTTCCGGAGCAGTACGATAAGTTGAACGCGAAACCCGCTTTAATCCCAAATATGGTCGCCGAGATAATTCGCTGGCAGACCCCTCTCGCTTTCATGCGAAGAACGGCGCTTGAAGATGTAGAAATGCATGGCAAGCAGATCAAAAAGGGTGACAAGGTGGTGATGTGGTACGCCTCTGGTAACCGTGATGAGGAAACCTTCGAGGATGCAGGCAGGTTGATTATCGATCGCCCCAACGCGCGAAACCATGTCTCATTTGGATTTGGCATCCATCGATGTATGGGTAATCGTCTCGCCGAGATGCAGCTCCGGGTTCTGTGGGAAGAAATCCAGACGCGATTCCGCAAAGTTGAAGTAGTCGGAGAACCTGTTCGCTACAGATCCGCTTTCGTTCGAGGATACAGTGAGCTTCCAGTAAAACTAGTTCCGCTAGACCAGCTGTCGATCTTGGATCAACCTTCTTATCAGCCATGTGGGTATGCATAATGGAATTTGACTTGATGACAGGTGCGAACACCTGGAAAAAATCCGCTGAACTCGCATCTCAACTTGAGAAGACAGGATTCTCTGGCATGCTGTTTACGGAAGCAGGCCAGGTTCCATGGATGATGATCGCCGCAGCCGCGACCGCCGCCCCCTCGCTAAACTTTACGACCGGAATAGCCGTTGCGTTTCCCAGAAGCCCAATGATGTCAGCTCAAATCGCGTGGGAACTTGCTCAAAACACCGAAGGTCGATTCCGACTGGGACTGGGAAGCCAGGTAAAGGGTCATATTGAACGCCGATACAGCGCCCACTGGGACAAACCCGCCCCCCAGATGAGGGATTACGTCAACGCCTTTAAGGCCTGTATTCGCGCCTTCAGGCAGGAGGAAAAACTCCATCACGAAGGCCCATACTACAATCTGTCATTGCTGCCAGGCCAATGGGCGCCTGGCCGACATGATTATGAAGATATCAAGATTGATATCTCGGCCGTCGGTCCCTACATGTGCAAAGTTGCAGGCGAGCTATGTGATGGGATTCATGTCCATCCCATGCATTCGATGACTTATATTAACACGCGTCTTCTCCCGGACCTGCAGTCCGGCGCCGAGAGATCAGGCCGCAGCGTCAGTGACATCGATTTGATCATTCCTGTATTCGCGATTCCCGGCGATTCTCCTGAAGAAAGGCAATCAATGATCAACCGCACCAGGATGCAAATCTCTTTTTACGGCTCAACGCCGAACTATTCGTTTCAGTTTGATGATCTGGGGTATGAGGGTACAACCCAAAAACTCGGTGCGCTCATGAAACAGGGAGACATTCCGGCCATGGCCAATCTCATTTCTGATGAAATGCTTGAGCACTTTGCTCTGGTCGCCAGGTGGGATGATATGGCCGATACGTTGATTGATCGATACCGGGGCATCGCATCCCGGGTGGTTACCTATCTGGCCAGTGAAGACATTCACCGCCACCCCGAAAACCTCAACAAGTGGGGAGAAATAGCCAAGGCAGTGCGACAGCACCAGGCGCTATTTGGCGCATCCGTCACAGTGGCCCAGCCAGACACGCAGGACACAAACCACCAGTAAACTTCCATAAAAAAATACCAACCTGCTACCACCAAAGTAAGTGACTTTTGGCCAGCATCAGCTATCTATTATCGCACCTGTTTGGATCACCGGTATCGTGTTGGGTCAGTGATTCCTGCGTCGGAGAAACCCGCTTTGCGAAGCACACAGCTGTCACAATCTCCACAGGCTTCGCCTGAGTCAGTCAGGCGGTAGCAGGATACAGTCTGAGCGTAATCAACACCCAGCTCGAGTCCTTTTATGATGATCTCCCCTTTTGATAGCTGGATAAGCGGGGCATGGATCGTCATCTTCCGGCCTTCCACGCCGGCGCGGGTTGCCAGGTTCGCCACCTGTTCAAATGCGTTGATGAACTCTGGCCTGCAGTCCGGATAACCCGAATAATCCACAGCATTGACGCCAAGGAAGATATCCCTGGCACCAAGCACTTCAGCCCATCCCAGCGCATAAGCCAGGAACACTGTATTCCTGGCGGGCACGTAGGTGACCGGAATCTCGTCGCAGACATCTTTTGCGTCAGGCACATCAATACTGTCATCGGTCAGCGCAGAGCCGCCAAAGGCGCCTATATCAATGACCGCTACCCGATGTTCAATGGCCCCTAACGTCGCGGCCAGCTGCTCTGCGTAACCAACTTCTGCAATCTGTTTTTGACCATAGGAAAAGCTCAGACAATAACAGTCATAACCATCGGCCCGTGCCCCCGCAAGAACCGTGGCAGAATCAAGACCACCTGACAGTAGAATGACGGCTTTCTTACTCATGTCTACTCATGCCTACTCATGTCTACTCATGTCTACTCATGCCTACTCATGTCTACTCATACCCCGGGCGTATCGCCCCACAGGAGCTTGTGTAATTGAACCTGCAGCCTGACTGGCAACTCATCTTCCAGTATCCAGTCGGCGAGCTGGCGTGATTCAAGTTCTCCGTGGCTGGCGGAAAACAATATCTCATCAACTTTTTTAGCGAGCTCCAACTCCTGCATCTTGAACCTGGCCCACTCATAATCTCCACGATGGCAGATAACAAACTTCACCTGGTCATCCTGTTTCAGCCTGGGGATATTCTCGAACAGGTTGCGCGATACCTCACCTGAACCCGGTGTCTTGAGATCAAGTACCACCGACACCCTCGAATCGATTCCTGTTATATCCATCGCACCACTGGTTTCGAGAGAAACCGCATATCCCTCGTCACAGAGCCGGGTCAGGAGCGAACGGCATTCCGGCTGGGCAAGTGGTTCACCGCCAGTCACAGTCACAAACGGGGTTTTTCGAATCTTGACTGCATCGATGATCGAGTCGATGGACATCTTCTCACCACCGTAAAACGCGTATTCGGTATCGCAATACTGGCAACGAAGCGGGCAGCCGGTCAGGCGGACAAAAGCCGTGGGTAAACCGACAGTTCGAGCTTCACCCTGGAGTGAGTGAAAGATTTCTGTGATTCGAAGAGACGACATTTCAGTTGTCGCAATTCACCGATTCGCGCAAATAATTTTCTGCGAGTTTGGCTGCAGTTTTATCTGGATACTGATCCATGACCTGCTGCAGAAGATCTGTTGCCCGTTCGCAATCGCCAAGCGTGTAATAAACCTTACCCAAAGCATAAGCTGCATCGGGAACCTTGCTATGTTCCGGGAAATAGCTGATGACTTGCGCTAGTGCCTGCCTTGCCTTTTCGAAATCCGGATTGGTTTTCGCGGCCTGGACCTGCCCGAGCCAATAGTAGGTATTAGCTGTGTACTCACCATCAGGAAACCTGTCAATCAACGCTTCAAGCTGAGTAATTGCCATCTCATACTGCCTGTTGCGAATCAGTATCTGGGTGGTCTCATACAGGTCTTTTTCGTTGAGGTTTTCGTCGATTACTGCGACTGCTGTTTCTCCGGGATCTTCCGCAACAGGCTGTGGTACCTGGACATTTGCTTTGAGCACCTGCTGCAAACGGGCGTCAAGCTCAAGGTAGCGATCATCCTGAATCGATTTAAGTCTGCTCAGCTCATGTTGGAGTCGTTCAACCAGACCGCGAAGTTCCATGACTTCCTGCTGAAGCAATTGCAGCTGGTACTGGTTTTCCATACCACCGGATGCTACCTCCTCCTCAATTGGCGGCTGATAGGTCACGACCGATTCTCTGCTTTCAACAGGAACAGGTGACTGGGCGGCAGAAACGAAAAGTGGCATGCTAACGACTACACAAATGGCAGGAATCAGCACACCACTTAAAAGCGGGTGACTAACTTTCATCAAAACCCTTATCTATAAACAATCTCAACACGGCGATTTTCTGCCCATGATGATTCTGAATGCCCGTTATTAGCTGGTTTTTCTTCACCGTAGCTAATCGCTTCGATCTGGGTTCGGGCTGCGCCTTGAGCAACCAGATAAGCACGTACTGCATTCGCTCGACGCTCGCCCAGTGCCAGGTTATATTCCCGGGTACCACGTTCGTCAGCATGTCCTTCCAGTCGAACCCGAAGGTAGCGATCAGCACTCAGTACTCCCGCATGCTTGTTTAGCTCCTCATGACCTGTTCGTCGAACGATCGCCTGGTCGAAATCAAAGTAGAAGACACCTTGAAGCGTCTCACCAGAACCCATGTCATCGGCCGGAAGTACGATCTTACCGTTCTTAACCATCGGCCCGGCAGGCTCAATCGGCTCATCGTCTACGCTGGTATCCAACTCTTGTTCCATTGGCTCGACATCTGGACCCGAATCAGCAGGCTCCTGACTCGCACAACCGCCTAACAGTAAGGCTGCAACGCAGAGCAGCAGTAGACCGCGTAACTTAAATATTCCCATGAGTAACTCCTTTACATTCTGTATTCTGAGTAATTCTTCAAAGTTGGATTAAACCACAAAAAGCCCAAAATAATTACTCATCAAACGAAATATTCGATGAATAAACCCCCGCCACAGGGCGTAGTCATTGCTTTTCAGCGATTAACGTTAGTCATTCGACCATCTTAATGGCCAATTGTTACTCAACTGGCACAAAGGTTTTGCGCTTTACCGGCGACCAGGCTGGCTCCCTGACATCACCGTCCGACGAGGGCAGGTTGAACTTGACGCCACCATCAATAGAAACCGCCGCTAATATGCCCTCTCCCCTCTCCTGGGTTGCATAGATCAACATACTGCCATTGGGCGCAACACTGGGGGATTCATCCAGGGTCGTCTCGGTCAGGACAGATAAGCGGCCCCGGTTCAGATCCAGTAGCGCGATGTGAAAGATCCCGTCACGGCGGTGCACCATAACCAACCCGCTACCATCTTTTAGGACGCTTGCCTTGGCATTATAGTCGCCTTCGAAGGTCAGACGCTGGATCTGAAAATCAGCCAGCCGCAGTTGATAGATTTGCGGCTGACCTCCCCGATTGGAGGTAAACACCAATGATTTTCCATCTGCAGTCCAGGAAGGCTCGGTATCGATACCATAGTGCCGGGTGATCCTTCGAAGTCGGCGCGACTGCAGGTCCAGAATGTAAATATCAGGATTGCCATCTTTGGATAACACCAGTGCCATTTCCTTACCGTCGGGGGAGAAAGACGGTGCACCGTTTAGACCTGCAAAGCTCGTTAAGATCTGCCGGTTTCCGGTTATCACTTCATGAAGGTAGATAGCGGGGCGACCATCCTGTTCAAACGAAACGTAGGCGATCATCTTTCCATCTGGTGACCATGTAGCGGAAAGGATGGGCTCTATTGATTCCAAAACCTTCCTGACCCTGTACCCATCTGCATCAGCAACGTTGAGCGCGAAGTGTCGGCCCTGATCACCGTCCATTGCTGTGACATACATAATCTGGGTAGAAAAAACGCCTTTAATACCTGTCAGTTCATTGAACACCACGTCGCTGACGTGGTGAGCCATATCACGAAGATCCATGGGGAGACCTTCAATTGTCTGCTTCGCCACCACGGTCTGCCGCAACACACTATATAGCTCGAAGTGCAGGCGTACGCTAACTTCCCGCGGCTCAAGATACCCAACAACCAGATACTCAACTCCCAGCATCCGCCAGTCTCGCGGCAGCACCTCAGATGAATCGTTAGGAAAACTTAACATCTGTGATGTTGGCAGGGCTTCGAATCGGCCCGACAACCCCAAATCGGATGAAACAACATCACCAACGTCAATCGGCGGTTTTCGTTTGCCTCTCCATGCAAAAGGTACTACCGCTACCCTGACCGCATTATCCACACCCTTGGTAATCTCGATCCGCAGTTCAGCTGAAGCAGGTATGGTAAACTGCAGGAGCAGTCCGACAAAAATAATTCGCTTGAACACTCGCACATATAATCCTTATAGCCTGAGGTCATCCGGCCGAAACAAAACCGTAAACTCTCGAAAGTCCCGCTCAAACCGCTGCGAGTCTGTGGGTACAACAAATCTTCGCGCTTTGGTTACGGCAAGAACTGCTGACCGGTCAAACGCATCATTACCGCTCGAATCTTCAACCTTCACGTCAACAACTTCTCCGGTTGGAATAAGCAGAACTCGCAGCAGGGCTTCCATCCCGTTTCTGGCGCTGGGCGGTCTAGACCAGTTCTGCACTATTTCGCGTTGAATCTGCGCCACGTAAGCCATTGCTTTTTCGTCGTCGGTTACCGCCTTCCTTGCATTTGCCTCACGTGTCAGCGCCTTTGCCAGCTCATCTGCAAACTCAGACCTTACTGATTCGGGATCCACTTTGGTTTCCCGGGTTTTTTCGACCACGGGTGTTGGCTCGGGGAGCACCGCAGGCTCTGCAGGCATAACTTC
>DTZW01000303.1:3388-7412 GCA_012961165.1 Gammaproteobacteria bacterium | reverse complement strand
GTTTTTAACCGTTGTTGCCTGGCCCAGTTCACCTGCTCCTGCCGCAACCTGGCCTCCGTCTTGCGACGCTCACGTAGTTTTTTATCCCTTCGGGATTTTTCCTGATCGACCGCTCGTTCTTCTTTGGCCTTGTAAGGATTCTCGGCAACTATTACGGCCTCAATATAATAGGGTTTCAACCCGGTGTAACTGCGTGTCGACTCCTCCCAATTCAGGGACATCAGGCCAATGACGATGCCATGAACCAGCAACGCAAAAAGGATCGCTATGACATAGGTCGTCACTTCATTGGAAGAAAGGTTCATGACGGCCGACTATTATGTCCTGGGGGGCTCAGTTATCAGTCCCACACTTTTCGCCCCTGCTGCCTGAAGCGTATTCATCAGGTCAACAATCACCCCGTATGCCAGCTTTTTGTCACCCTCTACCAGCACCTTGATGCCTGGGTTCGCTGCAATGATCCTGGCAGCTTTATCGCCAATTTCGGATAATGGCACGGGCTCCTCAGCCTCCCCAAGATTGATATAGTAGGTAGCGTCATCTTTGACCGATACAACCAGCATTGGTTCATCATCCGTCACATCGATCGGACCCGAAGCCGCCTCGGGCAAATCTACTTTGATACCCTGGGTCATGAGCGGTGCTGTCACCATAAAAATCACCAGCAACACCAGCATCACGTCAATGTAGGGCACTACATTGATTTCGGACATCGGCTTCCTGCGAGCGGCTTTAGACATAATTAGCGCTTGTGACTCGCGCGATCAAGAATACTGCTGAATTCATCGCTAAATGCCTCGAATCTGTTCATGATAACTTCAACATAGGCGGCGTAACGGTTATAGGCGATGACGGCAGGAATGGCAGCAAACAGCCCAATGGCGGTTGCCACCAACGCTTCTGAAATACCTGGCGCTACTATCGAAAGGCTTGCCTGGTTGACCGTCGCAAGCCCGCGAAACGAATTCATGATTCCCCAGACCGTACCGAACAAACCAACATAGGGGCTGGTAGAACCAACGGTGGCCAGGAATGGCAGGTGCGTTTCAAGACGTTCTTCTTCCCTGACCAGCGCAACCCGCATCGCCCTCTGTACATTTTGCATAACCCGCTCCTGATCAGCGCCATCCTGTTGGCCTGACCTCGAGAATTCCTTGAATCCCGATGCAAAAATACTCTCCAGACCGATGACATCCGAATTTTCAGTATCGAGTTCCACATAGAGTTGGCCAAGGTCCTTACCGGACCAGAATTCACTTTCAAAATCTGTAGCCTGCCTGCGGATCGAAGATAGCGCAAAGCCTCTCTGGAAAATCATGACCCATGAGGTCAGTGAAGCAAGGATCAGGAGCCCCATGACCACCTGCACAACGACGCTTGCATTGAGTACCAGGTCAAGTATAGATAACGGTTCATTCACAATTCAATTCCAAAGTTAGTCGTCAGGTTCGTTTTCAAAAAGTTCCTGCCCGGGCTTTTGTGGCATCTTCATACCGAAGTGCTCATAGGTCAACCGAGTAGCAACGCGACCTCTTGAGGTGCGCATGATGAATCCCTGCTGAATCAGGTAGGGTTCATATACATCCTCAATGGTGTTGCTCTCTTCACCAACGGTTGCTGCAAGGCTGTCTACGCCAACCGGCCCTCCATCATATTTTTCAACCATCGCCAGCAAAAGCCGGCGATCCATATGATCAAAACCATTCACATCAACCTTCAGCATGTTAAGCGCCTGGTCAGCGATCTTCTGGTTCACAAACCCCTCACCTTCCACCTGGGCATAGTCCCGGACCCGACGAAGCAGCCGATTAGCAATCCTTGGCGTACCTCTCGAGCGAACTGCAATCTCGCGGGCACCATCGGCATCACAACTTACCCCGAGCATCCTGGCTGACCGTTCAACGATAGTGGTCAGGTCCCTGACATTGTAGAACTCCAGCCGCTGAATAATGCCGAACCGGTCACGAAATGGAGAAGTCAGCAAACCGGTTCGGGTAGTCGCACCAACCAGTGTGAACGGCGGCAGATCCAGTTTGATGGATCGGGCCGCGGGGCCCTCACCAATAGTGATGTCTACCTGATAATCCTCCATCGCCGGATAGAGCACCTCTTCAATCGCAGGATTGAGCCGGTGGATTTCATCGATAAACAACACGTCACCTTTTTCCAGGTTGGTCAGTGCCGCAACCAGATCACCTTTCTTTTCGATGACAGGACCTGAAGTCGCCCTCATTTCGGCGCCCATCTCATTGGCAATGATATTCGCCAGGGTTGTCTTTCCCAGACCTGGCGGGCCAAAAATAAGCGTGTGATCCAGCGCCTCATCCCGACCTCTTGCAGCCCTGATGAATAGCCTCATCTGTTCGCTGACCTCATGCTGGCCACAATATTCATCAAACGTCCGGGGCCTGATCGCCCAGTCCTGCGTCTGTTCAGCCTCGGAGGCGGCAGATGTCACTATTCGGTCTGATTCAATCATTCTTGTCGTTCAACTATTGTCGGCTTTGCATGAGTAACTTCAGCGCCTGCCTGATCAAAGACTCTACATCTTCGGCGGGGTCGCTCACCCGGGAGACCGCTCGAGCGGCTTCCTGTGGTCTGTAACCAAGCCCGACCAGAGCCGACTCAGCATCTTCTATTACATTAATCGTCATTGTACTGGGATTATCTGGACCAGATACATCAAATGAATCGACCTTATCCCGCATTTCAATGATCAGGCGCTCAGCGGTCTTCTTCCCAACGCCAGGCAATGCGGTCAGCGCTGTTACATCATTACCGGTGACAGCGCGCGCAAACGACGCTGAATCCAGTCCTGATAATATTCCGAGTGCCATGCGAGGACCTACCCCGTTGACCTTGATCAGGGTTCGGAACATCTCACGTTCACCCGTACTCGCAAACCCGTATAGCAGGTGGGCATCATCACGAACCACGAGATGGGTATGAACGGTAACCGGCCCTTTCGAGCCCCTGGGTTTCCAGCCTTTGGATTTCCAAAATATGGGCATAGGTCGTGAGAGAAATTTCAACTTCGTAACCCACACCACCAACATCAAGTAACAACTGACCCGGGGCGCTTTCAATCACAAGCCCTGTAAGTCGACCGATCATTTTTTTGTGGTCTCTTCTGCAAACCTGCCACGTCGGAAACGATTCGTATCGATAACCGTCGTACTGCTATTACTCATCTTGGCCAGATTGTGCTGCGTATTAACATGACAGATCGCAATGGCCAGAGCATCAGCCGCATCCTCCTGAGGACAAGAAGGTAGTTTCAGAAGCGTCATCACCATGTGCTGAATCTGGCTTTTGCTCGCTGCGCCACTACCAACAACCGCCTGCTTGATCTTTCGCGCTTCATATTCGAAAACTGGCAATCCCTGGTTTACAGCCGCAACCATTGCCACACCTCGAGCATGGCCAAGCTTCAATGCAGATTCAGCTGAACGAGACATAAAGATTCGCTCAATGGCGAGTTCTCCTGGCACATATTCATTAATAATCTGGGTGACGCCCTGAAATATGATATCCAGCCTTTCCGCGAGCGTTTCTTTCGCAGTGGTCCTGATACATCCACTCGCCACATATTCCTGATGATTACCAACGGCCTTGATAATGCCGTAACCGGTAACCCTTGAGCCAGGGTCTATACCTAGAATAAGTGCCATCTGAATGAAGGATTGGAAGGAAAATTCAGTTTAGCATACCCCGGGGTCAGGGGTTGAGCGCTACATCCAAATAGCTACGTTTGCACGATAAAAGACACGAACTATCCTCCAAAACCTGGTGCTTGAAAGCCCTGCTTAAAACTCCCGATGCAACTCGTCTTCCCTTGTTATTTTAGTCAAGGCACTGGCCTGCAGGATACCGACGACGGTCAGGGGCAAGCAAGCAACAATCACCGTAGACAGCACAACCTTTTATGAGGTCAAATAACCGCCGCGTGGTTAAGTACGCGTGGCTATGTACGCGTGGTTAAGTAAATGACTCAGGGTAAGCTATTTCCGCATCGCCGCGGCAT
>DTZW01000303.1:0-3353 GCA_012961165.1 Gammaproteobacteria bacterium | reverse complement strand
AGAGAGCAGGCTTCGGCTCGGATTTGTAATGTAAGGATGAAAATATGAATCAAAAAATCACCATACTTGACGCTGGGATGGGAAGAGCCCTCAAGATGCAGGGTGTCGAGATTCCAGAGACGATCTGGTCAGCTAATGCACTGCTGGTGGCGCCTGAGAAAGTTCAGAGCATTCACGAGGAAAACATCCTTGCTGGTGCCACCATGATTACCACCAACACCTATGGCGTCATCCGATCTGATCTAAAAAAAGCAGGTATTGAGAGCCAGTTTAAAACACTAAACCTGCAGGCAGCAGCGCTTGCCCGGGCAGCGATCAAAGCCACTGACAAGGTCATCAAGATAGCAGGCTCTCTGCCCCCACTAAACGGGAGCTTCCGTCCTGATAGAGTCCGGTCTGTCGAGGAGATCGAGCCGTTGTATCGCGAGCAGGCAGAAATTCTTGCGCCTCACGTTGATGTCTTCCTCTGCGAAACCATGTCACATATCAACGAGGCCATCGCTGCGGCCAGGGCAGCCCGCAGCACCGGCAAACCGGTGATCGTCTCCTTCACATTGCATGAACAGAATCCCGGCAAGCTGCGCAGCGGACAGTCCCTTGAGGACGCTATTAACGGGCTTGGAGAAGTCGATCTGGAAGGGCTATGCGCGAACTGCACCCTGCCGGAACGAATATTCGACGCTATGCCTATACTCGCCAAATCAGACTTGAAGTACATTGGAGGATACGCAAACGCATTTACCCATGTACCTGAAGACTGGTTGCTAGACGGGGTAAAAATAACCGACGGACCGCTTCAGCTAAGAGACGATCTATCACCAGAGAGGTACTCAAAGTTCGTTGGCCAATGGATCAATCAGGGCGCTACTCTGGTCGGCGGTTGTTGCGGTACGCTACCCTCCCATATAGCCGCTATCGCAACAAGTCTCCGGTCTCGATAGCAATATTGGACCGTTAAACCAGCGCCGCCAACGCATCCAAAACAGCATTCGGCTGCTCGGACAACATGGAATGGCCGCAAGCATCTAGCTCAACGACTCTCGTATTACTGATTGCCGCCGCCACAGACCGACCGGCGCTGGCTTTGGTCATTCGATCTTCAAGTCCAAGGATAACAAGCGTTTCTGCTTTCACCTGGGTCGCAAGCATGTCGCCGTCGATAAAGTCATTGCACGCATTGAGGTCAGCGAAATACACGCCGGGCCCCGCTCGCTCCAGTAGCCTCTGACCCGACAAGGTCAGCGTAAGACCCGGGTTTTCGTTACCGCCCTGATGCGCGAAACTGCTGTGGCTCCAGGTATTCGCCATGTCGATCGCCTGATGCTGATTGGCCCGGGCTGCATCCAGCAGGGGATCAGAAACAGGCATTGGTGTCGAAGTACCCAGAAGCGCCAGATTTCGAACCCTGTCCGGATACTTGGCCGCACAATTCAAGGCAACGAGCGACCCCATACTGTGGCCAACGACAGAAGCCTGCCGGATATCAAGCTCATCGAGCAGAAGGCACAACCAGTCAGCCATTGCTTCAATACTCGTTAATGCTTCACCGCCCGACAGGCCACGACCGGGCAAATCAACAGCAATGACATTACGTCCCTGCCGGGCGAAGTATCGAGCTGGCAGCGTCCAGACGGTATGGTCAAAACCCGCGCCATGAACAAATAACACCGATTCGTTCTCCGCAACATGCTGACCGCTGCCCGTACTGAAAAATGCTGTATGACCCGCTACTGATACATACATTAAGCTCTCCCTGCCGCACGCAAACCTTTCTTCAGGTCAGCGATCAGGTCCTTGGTGTCTTCCAAACCCACAGACAGTCGGATCAGGCCTTCAGAGATCCCGGCTTTTTCCAGCGCATCAGAGCCCATCCTGTGATGCGTCGTACTGGCAGGATGTATCACCAGTGATTTGGCATCGCCAACATTAGCAAGATGAGAAAACACTTCCAGTGCCTCAATAAATCGAATGCCCGCCTGGCGACCACCCGTCAACTCAAATCCAAATACTGCGCCACATCCCTTCGGCAGAAGCGACTTCGCCAATTCGTGATCCGGATGACTCTCAAGCATCGGATGATTTACTCTTTCAACGCCTTCTTGCCGGGCAAGAAACGCTACAATTTCAGCAGTATTGGTCACGTGCTTCTGCATGCGCAGCGGCAGTGTTTCCATACCCTGCAAGATATGAAAAGCCGTTGTTGGGCTCATGCAGGCGCCGAAATCCCGCAACCCTTCCTTGCGGGCCCGGGTGATGAATGCGGCGGGGCCGAACTCTTCCGAAAAGTTAAGATTATGGAAGCCCGCATAAGGTTCGCTCATCGTCGGGAATTTGCCCGAAGCGGCCCAGTCGAAAGTCCCTCCATCTACCAACAATCCGCCAATAACAATACCGTGCCCGGAGAGAAACTTGGTCGCAGAATGCATAACAATGTCAGCCCCAAGGTCAATCGGTCGGCAAAGATAGGGCGTAGTGAATGTGGCATCGACCATCAGCGGCAACCCCGCGTCGTGCGCAACTTTCGAGATTTCCGGAACGTTCAGCACTTCAAGGCCGGGGTTGCCCAGTATTTCACCGAAAACCAGACGGGTATTGTCCTGAATAGCATTCGCAAAATCCTGCGGGCTTCTTGGATCGACAAAAGTCGTATCAATGCCGAACCTTCGCAGCGTGTAATCCAGCAGATTGTGCGTACCACCATAGATACTTCTTGAGGCAACAATGTGATCTCCGGCCCCCAGCAATGTCGCCACGCCTAAATGCATCGCTGCCTGGCCACTTGCAGTAGCGATCGCACCTACACCATTGTCCAGCATGGCGATTCTCTCTTCGAGAACCGCATTGGTTGGGTTTGAAAGACGGGAGTAGACGTGCCCGGCTCTTTCGATGTTGAACAGACCCGCCGCATAATCAGTATCGCGGAAAACATAGGATGCGGTTTGATAAACGGGCGTAGCCCTTGCACCAGTCGTCGGGTCCGGTTGTTGACCGCCATGAAGTGAAAGTGTGTCGAAATGCAAATTATCAGCCATTACTGCGACGCCTAAGGGGAATTTGACTGCGCACCTTAACGCCTTTAAACGATCCTTCGCAACTTTCTGCAGCCAGCGACTGAAACACTACGGTCTTGTTTTTGTTCAAGAGGACTCTGTGTTCGGCGTCATTGAGAGAGGCAGAAAATCGACATCTTCTGCCGCAGTAAGCTACTGCGTCTCGGTGATTTGATCCAACCAGAGCAATATCGACCGGAGGCTCCGCGTTTTTTTGTGCGATATATCATTCCTTATCCCTTATTATCGGGTTTTCGTCGCGCCTTTGGGTCCGCCGTCCAGATTGAGAAAATGCCGGATGAA
>DTZW01000302.1:16510-16887 GCA_012961165.1 Gammaproteobacteria bacterium | reverse complement strand
TGTTCAGAGCGTCAATCCAACTAAGAAATTGGTGATGACAGCCTCAACAGGGATGAGCAAGAGGGCATTGAAACAAAGCGAAATCTTCATCCTATTCCAGTCATGCTTTATCGGTTTTTTAAATTGTTCCCGCTTAAGGGCACGCTGTTTATTCAACGCTGCGAGTTTTTCTTTGGTCATCCACTCTTTTTCGCCAGATGACCTGCGAACCTCGACTAAATTCTGATGCGAATCGTTCATCACTGTCCGGGCCCTATATGTTTCTTGTGCTTTTATGTGAAGCTTGTCCGGCCAATGTGCCCAGGTTCTTTTCTAACCACTTTATTTTAGAAATTCGCGTTGCTGTAGACTGGGCAGTCGGATCAACACAACCCGCG
>DTZW01000302.1:415-16412 GCA_012961165.1 Gammaproteobacteria bacterium | reverse complement strand
ATGAGCAGGAAAGCCAGGATAGTCTTGTACATGTTGTTCACCCGTTTACATATTTGGTTTATGGGAAGAGATTGTAGAGATGTGTTGTAAACGGGGGTTGATGCCAATGTGCACTAATGTAACGGAATGTGACCTAACTCCTGGCCAGGCAGCGCCATACATCCCATCGCCTTGCTGATCGACCCGTCTGGAGACCTGCTCTGCGCACCTTCGAACAAGTCGCCTGGCCGCGCAGGATATTGCAATAATCCGGTCGAGACTGTAAACAGAGTCGTGTTTAGATCACCGAACTTTCAGTCCAGATAAGGCAAGTTCCCTCGACGTCTATTTGAAGACGCTAACGGCCCGTAATTAACCACCAGATAATCAACGATCAAGTCTTCGGCTTCGCCTAAAGGCCATAAGTTATGGTTTTTCTGCATATGACGAATCGTCTGGCGCCAACCCTCACGGGACAACTGATTTTGCACGATCAATCGCGATGAATGACAGACAAGGCAGTGAGCCCCGACGAGCTCGACCCCTTCAGCGCGCGCAAGACCGGTGACGGGGTCGTTGTCCGCGGCAGCGGTAGTCGCCGAGGCCAAAAGAAGGCAAAACCTAAACCACATGGACCGAAACCCGGTGGCAGGCGTTATTCAAATAGCCCTTCGGATTCCAGGCGGGCATGACCATGGGTTGAGACCGCCCCATTGAATCTGAAGCCTTCGCCCAAACCTCAAAGTACCCCTTTGAGGGAAACCGGATGGAAGTTTGAAAATGCTGCCACGCTCCCGGGTTCACCGCTGACGACAACTCGGCGACCTGCCAGGTTTCACCAAAGTCGATGGATACTTCAACGATTTTAACCTCGTCATCACCGACCCAGGCGTGACCGCGGACCGTCAATGGCTCACCTACCACCTGCTGCCGATCAGTCTGTGGTGCGGTAATTAATGATTTTATGGGCATGGCTGCAATAATCATCATGTCATCGTCTGCTACCGTGGTCCCTGGCGCGACCGGAAAGCGCGGCACTCGGTACGATTTCCCAAGCATCTTTGCGCCATCATGAACCCGGTTTCGCAGGCTGATACGCGTCAGCCATTTCCCTGACACCGACCCAGGCCAACCCGCAGCCACCAATCTTAATGGATAGCCATGTACAGGGCTCAAATCCAGGCCATTCATTCCCCAGGCGATAATCGCATCATCGGCCATGGCTTTCTCGATGGGGATACCCCTGGATATGACTTCCTTCGATTCATCACCGCTAAGATGTCTATCCGCACTATGAAAGCCAAGATACACCGCATCGTCTTTGATCCCCGCTTCATTTAAGACCTCTCTTAAACGAACACCTTGCCATTGCGGGCAACCGATTGCGCCCAGCGTCCATTGATTGCCCGGTACAGAGGGCACGAACTCTGCCCGACCATTACCGCCACATTCCAGGGTCAACTGCAGTGAAACGTTTTCAAAACGCGACTTTAAATCCGCTACCGAAAGTGTCAATGGTCTGATCACAGATTCACCATCGACTGATAATGTCCATTTGGCAATATCGACATCGACTGGTGGCAAACCATTATTGCGAATAAATAGATGCGCGGTTCGGGTGACATCATCGTTTAGCAGGTGCGGCATCGACTCCGCATTGAGTGGCCGATCATTGAGCAATCGCAGGCCGGATTTACCCAATGGGAATTCGAATGCTGACGCCTTGGCCCAGGCAGTTTTCATCAGGGCGGAATAGCCCATTAGACCGGCTATTCGGTTCAATAGAGCCCTTCTCGTTAGCGAATTAAACGCCATAAAATCTATCTCAACTCGCTGCAACCAGCCTGGTTATCTTGCTGCTGCAGGCAAGTCATGCATTGTTGTAAATGAGGATCATATGCCAAGTGTTATGCCGGCGCCAACTCAGCTCATTCAATCTGGCCAGGATGCGTTCATTCGCGATCGCAGGTTGAAACGCCAGCGACTGGCCCACTTTCCGCCCACCGCTTACCCATCCTGGTATAACGGCTCTGTAGTAGCTCGATCGGCGCACCATCTTCCCGCCCACCAATGGCGCCAACATCCGCCCAGGTTAACGAAGGAAAATTGGAGCTTGAGGCATGTTTAGCAGACCCATCGTGCCAAGCGGCCTTAAGCTCTTCTTGACTGATGCCAGACGATAGCTCACTTGCCGGTCATTTCTTCAATAAGAATACGATCCATAGTTCACATACAGTTACAATATTTTGTAATATGGCGACCAACTCGTGACCACGGAAACCACGAGCGTAATTTTCAGTACAATCGTTGAGTCTGCAATTAACGGAGTAGGCCAAATGAAAACGACACCCCAGATCCTGATAGATCAATACCGTGCCAACGGCTGGTGGGGGGATGAAAAACTTTGCGATTGGCTCGATCAGGCGGTCGCTGCAAGGCCCCGGCAGTGGGCGCTCATCGATCAACCCGAGCGAGCAGCAATTGCTGACGGAAATCCGCAGAGACTCACCTTTGATGATCTGGCTGGAAAAGTCTCAGCATTATCAAGTCAGTTCTATGCCGCCGGCTTGCGAACAGACGATATTGTCATTGTTCATTTACCCAACATTGCAGAGCTTGCCATCACCTACTTCGCACTCGATCGGCTCGGTGTCATCATCAGCCCTGTGCCTGTGCAATATGACTTGTTTGAGCTCAGACACGTCGCCAGTGAAGTTAATCCCGCCGCGTACATCAGCACCTCTCATCTAAAGGGCGAAGCGTTTGCCGAAACCAGAATGCCTGCTCTCGAAGGCGTTTGCCCAACGCTGTGTTTTGGACAATCTGTCCGCAACGCAACCAGCATCAATCTCGACGATCGGAGCGACCATGAAAATTGGCGGGCTTACACCGGCTCACTCGACAGAAGCGCAGACGATATTCTGACGATCTGCTGGACCTCGGGAACCACCGGGCAACCCAAAGGGGTACCCCGGAGCCATAATCACTGGCGAATTTCCGCTCTTGCGACATCCAGTACTGCGGATTTCACCGCTGAGGATGTCATGCTTAATCCGTTCCCCCTTGTCAATATGGCTGCGCTGGGCGGGTTTCTATTCCCCTGGGTGATGTGTCAATCGACACTCGTATTGCATCATCCATTTGATCTGCCGTTGTTTCTAAAGCAACTAGAAAGCGAACGGATCACCTACACCATTGCCGCTCCGACAATATTGACCATGTTATTGAATCAGCGCGGCCTGCTCGATCAGATCGATCTGTCCGCACTTCGGGCGATCGGCAGTGGCGGCGCTCCCTTATCAGAATGGATGGTCAGCACCTTCCAGCAGGACTACAACATTATCGTCGCGAACATTTTCGGTTCGAACGAAGGGCTTTGCCTGACTTCTAGTGGCCTCGATCTGCCAGACCCCAATGAACGCGCACAGTATTTCCCGCGCTTCGGTCTGCAGGGCAGACAGTGGAACAATCAGGTCAGCTCGATGGTGAAAACGAGATTGGTGGACCTGGAAACCCGGCAAGTTATTTCCGATCCTGGCATTCAGGCTGAGCTAGAAATCTCGGGACCTTCTGTCTTTGATGGCTACTGGCAGGCAGAAACAACTAATCGCGAGGTCTTCTCCGAGGATGGTTTTTTCAGAACCGGTGATGTTTTCGAAATCCCACTGGATCCTGATAAATCAGACTACTACCGCTTTGTCGGTCGCTCGAAAGATATCATCATACGAGGCGGCATGAAGATCTCACCGGACGAAATCGATAACCTGTTGGCGGCGCACCCGGCATTAACATCTGCCGCTGTGGTGGGTTACGAAGACCCCGTACTCGGAGAGCGCATTGGTGTGGCCGCCGTACCGGCAACGGACGCTGAACTGACACTGGATATAATTACTGGTTTTCTCAAAGAACAAGGGCTTGCCATATTCAAGCAGCCAGAGCGACTGCTTGTTGTTGATGCACTGCCACTCAATGCAACCGGAAAAGTTCTGCGCCGGGAATTAAAACAACTATTTACTTCAGAGACGCCATCCTGATGACCAGACCACCACAGGCGGCAGCCTCAAAACCACTGTTATCTGTTCGCCTATTGCTGGCAGGAGTATTACTGAACCTGATGCCCGGCTCTACCTCGGCCGCAACTGATCGAACCGATACGCAGTCTGCCAATCAGCAGTTCGCGGACATCGTATTTTTTGGATCGAATATCGTCACCGTTGATCCTGAATTTCCAGATGTGCAAGGCGTCGCTATCATCGGTACGCAAATATCAACAGTCGGCACCCGTGATCAAGTCGCGGGGCTTGTCGGCGAGACCACCCGTGTCATCGAACTTGGTAAACGGAGCCTGGTGCCTGGCTTTATCGACGCCCACGGCCATTTGTCATTTGCCTCCAAGCTCATTGATATGGTCAATTTATCTTCTCCTCCGGTTGGCCAGGTTAATAAGATCGACGATATGGTGATGCTCCTGCGGAGTCACATCGCCAGGGAAAAACCATCCGCAAGCCAATGGGTTATCGGCTACGGCTATGATGATTCCCTGATCAAAGAGAGGCGGCACCCAACCCGGGACGACCTGGATCGCGCATCAGATCAAATTCCGATCGTGTTGATGCATGTTTCCGGCCATTTGGCTGCGGTCAATTCTGCAGCCCTGACAGCGCGCAATGTAACCAGCGAAACACAAGATCCACCAGGTGGTGTCATCCGACGAAAGGCAGGCTCGCAGGAGCCCAACGGCGTGATGGAAGAAACGGCTGCATTCATGTTTAACGGCGCGCAGTTATCCGCGTCGGACCCGGAAAAACCGGCAGACTCGATCCGCCGGGCAGCGCGACATCAGGCGAGTTACGGACTCACTACCCTTCAGGATGGTGGCTCTACGCCAGCAAGTGTCGCGATGTTCCGCGCAGCGGCTGAGAATCAACCCTTCCTTCAGGACATTGTCGCCTTTCCTGTCGCCAATCATCTTGAAGAGGCGGTTTTGAATGAAATCAATTCCGACAAGAATTATCGCGGTGGTTTCCGCATCGGCGGCGTTAAATTTATTCTCGATGGCTCGCCCCAGGGTAGAACTGCTTATCTGTCTGAACCGTATACAGCAGGTCCACCAGGGGCAGACGAGCGTTATCGGGCTTACCTCAGTTACCCGGCAGCAGACTACGATGTGCGAATTGCTCAGCTTTTGCAAAGAGGCGTGCCGGTATTAGCGCATGCCAATGGAGACGCCGCCATCGATGTCATGATAGACGGTGTTGCGAAGGCACTTGAAGGCAAGCCGTTGCCCGATCACAGGACCGTTATCATTCATGCCCAGCTAACCCGAGAAGATCAATTACACCGAATTAAGGCGCTGGGATTAGTGCCATCGTACTTTTCAGCCCATACATTTTTCTGGGGCGATTGGCACAGGCAATCTTTCGGCGAAGATCGGGCTGGATTCATCAGCCCTGTGGCACGAACGGCTGAACTTGGTATCCCGTTCACGATTCATAACGATGCACCCGTCGTACCGCCTGATGTGATGAGACTGCTTTGGGCCACCGTCAATCGTGAGACGCGCAGTGGTTTCATTCTTGGTCCTGACCAGCGGGCGACGCCAATGCAGGCATTACACGCTGTCACCCTGGGGGCTGCTTATCAGTACTTTGAGGAAGATCAAAAAGGATCCATTACGCCCGGCAAACAGGCAGACCTGGTAATTCTGGGCGCCAACCCGATCACTTCAGACCCCAGCACGATCAAAGACATACCGATTCTGGAAACTTTTTCTCGTGGTCGCTCAATCTATCAGGCTGACGGTCCATATCGGGTTAACTAGAAAAAGCCCTTATCCGTTAGCTGGCTCTTCGTTGCCAGTAAGCCTCAAGGTCTCTTTTCACACCCGGGCCTAATACATACAAAGCGAGTATGTTGGCCAGTGCCATCGCAAAGATCATGGCATCTGAAAAATCCAGTACAGCTGTCAACTGGGTGGTACACCCTATCACCACAAACAGACAAAATGTCGTGTTAAAAGTCAGCTTCGAGATTCGACTCGGACCAAACAGGTATACGAATCCCTCTAGTCCATAATAAGACCAGGAGATCATCGTTGAGTAAGCAAACAGCATAATGACCACCGCCAGGACGTACGGGAACCAGGGCATTACACTGGCAAATGCTGCTGACGTTAATTCGACACCGCTAATGACCCCGTCGTTTAACATCGCAGGATCGTAAACCGTCACCGTAATAACGAGTGCTGTGATCGTACAAACGACGACGGTATCAATGAACGGTTCGAGCATGGCAACGAACCCCTGGGTTAGCGGCTCTTTGGTTTTAACCGCTGCGTGCGCAATGGCAGATGATCCGATACCAGCTTCATTCGAAAATGCAGCTCTTCTAAAGCCAAGCACCAAAACCGCAATGGCGCCACCGGTAACACCTTCAGGGCTGAAGGCATTGGTGAAGATAGAAATTATTGCGCCCGGTAGCTTCTCATAGTTCGCACCGATAACAATGAGCGCGAAGCTCATATACAACAAGGCCATAAAGGGGACAAGCTTCGATGTCACCCTGGCAATGCTTTTAATACCACCAACAATGACCATTGCAGTGACTATCGCCAGCAACGTGCCAAACAACCAACCACGATCCGCAAAAAAACTCGATTCACCACCACTGACCGAGACAACCTGTACATAGGCCTGATTCGCCTGAAACATACATCCCGCCCCGAGTGACGCGAGCATGACACAGAGTGCGTAGTACCAGGCCATAACCTTGCCCAGGCGCGGCATATTCAATTCAGCAAAACCCTTATCCATATAGAACATGGGCCCCCCGGATATTGAACCATCCGGATTGGTCTGCCGATATTTGACGCCCAGGGTACATTCAACAAATTTTGAAGCCATACCCAGGAACCCGGCGACGATTAACCAAAAAGTTGCTCCTGGACCACCAATTGAAATGGCAACTGCGACATGAACTACGTTACCCACACCAACGGTTCCAGATACCGCAGTCGTCAACGCCTGGAAGTGGCTTACCTCACCAGGCGCCTGTGGCTCTTTGTCTTCTTTGCCCGTGACAATTCTGATGGCATGAGTAAAGCCGCGAATGTTGATGAAACGAAAATACCCTGTAAAAAACACCGCTCCGACCACCAGCCAAACCACAATCAAGGGTAGTTCAGTCCCACCAATATTGACCGACACAAATACAATATCGACCATGGCGCTGGCGATAGGCTCGAACGCACTATTAATCGCCTGATCTATTCCATCACTGATAAGCTTTTCCTCCGAGGGCAAGTTGTACGGCTACTTCAGCCAGACATTGCGACGCATCAATGACGGGCACGTGTACATCCAAAGAATCACCCAGCGCAGAAAGTTCCGTACACGCAATCACCACACACTCTGCCTGCTCCGCTAACATGTTCTCAACGATCCGCTGTAGTAAATCTGATTCGTTCAAGTCTCCAGCCTTAATCGCCATGATGAGCTTCATCAATTGAGATTGAAGCGCATCGTCGGGCACCACTGTGGCTACGCCTCGGCTGGCGAAAATTGATTCATACAATTTTGTTTGATGAATAGCGGTGGAAGCAAGCAAACCCACTTTACTCGCATGGACCTGGGTAGCAACACGCTCAACGGTCAATTCAACCATGTTCAGAAACCGGATACGAACGGCTGACTCAATCTCTTGTGCATAAAGATGTGCGGTATTGCAGGGCATCACTAGCAAATCAGCCCCCATTGACTCCAAAGACTCAGCCATAGAAACCAGCACCGGCGCCGGGTTTTCACCTTGCCGCCTAATCAGGTAATTAATTCGCGACGGCACTTTGGGATTGTTATCCACCAGGGTTCGGATGTGATCAACATCGTCCAATGCCGGGGTCAGGCGAATAATGCGCTGCAATAGATCGATGGTCGCCCTCGGCCCCATGCCACCGAGGACACCGATCGTTAAAGAAGATTCAGGCATCCACTTGCCTCAAGACATCAGCAATGATCTCTACGATCAGATGGCAATCCTCTATATCAAAAGTTAAAGGCACTCGCATATCCAGTAAAGTCGCCAACGCCCGTATTGTGCTCGGCAGGGTTTCAGGTTGAATCCCATGATGAAGATAGCGCCAGCTATCGAACCGACTCGTATAGCCCCTGGGTTCGTCATAACCAAAGTACTTCAATTCTATACCCTGTTCGGCACAGCCTTGAACCACGGCAGTCATCTGATCTTGCGAGTAGTCCGGTAAACAAAACTGGATCGAGCTACCAACGTATCGTTCTTCAGCGAAACGATTTGGCAAGCGAACCCCCGCGATGGCTTGTAAACCCTCTGCGAGAACCTCATAGCGCTCATTCCAGCGCGCGCAGTTCACATCAAGATCAGGAATCTGCGCTCTTAGTGCAGCCGCCCGCATATTGTCCATGCGGCCACTGTAATTCGGTGTCATCGTCGCAAGCTCTGCCATTCGATTCCTATCCGGTGCCGCAAGATGTCGATCAAACAACATATATGAACCGGACAACAAAATAGCCTTCGCCATAATGTCCTCGTTGTCAGACACCAGCAGGCCACCTTCGCCTGAGTTCAGATGCTTGTAAGATTGGGTACTGAAGCAGCTAACCTCACCAAAGCCACCACTACGTTTATCTCCCCACCAGGCACCCAGAGAATGAGCGCAATCTTCAATCAGCGTAATACTACGCTCTGCACAGATGTCACGAATCGCGTCCATATCTGAGAGATGGCCGCGCATGTGAGATAGCAGTAAAAACTTCGCTTGACCACACTTGGCTCGTAAATCATCAAGATCAATCGTCAGATCACGAGTGGTCTCGACCAATATGGGTTTTGCGCCGCAGTTATCAATTGCACCGGGTACCGGCGCCAATGTAAAAGCATTGCACAAAACGCCGTCCCGGGGTTTCACGCCAGCTGCGAGCATCGCGATATACAGCGCATAGCCACAAGAGGCTACCGCCAGGCAAAAACGACTGCCTTGATAAACAGCGAACTCCTGTTCCAGCAGAGCAGCGTGTCCGGGATCATCATCTGTGACGTCATAGCGATGCAATCGTCCCGTCGTCATGATCTCGTTAACCCATTCTATCGAACGCTGCGGCAAGGGTTCTTGCTTGAGGAACGACTTTTGAAAACGTTTCATGACTCCCTGTTCTCGAGATCAGTCATCTCAGACACGTTGAAGGCCCAATCCTCCTC
This sequence comes from Gammaproteobacteria bacterium, assembly GCA_012961165.1. Lineage (GTDB taxonomy): Bacteria > Pseudomonadota > Gammaproteobacteria > Pseudomonadales > Azotimanducaceae > UBA9659. The sequence continues at coordinate 7,205 of DTZW01000302.1, read as the reverse complement.
CGGGAAATATTTACGAAGTCGCCAATCACACGCTCGCGCATGCCCCTCCATACCTTCGACGCGCGAGATTCGAGAACCCACAGCGCTCATCGACCGGTTCGCTGCCTGATCAATCTTCTGCCAGGTCAATATCTTGACGAATTTCTGTACATTTAACCCGCCGGTAAATCGCGAACCACCTCGAGTCGGCAGTATGTGATTAGTACCTGAACATTTATCACCATGAGTTACCGTACTTCCCTCACCAAGGAACAATGAACCGTAGTTGCGGAGCTCAGCCAGCCACCAATCATGATCAGCTGCCAGAATCTGCAAGTGTTCGGGCGCATAGCGATCACTGACCTGAACCATCTCATCGCGGTCTTCACAGAGGACGATTTCAGCGTGTTGCTGCCAGGCTTGATTGATGATTTCAGCATTGGGCATACCTGCTGCGATTCTAGGGACCAGCAGCATCACTTCATCTGCGATGTGCCGATTGTCGGTCATCAACCAAACCGGAGAGTCCGGACCATGCTCGGCTTGCGAGACCAGATCAATCGCAATAGCCATTGGGTCCGCAGTCGCATCAGCAATGATTGCGGATTCAGTGGGTCCAGCCAGCACATCAATGCCGACTTCACCAAATAGCAGCCGCTTCGCCGTGGCGACATAGTGGTTACCTGGGCCAACCAACATATCAACTGCCTGCTGATCAAAAAGGCCAAAAGCCATCGTTGCAATAGCCTGCACTCCACCGAGCTCTAGAATGACATCAGCGCCTGCCAGGTCCATCGCATAGACGACCGCCGGGTGAATGCTCTCGCCCCTTGGCGGCGAGCAGGCAATGATCTTCGAAACACCTGCGGTCTTAGCCGTGGTGATGCTCATCAGTGCCGACGCCGCATGCGCGTAACGTCCACCCGGCACATAACAGCCGGCCGCGCCCACCGGCACCAATCGTTGACCGAGTGTCACGCCAGGTTCGGTCTCAATTTCAAATTCTGCCAGGCTATCCATTTGAGCCTGGGCGAATCGTTCAATCTGACGCCAGGCAAATTGCAGATCAGTTTTAGTCTGCTCGGAAACCTGACTTATTAAGGCCGTTCGCTTCTCATCGCTGAGAACAAAATCCTGCTCCCAATCATCTAATTCTCGCGCCAACCGTCTAACCGCTGTCTCACCTTCTCGGCGAATATTATTGATAATCTCTGTAACCCGTCTGACCACCTCCGGGTCATCGTCAGCTCTCAAAGATGGTGCCTGTTTGATAATTTCCATTAACGTCAGACCACCCGTTGCCCGAACAAACTTCGATAGCCTGATAGCGCCTGCGCGCCACCGGTATGAATAAACACAATGTTCTCGTCGCGCCGGTAAAAGCCCTGACGAACCAGATCGATCAAACCTGCCATAGCTTTACCGGAGTAAACCGGGTCCAGCAAAATCGATTCATGTCTGGCGGTCATTTCAACCGCTTCGATCATGCCATCGGTTGGCATGCCGTAACCCTCACCGACATAATCACTGTTCGCCACGACGTCCGAGCGATTCAGCGCCGCCGATGAACCGATAAGCTCCGCTGTCTCGCACGCCAATCGATAAACATTTTCTTCTTGCGCCTCTTTTGGCGCCCTGACGCTGATACCCATCAGATCAATACCACTATGGATTGCCGTCAGACCGGTTACCAATCCTGCTTGAGTCCCGGTACTACCAGTCGCATGGACGATGTGATCAACCTTTAATCCTTGATCATTACACTGCCCGACCAACTCATAGGCAGCGTTGACGTAACCCAACGCGCCAATACGATTCGAGCCACCACCCGGGACAATGTATGGCTTCTTACCTGCGGCGCGCAGCTCTTCCGCGAGACTTAGCATCTGCTGATTCATATCGGTTCCGGCCGGAAAGTCACTGAGCCTGGCGTTATAGATGTCATCGAGCAGCACGTTACCGTTAGCAAGAAAGTCCGGATCGTCTGAACCGGTTCTGTTCTCCAGTAACAAATAACATTCATAACCCAGTTTGGCAGCGATAGCGGCGGTCTGTCGGGCATGATTGGATTGCACAGCACCCTGCGTGATGATGCTGTCAGCGCCCTGCTGCGCGGCGTCTGCCATCAGGAATTCCAGCTTACGGGTTTTGTTGCCGCCGCCGGCAAGACCAGTGCAGTCATCGCGCTTGACCCAGATGTTCGGACCATCCAACAGCCGGGAAAGGTTTTCCATCGGTTCAAGCGGTGTTGGTAAGTGTGCGAACCGTAACCGGGGGAATCTAGCCAGATGCATTGATTATCCTTATATTAATATTTGCCCGATTCACATTTAGGCCACAAACGCGGGAAAAAATCACTATCAATCGCATCACCGTGCTGATGACCATACTTTTCAAATTCTGCTCGTTCAGCAGCAGCCCAATCGCCGCGATAGCAAATACGACCATCCTCTGCCGCCAATCTGACCGTGAATCGCCGCTGACTACTTATCGGCGCTCGACCCGGCAATGAACCGTGAAGTGTCCTGATATCAAAGCAAAGACAATCACCCAACTCGAGATCGAATGACACAAGATCATATTGGTCGGGATGTTCATCAATGGCGGTGATAGTGATTGGCTATTGGCCTGCACTGAGTCGTTTCCCCGGAAACGCATCTGCTATCAATTCGCTGTCTCTGACAACAAAAACCCCGTTGACCAGCACATGATGAATGCCCTCGGATGCCTGATAGGGGTCCTGGTAGGTCGCCTTGTCGATAATCGTTAACGGATCAAAGATGGTGATATCGGCATCTGCACCTTCCTGAAGCCGACCTTTGTTTTTAAATACAGGCGCTACCTGTTCCAGCCTTTTTGCTTGCAGCAGTGTCATTTTTGTTAACGCTGTATTCAGATCGAGCAAACCCTCTTGACGATAATAGCGACCAAGCACACGAGCGAAAGCGCCGTTATGTGGTGCGACTTTACTTTCCTCAGTGAACATCGGCAGCAAATCGCTGACTACCATCAGACCGGGCTCAACGACCGCCCGGCGATTCCAGTCCTCACTTAAATAATGATGGACCACCTGCCCATTGGGCTGATTCGCCCGATAGTCTTGCCACATTTCCTGGGTGAATCGCTCACCGGTTGCAGCCCATTCCACATCACCATAATCAATGTTAAAAATAGTTCGCCAATCCCGGCCGAATACCGCTGCGCCAATAGATGTGGAACCTGCGGTATAAGGAAGCAGCTCTGTCGTCACGTCAACACCGTCCGCCTGGGCCAATCTTATTTCCTTCAGAAACAGTTCCAGATTCACCATTGCATTGTGGGTGATATGGCAAATATGAATCGATGCGCCGGTCTCCCGGGCCAGCGCGAGCACTTCATATAGCCCTGCCGGATCACCGTTAATGCCTCGCCTGATATGAATGAAAATAGGCGCTGCTCGCGCCGAGGCGACATCGAAGATCGCTCGCAACTCTTCGCTATCGATCCCCTCACTGTAATAGTCCAGGAGCAGACCGATACCGATACCCCCCTGATCCAACCCCTCTATCATCAGTGAACGTAATTGTTCGCGTTCATCAGCGTCGGCGATCTTTTCGTTCGCTGTCGTCACATGACCGAACTTCGACTGGATTGACCACCACCAACCCAGAGGGCCCAACAATTCAGGCGGATCGGTCAAATGGGGTTGGCGGACGCCGTGCATGACCTCGGCTCGCATATTGCCGTAAGCAGCTGAAGCCCCAAAATTCATTCTTGAGCCCTGCTGCAGGTATTGACCGAAACGGTCAACGGGAAACGCCCCTGCCTCAAGTTCGAGCGCGGTCGTGACACCGTCACGAACCTGGTAATCCTGGCCCAGGGGTGTAGGTGTATGACTGTGAATATCAATAAACCCCGGTGAAACCACCAGAGACGAGACATCAATCACCTCATCACCTTCAAGTGGCTGCTCACTGATCCTGGCAATCCTGCCATCCTGCAGGCCAACATGGCGAATCGCATCGAGGCCGCTTTCGGGATCAATCACTCGTCCCCCAGCAAGAACAATCGAATAGCTGACCTCGGCGTATCCGGAAATCGGGGCTGTAAGACAGATTAGCAAGCAGCTAGAAATTAATTGAGTTCGCAAAACCGCCATACGGATCTCCAGTAAACAATACCTTTGGACATTCCTATCATGCGTAACATCTTTTAGCGAGCTTCTGTCTTCTATAAACTCAACGAACCGGGCAAATAAGGATCTCGACCATGAAAGTATCATTGCTGCAAACATTTGATTCCAATTTACCAGAACATGACGATCACCCCTATCGGTCGGGTGTCTGGCAACCGCAGCGTAAGGAATACGATGCCTGGGATATGGATGTGGTCGGCGAGATCCCTGACGACCTGAGCGGTGTCTATATCAGAAATACCGAGAATCCATTGTTCGAACCCATTCAGCGCTACCATCCATTCGATGGTGATGGCATGTTGCACGCCATCTCATTCGACAATGGTGAGGCCAGATACAGCAACCGGTTTGTCCGCACAGAGGGATTTCTTGCAGAACAACAGTCTCAGGAAAGTCTTTGGGCTGGTATCACCGAACACCCATCCGTGGCCATTGCAGGGAAAGGATGGGGAGCCCGTTCCATGATGAAAGACAACGGCTCAACCGATGTCATGGTACATGGCGGTGTCGCTCTCGCCAGTTTCTATCAGTGCGGCGAACTGTACCGGCTCGATCCTATCACTATGGAAACCCTGGGCGTGTCCTCCTGGAATGGTCGATTCCCGGCAGAAGGTGTTTCCGCACATACCAAGCTGGACGAACATACCGGCGAGATGTTGTTCTTTAACTACAGTACCGAAGCGCCATACATGCACTACGGCCTGGTAAGTCGAGAAGGCGAACTCACTAACTATGTTGATATCCCCTTACCGGGTCCGAGACTGCCACACGATATGGCGTTCACTGAAAACTATGCCATTCTTAACGACTTGCCACTTTTCTGGGATCCGAAATCCCTGGCCGAAGGGTACTATTCCAATACCTATCGACCGGACCTTCCCAGTCGCTTCGCTGTCATTCCTCGCAACGGAACGACGCAAGATATCAAGTGGTTCGAAGCCGACCCGACCTTCGTCCTGCATTGGACCAATGCCTATGAAGATGGCGATGAAGTTGTTTTGGACGGCTTCTTTCAACACAATCCAACCGGGCTGAAACGAACCGATGCGCCAGAAAGAAGCAAGCACAAAGGACTCGGCAGATTGGGTATCAATGCCAACGAAACGATGGCGCACCGCTGGCGATTCAACATGAAGACCGGTGAATGTCGGGAACTGTCGATGAGCGACTCGATTGTTGAATTCCCCATGATCAATGGCCGCCACGCGGGCCGGCGGCATCGTTACTCCTACAACGCCAGAGGCGTAGATGGGTTGTTTGCTTTCGACGGACTGTTGAAACACGATCTAGACACCGGCGTTGAACAACTGGTTGAGTTTCCTGCCGGTACCTATGTCAGTGAAACTGTTATGGCACCTCGCCTCGGTTCAACCGCTGAAGATGACGGATACCTGCTTACCTATACCAGTGACACCATCAACGATCTATCAGAATGCTGGATTCTAGATGCCGCCAATCCGACCACCGAGCCGTTGGCAAAGATAAGATTGCCCGAGAAAATTTCCAGCGGCACTCACGCCACCTGGGCGCCGCGAAGTGATCTGCGATGACCACCGAAAAAGTCGCCTTTATTGGACTCGGAGTCATGGGTTATCCCATGGCGGGTCATCTGTCTGGTACGTCTCTCGACGTGGTCGTTTACAATCGAACTGATTCCCGTGCGCAGGAATGGCTGCAATCGTTTTCAGGGAAAAAGGCGGCAACACCCGCTGAAACTGCAGCAGATGCAGACATTGTTTGTCTCTGTGTGGGTAACGATGATGATGTGCGATCGGTGGCCTATGGTGATACAGGAATTCTCGCTGGGTTAAGAAAAGGCGCCATCCTAATAGACCATACAACAGCATCTCCGCAGCTCGCTAAAGAACTTCAACTTGCTGTCAATGAAGCCGGCAGTGAATTTCTCGACGCTCCCGTTTCCGGTGGCCAGGCCGGCGCCGAGAACGGATCCTTAACTATTATGGTAGGGGGCAATCAAGCGCCCTTCGATATCGCTAAAGATGTGATGAACGTGTACGCAAAATCGGTCCAGTTAATGGGCCCTGCTGGCAGCGGCCAATTGACCAAAGCGGTTAACCAAATCTGTATTGCGGGTGTCTTGCAGGGACTATCCGAAGGACTGCACTTCGCCGAGAAAGTCGGTTTGGATATCAATGCCGTCGTCGATGTCATCTCCAAGGGCGCCGCTCAATCCTGGCAAATGGAAAACAGAGCGGCAACCATGGCCGAGGCAGAATTTGATTTCGGGTTCGCCGTCGACTGGATGCGAAAAGATCTCGCGATTGCCCTTGCAACCGCCAATGCTGCGGGCGTATCACTACCGCTCACTGCGCTGGTTGATCAGTTCTATCAGGATATACAACGTCAGGGCGGCGGGCGATGGGACTCTTCAAGCCTGATTCAGAGACTACGTTCACCGGACGCCCGCTAGTCTCAATCAATTTTTAATCAGGAATATTTCACCGGATAAAACAGTGGCAAATACCGGCACCTGGTGCAATTTTTCTATCGGCACGTGATAAGGATCCTCGTCAAGCACAGTGAAATCAGCTTGCTTGCCGATTTTGATGCTACCAATCTCGTGCTCCATTTGAATCGCTCTGGCGGCCTCAATCGTGACCGCTCTTAACGCCTGAT
>DTZW01000302.1:0-277 GCA_012961165.1 Gammaproteobacteria bacterium | reverse complement strand
CGCCGGCCTTAATGAATTCCTGACCAAGAAAAATCTTCTCTGCCCGCTCTGCACCCAGGCCAATCTCAGAGTATTTCTCGCCTAAGGTATAAAGATAATAAGGCTGCGCAGATACAAAGGCGCCCAATTCGCCCATTCGTTTTGCCTGCTCGGTGGTCGTATAGCCGACATGATGCAAAGTGAATCGATGGTCCTGGCGCGGCGTCTCACTAAGCAACACGGCCAGCACATCGAGTACAACGTCGACGCCTCTGTCGCCGTTGGTATGCACATGAAT
>DTZW01000301.1 GCA_012961165.1 Gammaproteobacteria bacterium | reverse complement strand
CGCCAGGATTCAGCTCAACTGTTATGCCCTGCTCGATCAGCAACTTGTTTTCCGGGAGGTCGGGCCGGAGGAACATGGCCGCATCAAACCTACCTGAATCAGGATCCAGCTTGTGCGACCCTGGTATGACCCGCAGGCAACCATTGGTCTTATCCTCTTTCCCCAGTGCCAGCCAGACGCTCACCAGGTTTTCATAATCAAAGGCCCAGTAGCGACTATCCTGGTGCCACAGGGTCACGCTGCTGAATCCAGGCTCCTTAGTCATGATGCAATTATGGTGACACTGGGATACGGACAGGTTTTCCTCGGTCTGCAAGAGACAAGCGAGTATGCGCTTCACTTCCGGATCAAGCGCCCAAAGCCTGAACGCCTCGTCCCTGGCAAATGCTTGCAGTAAACGCCGCGAGGTATCCGCACCCGGTGAGCTCATATCGACCGGTGCGCCGGGGTAACCAACATCTACCTCGAACTCAATCGGCGCAATCAATTGCCTGAGGTGATCGGTCGCGATAGTACGTAACTCACCAAACCGTTGCGCAGGCACCATGTTTCTGACGACGATGTATCCATCGCGTTCAAAGGCGGCTGCCTCAATATCATTCAGACTCGAAAAACTCATCGTTACATATTGATGGGTTGGTTGAAAATCATCAAATGAAATTTATGTCATAAATTAACTGACTTGTTATAGGTAGACAAAGCCCCTATTATTCTACACCATGATTTCCAAGTCACTATTGTCAGCTTCCTTTTGACATGATAATTCATGAAACCCTTAAAGAATTGGGTATATCGGAGCGCCAGACAGACCTCTATCTCACCCTTCTGAAGCTGGGGCCCAGCTCCATCAGAGATATCGCTTCCTCAGCGGGCATTAACCGCGGCACCGTTTACGAGGAATTAAAGCGGCTGCGAACCATGTCGTTAGTGACTTACTTCCCCCAGGGTAAGCGAAAGTTCTTCTGCGCCGAGCCACCCGATGTGTTGGTTCGACGGGCAAGGCAGATCCAGCAACAAACCAATGAGGCCGCGGATCGCCTGGAACAGGAGATTCTGCCAAACCTTCAGGAAATAATGCCAGACACCACGCAAACCAGCGTGTTTCACTACGAGGGAGATGAAGGCGTTGAGTATGTTTTAAGGGACATTCTGAATACTGTCGGAAAATCAACGGAAAAGCATTACCGGGTCTATTCATCCCGCCGAATCAGGAAGTACCTCTATAGACCCTTTCCAGGATTTACCCGAGCGCGGGTTAAAGCCGGCATACATGTAAATGTTCTTGCTATTGGTGAGGGGGGTGAGGACCAACCACTGTCCGACCGGAAATGGATAGAGGATACCAAGCAGGGCCAGGCAGCTTCCTACGTGGCTATCTACGGCACCAAGTGCGCGATGATTTCACTCCTGGGCGGAGACTACCAGACGGTCGTCATCATGGATTCGGAGGGGATTAGCAGCGCCATGAAAATATCTTTCGACGCGCTCTGGTCCAGGCTCTGAGCGACTTGTAACCGGAGTTTAGATAGCTCAACCCTGTTGCGAAAGCACCAACCATTCTGGACGATCAGTCAACAAGACATCGGATCAACGGCGAACAATCGAAGAAGTCCTAAAAGAAGTCATAGAAGAGCGGGCAGCACGCTGGTACAGGAACCAGCATTACCAATGCTAGGCCAAATATCGCTGCTTCAGGTGATTAACAAAAAACGCCTCGTTCAGGTCTTCACCCGTAGCAGATACCAGGAGATCACTCACAGAGTGGAAACTTCCCTTGCCGTGCACATTCTCACGTAGCCAATTCAGTAAGTTACTGAACTCACCCCGGCTGATATCATCCAGCACACCTGGCATCGCCCGCATGGCGGCCGCAAAAATCTGGGCTGCCATCATCGCGCCAAGGGTGTAGGTCGGAAAATACCCAAACAAACCAGCATTCCAGTGAACATCCTGCAGGCAACCATCCTTGTAATCACCGCGGGTATCACGCTGAAGATATTCAGCCATCTTGCTATTCCAGAGCTCAGGAATGTCAGCGACTTGCACATTACCTTCGATCAACTCCTTCTCAATTTCATAGCGAAGGATCACGTGCAGCGGATAGGTCGCCTCATCTGCCTCGACCCGAATTAGCCCTCGCTCCACATGGGTGTATAGACGGTGCAGGTTGTCATCAGACCAACCAGCTTCATCGTCGCTAACGCCAAAGTTTTCACGAATAACCGGTGCTAAAAACTTCAGAAACTCCGGTGACCGCCCGGCCTGCATTTCCATTAACAGCGACTGGCTCTCATGAACACCAGAACTGCGAGCGACACCAACCGGTTGCCCTGCCCATCCTTTTGGCCTGCCCTGTTCATACATTGCATGGCCGGTTTCATGAACCACCCCCATCAGTGATTCAACAAAGTTTTCTGTGGTATATCGAGTAGTGATACGCACATCCTGTTGGACACCACCGCAAAACGGATGGTGGGAAACATCCAGGCGGCCATGGTCAAAATCAAACCCCAGAATGCCCATGACCTTGATACCCAGGTCTCGTTGTTTATCTATTGAAAAGTTGTTTCCCATTGGCACCAGTGGCGTCTGTGACTGTTTTTCAACGACCTGTTCGACCAAACCCGGCAGAAAATCCTTCAGGCCGTTAAATAACTGGTCGACTTTTCCCGAGCTCATCCCCGGCTCATAGGTCTCGAGCAGCGAATCGTAGAGGGATAGGCCCGTTTTTTCGCTTCTTACAGCAGCGCTCTGCCGCGCAAGGTTAACCACCTCTTCAAGTAATGGTTGCATCGTCTGCCAGTCATTGTCTGCCCTGCAC
>DTZW01000300.1 GCA_012961165.1 Gammaproteobacteria bacterium | reverse complement strand
GTGATTTGGCTGTTTATCCGCGAATGTTTTAGGGTTGGCTAGCTGTTGCACGTTTAATGGGTGGTGGTTGTGCTGCAATATGATCTAGAATTTTCTGAATTAGGTCTGGATCAGTAATGTCGGCGATAACGCGCATAGTCCCTCCACAAAGAGGGCATAGGGTAATGTCGAGCCGAGCGCGGCCCGTTCAAACACTCTTTTGAGTCGTTGAGCCCAGGTTAGAGGCGCAATAAGTTCGTCCTGACTTGCAAGTTCTTCTACCGATTTGTGTGTTTTGCTATCCTCTTTAATCTGACTCCATAGTGAGGTTTGATAGAGGCTGCTGAATTGCCAGGTGATACTAATGAACTACGTCAAACCCTACTTAATCTTCATGTGCCTGGTATGGCTGCCCTGGGGCCTCATTTGTATCTTCGATACGGGCGGAATTGCCGATATCATTGGCGTGACCAGCCTCAACGCTACCGGGACTACGGATCTTCGTGTGATGTATGGTGGATTTCAGTTCGCTGTCGGCCTGATGGCCGCCCGGGCGCTATTCGATCAGCGCTATTTCGCGAACTTTGTCTATGCGCTGGCGTTTCTTGCTAGTTGCATGGCCCTGAGTCGCGGCTATGGCCTGGTGGTTGACGGCAGTACTACCATCTACACATGGGGCGTTTTGGGCTTTGAGGCCTTTGCGGGCGTGACCGGAATCCTCTGGTTACGAACGCTGTCCCGGCAGGAGTGAAAATGGAACATTATCATTCATCGGGCATTAACGTGAAGTTCTCTGGTCTTGGGTTAGCTATAGCGGTGATACTGCTGTGCGTGCCAATGGTAACGTTGTCAGCAGGGGAGTCGGCAGGCAGAGGCCCATTCGCGCGTTCAGCACATGCACCCGTGGACGAGGCGTTTGAGAGTGTAACCAGCGGCAACAATGTGCAGGACGCCACCGTAGACTGGCAGAGGGACATGCCTAAGGGCTTTCAGCCCAAGCGAAATTCCTCTTATCCCTGGGGAACCACCACCTATGGTGAAAACGAGTTATGGGTTGGAACGATAGCCCAGGGCTGGTGTGTCTGGCCGGTACAGAATCTGAATCTCCCAATGTATCTCAGTACTTATGAGAGTGAGTTCACCGGTTGTTCGCCGCAGGGTGTGCTTTCCACCCCCTCGCTAATTTATATCATCAATCCAGAAAAGGGCAGCACCGAACTGGTACACGAAGGCACGCTGTCTGCCGGAGGAGAAGCGTTCAGGAAAGCGATGGAGCCTCACGATGAAATGTCTGCGCTATCGATTATGGGCTTGCGTGCGGCGGGCACCTACGGTGATCTGGTATTTTTTGCCGGGCATCATTTGCATAGCAGTGGCGAGGGCTGGTTGCGAATTTTTGTATTCAATGCCAAAGATCGATCCTTCCTCGGATATCGGGAGTTGCGCGGGGATACCACGAGACGCTTCAAGACCGTTACCGACAAACAGGGCAATACGGCCTTCTACACGATTATCGGCGCCGAGACGGGGATGACCCAGAATGGAGAGGGCCCGACGGTGATGTTGCGTTGGGTTGGTGCTCCCAAGGAGCCTTTCAGTGGCGGTAACTATCTTCAGACTCTCGATGGCCAGGGTGCAGGCTGGGATGTTGTATCAAGCGCTGATCTGGACGGTAACTTTGGCATGATCGGTGATTTTAGACAGTTCACGCATGTTGATGGTAGCGAACGTCTGATCATGTCTTCCGCTGCCCATCCGCACTTGTATGATCCTGATACCGGGCAGCGTGATCCTTCCAAGCATGAATCAGTAATGCTTCTGTCCGAGCCTGTTCCCAATGGTGGCTGGACCCGCGAGGACCCTTTGGACTTTGAAATAGTCTTCGGTATGAGCAGGTATGATCCCGACACCAGAGGCGGTTGGGGGGCAAAGTGGGGCACGTCCAACATTCACGACGGATATATCTATTTTGGTACCTACCACCAGGGCACAAGTGCTGGTCACTCCCATTTCGAGATAGTTGATCCTGGCCTGTTTGAGAAGCTAACTGATACAGACGCTGGCCTAAAAGAATTTCTGGCAAATGAGTGGCGTGCCTCGTCTGTCTTTCGCATGAAGCTGGAAGATCTGCAGGCGATCACGGAGAAGAAGAAAAATCCGGAACTCCTCTATGGCTACCAAGACTTTCGTGTGGCCAATGAAGCGGGTGAGTGGGAGACAGTGCCAAATGGTTTGGGCGCAGAGCCACTGTTCGGAGAAGCGGGTATGGGCCACCCGGGGAACATCTACTCCTGGACATCGCTTAGCAGTGATGGCCAGTTATTCTGGGGCTTTTTTGATGCGTTCTCTGGTGCGCACGACCTGCTGCTAGAGGCTAATGCCAGCCGTATGCTTTTGATGCCCGGCTACTATCTCCCAGTGCCATATTGGCAGTACTTTCGTGATACCAGCCAGGCTCGAATGCTATACGACTGGGCTAAAGCTGAAATGCAGGCGAAAGGTATGGCCGATGATTTTGTGCCAGGAGGGGATCTGGTTGTATTTGAGGGCAATAGACCTGCTCGCGTCTTGACCAGCAACGGTTTTGGCAATCCTTGCGCTAATGGTGTGCGAAACGTCGAGGTGCTCAATGACCGCATCTACTTTGCGACCTCTTCCTGGTGCAATCTGTCTGATCAGGCCGGGTTTGAAATTTATGAGTATCGAGAGGACCTGTGACCTTTCCCCCAAAAATAGAACCATGACCACGATGAGATGTCCAGATAATGTCACCCAATGGAGATTTCAGCATGAAGAAGAAGCGTTACAGCGGAGGATAGGAAGTTTAAACCGCATTTAATCCGGATTTCAAA
>DTZW01000299.1 GCA_012961165.1 Gammaproteobacteria bacterium | reverse complement strand
GGGAAGCATCGTTGTTGCAATAGCACCGGAGACCTGGTTCTCGGTGGATTACAATAAAATGTAATCCTGGGGTCGGCGCACGTTGTTTCAGATGCGTCAGAATGGGTTGGATCACGTCCGGGTCGGTTACATCTACGATGGCGGCTCCTGGTTTGCTACAAAACAAGGAATTAGAGCGCTAGGCTTCAGTTCGTTTGCTCAATGGTTTCATCGAAGAAATTTTCGAAGCGGAAACCTTTTCCCATCAAGCGGTGGGGCTGAAATGAATAACAGAGATCAAAATTCTTTGTGTGAAGTAGATATCTACAGAGATCAAAATTCTTTGTGCGAAGTAGATATCTACAGAGATCAAAATTCTTTGTGTGAAGTAGATATCTACAGGGATCAAAATTCTTTGTTCGAAGTAGATTATCTACAGAAGAGCTTTTCATCAAAGGCAGCGGCACCCGATAGCCCCTACCATGAAGGTACCTGCAAGCAGTTTGATTGCAGGCTTGATTCAGACCTGGCCCAAATTTACCTGTTGACCTTATTTATAGCCCTTATTTATAGACCCTATTTATAGACCTTGGTTGTCATCTTATTGAGATCAGGTGCGTTGGGACTTTGCATCGCTGAACCTGCATTCGCTTCTTCAGCTAGCGCTTTAACGGCCTTTTCGTTCTCCATAATTTTCGATGTAACCGCTTCACCTGCACGGTCGAATGCTTCTCGGTTTTCAATCACGTCTTGCTGTGACTTTCTGTAGGCCTGCAGATAGCCATTGATCTCTGGCACAACGTATCGGGCAACTCGATCCCAGCTTCGAAAATTTTGTTCTGGCGTACACCAGTCGTGTACAAAGCCAATTACGGTGCCGAAGCCGCCGGTCAGTTCATACATTTTTCTGATCGAGTCAACCAGGTCATCAGGTGTGCCGATGACGATGGCAGCGTTATCTCCAAATGCCATGCCGTCTACCGCTTCATCGGGGGAATCGAAGATCTCAGCCCCAGGTCGCATCAACGTACCGACGGTATACTCGTTGTGCCATTTCATAAGACCGTGTTTGGCTTCTTCTCTAGCTTGTTCTCTTGTTTCTGCGATATGGAAATTCATCACGATACGCCAATTAGATCGATCAACAGACTTGCCGTGTTTTTCCGCACTGTCCTTCGCAAAACTCCACTGTAGCGGCAATGATTGTAGGCCGGCGGTTGACATTGAACCAATCGATAAAGCTCCCGCACCATATTTTCCTGCCAGCGTCATGCCGGAAGGACTAATCATCGAAGCAACAACAAACTCCATATCTTCTTGAAGCGGGAGTAGCTGAAGTGCGGCATTTTTAAGCGTGAACCACTCTGATTCGTGATCGAAGCGGTCTTCGCCTTTCATGAGCCGTTTGATAACACCGATAGCCTCGTCTTGTCGATCTCGTTGTGTCATTGGATCAATACCCAGCGTGTAGGCATCACTGGGTAACGCCCCTGGGCCGGAACCGAAGATGGCGCGTCCGTCGGTCATATGGTCAAGTTGCACCAGTCGTTGAGCAACATTATAGGGATGGTGGTAGGGCAAAGAGATGACCCCCGTTCCGAGTTTTATTCTATGACTGCGTTGACCTGCAGCGGCAAGGAACATCTCGGGAGACGCAATCATCTCCCATCCGGTCGAGTGGTGTTCACCACACCAAAACTCGTTGTAACCGAGACGATCCAGGTGTTCTACCAAATCGAGGTCACGTTGATATTGGAGCATAGGATGCTCGCCAATAGGATGATGAGGCGCGAGAAAAGCGCCAAAATTAATTCGTGACATTTCTGGTTCTCCGCAAACGGTATTGGTCGGCATCGTACCATGACACTATCACCGCTGTACTCAACGCCATTGCCATCAGTACCGACGCGGTTGACGCCTACGACATAACCGTGATTTTCAATTGCGCGCGCTTGTAGCAACATTCAGAATATTGACTGAAGAGTCCTGCCAAATTTCCTGTCCTCAATAATACTTATCCCGCTTTATTACTCGTATCCGTTTTCTTACTACGTTGCTTTTTTGTTGTTCATTGGATTTGGGCTGCGACCTGTTCCAGAGCGTACCGGGCTGTATTAATTTTGGGCCTCTTTGGAGGTTAGTATGGAGGAGGGATGGAATAGGAAGTTCCTGAAAAATCGCACAATGGAAGTCGATCGCAAGGCTCGGGATGAAAAGTATCGTCAGGTTAGCCGCAAAGACCCGAAGCTGCCCAGGAACTGATAACGTAGATGCATAAACATAGCCACTCGCGAAGCGCCAGGTGAAAGAGGTTTATATGAAGTATGAGCCAATCAATTTTTTGGAAAAATTCTCTAAATTTGATGAGGTCTATTCACCCCGGGTAATAGCTGAGATGAATGATTATCAGTTCAAGCTGGCAAGAGTCATGGGCGACTTTGTCTGGCATGATCATCCAGATACCGATGAGGTATTTATAGTCGTTGAAGGCAGCCTGGATATTGAATTTCGTGATGGCAAGGTTAGCCTGCAAGCGGGCGAAATGTATGTAATCCCCAGGGGGGTTGAACACAAACCAACTGCCGAAAGCGAATGTAAGATTATGCTTGTAGAACCCCAGGGCGTTGTAAATACGGGTGATGCCGGGGGCGAGTTAACGGCACATGCCAATGTATGGGTTTAAACGCTGGCAGCCATGGCCGGTTACCAGTGAGACCTCCCGGACGCCTTATTCGGGCCTTTTTATCCGGGTTTTACGGCCTTAATCAGGAATCGGTCAGTTTTCCCCCGTATAGAAGGGTCAAACACCATCTTGCTGAGGTCGTCTTCGGAGTTTCTTAGCGTGTTACTGGTAGATTCAATACTGAAACCGGCTTCAAGCAGTGCTTCAAGTGCCAGCTCCCCGTGCATCCGATGCAGCGACTGGTTGTCTGCGGTCGCGGCGCCTTCATGATCAATGACGCCGAACACTGCGCCTGGCTTCAGCACATCAAAGATGTGCTTTGCGAAACTAACGGCCGCGTCTTTGCCCGAGCTGTTATATATGTCATGGAAGTTTAGAGCAGTCATCGCGAAATCAATACTCTCGGGTGCTATTTCTAATGCTGTTGTTTCTCTGTCCCAGCGGATGACGTTGGGCAGGCGGTTGTCGGCGAGCCGCTGGCCTAGTGCCTTGTCATTTGCCCCGTCTCGAAACTTCAGGACGGCTGCCGGATTCTGGGCATACACTTTGCCCATCGGTCCCACGGTTCTTGAAAGAACCTCGGTGTAGTAACCGCTGGCTGCAATCACGTCAATGACCGTCATTCCCGGCTCAACCCCCAGGAACGTCATAACCTCTGCAGGTTTCCTGCCGCCGTCCCGGGCTTTGTCCTCGGCGGATCTGGCTTCATCCATCAACGCCTCAACCACGCTGGTTTTTGGGGCAGCGTTAGTTGAGAAAGCGATAAGCAGCGGTAGCAGTAGTAACAACCTGAGCATAGCGTCACCTGTTAACTGGGAGAAGAACCAGTCTACACGGTAAGATAGGATTAACCCGGTTTTATGTTCAGAACTAAGCTCAACCCGTATATGGTGAACCCATGAGTGATTACAACCAGCCACTGTCAGGTAATGAAATGCCCCGGTTTGCCGGAACGGCAACCATGTTTAGGCTGCCGGTGGCGCTGGACCCATCATCGGTGGATGTGGGGATCGTCGGTGTTCCGCTTGATATTGGTACCAGTAACCGGGTGGGTGCCCGCTATGGTCCACGTCAGATTCGAGCTGAGTCGGTATTGGTTCGCCCCTATGGCATGGCGACGGGTGCGGCGCCGTTTGATTCTTTCAATGTTGCCGATCTTGGTGATGTGGCCCTCAATACCTATAACCTTGAAAAATCGGTCGGCATAATCGAACGCCACTTTGATGCGTTGTTGCAGCAGAATCTGAAAACAATATCCCTGGGGGGCGATCACACCGTGACGTTGCCCATACTACGTGCCTATGCAAAGAAGTACGGTCCGCTGGCTGTCATGCATGTCGATGCTCATGCTGACATGAATGAAGAGATGTTCGGCGAGAAGGTCACGCACGGAACTATTTTCAGGCGGGCGATTGAAGAAAATCTGATTGATCCCAAAAAGATGATCCAGGTCGGACTGCGCGCCACCGGCTATGCGGCTGAAGATTTTGACTGGGCGAAGTCAAAAGGTGTCCAGGTCGTTCCGGCCGAGGAGTGCTGGTATCATTCCCTGGAGCCGCTTATGGAAGACTACCGAAGTAATCTCGGAAGTGAGCACCCGGTTTACCTGTCATTTGATATTGATGGCCTTGATCCATCCTGTGCGCCGGGCACTGGAACACCCGAGCCTGGCGGGCTTACTACGACGCAGGGTATTGAGCTGATACGGGGCTGCTCCGGGCTCAATCTTGTGGGCGCTGACCTGGTAGAAGTCTCCCCACCCTACGACCCAAGTGGCAATACCGCCTTGCTGGCCGCTAATCTTGTTTTTGAGATGTTGTGTGCTTTACCGGGGTGTAAAAAAAGATAAGTTTTACCCGAACTCCTTTCCCAGTGACCCTTCATCGAAGGCTTTGTTGGCAATAATATGCAAATGCAGGTGGAACACCGTTTGACCAGCAGCGGCACCATTGTTGATCACCAGGCGAAAGGCGTCGTCTACACCAAGCTGTTTAGAGACCTTGCCCGCGACCAGCAATAGATGGCCCAATAGTGCCTGGTGGCTTTCGTTGGCGTCAGCCAGCCGGGGAATATCCTTTGCCCTTGGAATAATCAGCACGTGTGTCGGCGCCTGTGGGTTGATGTCCTGAATGACGATGCAGTGATCGTCTTCATACAACGGTTCTGATGGGATTTCGCCATCGACAATCTTCCCGAAAATTGTTTTTTCTTCTGTCATTTATATTTCCTTGTGCTCAGTTGTGTCGACACAGTCGCCGATACACTGTCGTCATTTCTAATGCAGCGTCGAAGTTAGAAACCCTGTCAGCTTACCCATGCTTACCGACATCCCAGCCAGCACCAGCGATCGTTTCAGCAGCAAACGCCCGCGGTTTATCTTCGAGTGTTGTCGCCATGGTGTCGTTCCATCGGTTTAGAAAACCAAATAACGAAATGACCGCGACAACCTCGACACACTGTTTGTCTGAAAAGTGTTCCCTGAGGGCATCCATATGTTCTGGTTCTACCGCGTTCGGTACCATGCCTGCATGTAATGCAACGCGAAGTGCCGCTTTTTCAGCGCCGGTGAAAAGGGCGCTTGTTTCGAATTCAAAGGCCGCCTGGATTTTCTCGGGGCTGACCCCGCTTACTTCTGCGCTATGGGAAGTGTGCGCCTGGCAATAACGGCAACCAGCTGCATTGCTGACCACGAATGCGATTAGTTGCTTTAAGCTTCTTTCCAGCTCGCCACCGCTGATAATGCCACCGGCGAAGCCTCCGAATGATTGCAGCAGTTCCGGCCAGTGAGCCATGGTGAGCATGCTGTTAGGGACAAACCCCATGGCCGCTTCGACCGCCTGGAAAGTGGGTTCCATGTCGGGGAGCGCTTGCCGCGTTTTAGGTGTGACCAGGGTCATTCGATATCTCCTCTGCTTGTCAGTGGGGACCAACAATAGCAGGGATATAGATCGAATTGGCCGGATTTAACCTCCAGCCGTGCTCGGCACTAATCGAAACCCTGGGCTAGCGGTGTTTTTGGTCTTTAAGCCCTTGAGTAACAACTTTCAGAATCTGGCGGCAGGTCACTTGCCCAACCAGCAGCCCATCGTGCACGACCGGTCTTCTGCGATGTTTATGGTCCAGCATCGAGGTGGCAACATCCACGATATCATCGTGAGGATGCTGGACTTCAACTTCACGGGCCATGACATCACCCACCAGCGCAGCGCCAAACTCCTCGTCATTGTAGACACCCGCAAGAATAACTCGCAGGCAATCCAGTTCAGACAGCATGCCCATTAATGCCTTCCGTTCATCCACAACAACAAGACCGGATACTTTGTGATCCAATATCCGAAGTGCTGCTTCGTAGACGGTGAGTTCCGGCCTGGCAGTGACCGGGTTTTTTATCATGTAATCCTTAAGTTCTACGGAACCTAACATGGTTCTACCTCCTCATCAGGGTTAATCCTGGTCATTTCCGGCTCATTAACTGATAGCCGGTACTATCGCGGGTCGTTCAGGTAAGTGCCCGAGCTACTGATGTAACCCATTCCACTACGGGTGTGGGATACACACCCAATACGACTAACAATACTGAAACCATGCCGAGTGCGCACCCGCCGGCCAGGGGTATGTCGATCTCGTCCTCTGAAACGGGTTGCTTCGTCATGGAAAAAATGATTCTCAGGTAGTAGT
The DNA here is from genome assembly GCA_012961165.1 of Gammaproteobacteria bacterium. Taxonomy (GTDB): domain Bacteria; phylum Pseudomonadota; class Gammaproteobacteria; order Pseudomonadales; family Azotimanducaceae; genus UBA9659. The sequence goes on along the minus strand of DTZW01000299.1, from coordinate 10,806 downwards.
ACAGACCGATACCGCTACCAACCACTACGGCCGCGAGTAATTGCCACAGGCCCGACTGTACACCAGCCGCGAAGATATAAAACTTGCCGATGAATCCCACCGTAAGCGGTATACCTGCCAGTGATAACAACATCGCGCTGAAGAAGGCAGCAAGTAGGGGGCGGCGCCAGAACAGGCCCTCATACTGCGAGAGCTGGTCGGTATCGTGATCCGACTGGCTGCTCCCGGACATAATAGTCACCACTCCGAAGGCGCCGATGGTCGTCACGAAATAGGCGATCAGGAAGAACATGCTGGCTTCTATGGCAAGCTGCTTGCCGCCCACTGCACTGGCCGCAAGGAACCCGACCAGCAGGTAACCAATGTGCGCGATTGAAGAGTAGGCAAGCACTCGTTTTATCTTGTTCTGCATCAAGGCCAGTATATTGCCGACGAGGATTGAAAGGAGTGCAACCCAGAACAGTGATTCCAGAATCGCCTCAAACCTAAAACCATCAAATGACACAAAGAAGCGCAGCAGCACCGCAAAGATACCGCCTTTGGAAACCGTCGCAAGGAATGCTGTGGTTGGTGCAGGTGCACCCTCGTAAACATCCGGCGTCCACATGTGGAAAGGAGCCAGAGATAACTTGAACGCGATACCAGCGAGTACAAAAGTCGCGCCGATCAGGACAAACACACTGGCGTGTTCCATGTGGGCAGTTGCATCTGCCATACCCTGGAACGACAGGCTTCCGGTAACGGCAAACAGGAATGCGATACCAAACAGTAAGGTGGCGGACGACACCCCGGAGAGGATGAGGTACTTCAGCGCAGCTTCAAGGCTGAAAAATCCGCGGACCGGGTAGGAAATCATCGCATAAAGCGAAACACCAACCAGTTCCAGGCCCAGAATGAAGGATGCAAAGTGAGCGCTGTGCGCGAGTATGACGCCACCCAGGGTAGATAGGAGCATCAGCATCAGGTACTCGTCCTGATTTTCACCGCGGCCTGCGTGGTAACTGTATGCCAGCAGACCGATGAAGAAGGCGCCGATGACGATGATGCTGGAAAAGAGCAGGGCATACTCATCAACCACGATCAGTGGCGTCACATACTGAGGCTCCAGGTTGATGCTGACCCAGGCGATGGCGGCGAGCGTCAGCGCCAGGCCCATGGAGCAGCAGAGGCAGGTCAATGCCAGGTTCCTGGCGAAGGCGATGACCATCATGACAACAAGGATGACGCCCGTCAGCGTGATGATTGGCAGCAGTGCAAGCAGGTCGGTGGTGATCATGGCAGCACCCCAACCCAGATTTTGCTATTGGTACCCGTTAACTCATACAGGCTCGCAAGCACCGGATTCACCAGATCGAATACAGGTTGAGGGTAAACGCCAATATAGATGAGCCCGATCATCATGGGGATCATGGCAATCATCTCGCGCATGCCGAAGTCAGGCATACTGATGCCTCCATTTTTTTGGGAATGGTCCCTTTCGCCCTGGAAAACCTTCTGTAACGACATCAGCGCGTACATGGCGCCGGTTACAAGTCCGAGAGTTGCCAGGATAGTGATCCATTTGTTTACCGAAAATGCGCCTAGCAGAATCAGGAACTCGCCAACGAAGTTCCCAAGGCCGGGCATGCCAAGCGAGGCGATAATAAAGAACATAGCGATGGCACCCATCCTGGGCGCTTCCTGCCAGAGTCCGCCCATCTCATTCATGTTCCGGGTATGTAACCGATGTTGCAGTGCTCCGGCAATCATGAACAGGGCTGCGGTGGAGAAGCCGTGCGCAACCATCTGCATGACTGACCCCTGAATGGATAGTTCGGTCCAGGCAAACACACCAACCAGCACGAACCCCATGTGGCTCACGCTGCTGTACGCGACCAGCCGTTTGAAGTCTGATTGGCCAAAGGCCAGCAGTGCGCCGTAGAGTATGCCAATGGCACCTAACGACATTGCAAGGGTGGAAATTTCCGCCGCCGCATCCGGGAACAATGGCACCGTGAATCGAATTAACCCATATGCGCCAGTCTTAAGGAGGATACCCGCTAGCAGGACACTGGCAGCGGTAGGCGCCTGGGTATGTGCGTCTGGTAGCCATGAATGGAATGGAAAACCCGGCAGTTTGACCACGAAGGCAACAAAGAAACCACACATCATCCAGAAAGCCAGATCCGGGTCGATGCTGTGTCCCAGCAGGTCGAAATAGTTGAACGTCAGGACGCCGCTCTGGCCATAGTGGGCGAGTACAAGCGCAAGAATGGCGACTAGCATGATCAGACCACTGACCTGGGTAAACAGGAAGAACTTCATCGAGGCATAGGATTTTTTTTCATGTCCCCAAATGGCGATCAGCAAGTACATGGGGATCAGCATCACTTCCCAGAAGAAGAAAAACAGGAACAGGTCCAAAGAGACAAAAACGCCTACGACGCCCGCCAGTGTCCACATCAGGTTGAACTGAAAAAAGCCCGGACGTTTTTCTATTTCACTCCAGGAAGACAGTACCGCGACGAAACCAAGGAAGATCGTTAGCGCCACCAGCAGCAGGCTCAGGCCGTCAATGGCAAATACAAAGCTGATACCAAAACGCGGAATCCAGGGCACGTTGATGTATTCCAGCCAGGGAGCGCTGACCCCATGAGCCAGCGGTAGTATCTCGACTGGCGCATCCAATAGCGGTACCAGTAACAGGGCGGCAAGTGTAATGCTGGCAATTGATATCCAACGGGGCAGGTCGCGGTTCCAGCGTTCGATCATCCAGGCAGCAAGCCCGCCGATGAACAGGGTCAGCATGATCAGGATCATCGTCATGGTGCCGTGCCTCCACCGGAGAAGAGTGCAATGGCCGTTATCGCTGCCAGGCCCAGGATCATCACCCCGGCGTAGGTGCGTAGCTGTCCTGTCTGACTTTGGGTAGTCAGATCATGCAGCAAGCGAATCACATCGGCAGTGAAGTTGTAGAACCAGTCGACGATATCCGTTCGATTGACGTGTGCCATCCAGGCATAGGGCTTTACGATAAAGGTGTCGTACAACCAGTCCATTGCCCAGTGTGAAAACCAGAACCGGTTAAGCGCCTTACCAAATTTGGAATCGGTCCAGGGAGAGATGTCGATGCTGTGTGACAGGAAAACAAGGTAGGCAATGACCACGCCGACGATGGGGACTGCAGGTGTAATGATCGCTATCAGGCCGTCGTGAGCCGGTCCCGTCGCTGCAGGGAATACGTCCATGACCGGTATCACGATGAATCCACCCACCAGCGCAAGTAGGCAAAGGACAAGTAATGGCGCCGCCATCAGCCAGCCAGCGGGCTGGGAGGGCTCTGTTTTTACCTCGCCAAAGAACACGATAAAAACCAGACGGAAACTGTAGATGGAGGTAAGCAGGGCGCCGAGCAACCCTATGCCCCAGAGCAGGGGACCTTGCCACGCGTTCTCATAAGCCGACAGTAAAATGGCGTCCTTGGAGTAAAACCCGGAAGTGAAAGGTAGCGCCGCCAACGCAGCGCTACCAATCAGGAAACTCCAGAATGCCACGGGGAGTTTCTTGCGCAGCCCGCCCATTTTAAAAATATTGTGCTCGTGGTGTAGCGAGTAGATGACGGCGCCTGCGGCAAGAAACAACAAGGCCTTGAAAAAGGCGTGGGTCATCAGGTGGAAGATGCTGGATGCCCATGCGCCAACTCCCAGCGCCAGGAACATGTAACCAATCTGGCTGATTGTGGAGTAGGCAAGGATTCGCTTGATGTCATGTTGAGTGATGGCGGTGAACGCTGCCATAAGCAAAGTAGCAGCCCCTATTACTGCAACAGTGTTCAGGGCGAAGGGTGACAACAGGAAGAGGTCGTGTGTCCGGGCGATCAGGTAAACGCCCGCGGTTACCATGGTGGCCGCGTGAATCAGCGCACTGACTGGCGTTGGACCCGCCATGGCATCCGGTAACCAGGTTTGTAGTGGCAGCTGAGCGGATTTGCCGACTGCGCCACCAAGCAGTAACAGACAGGCGATTGTTAATATCGGGCTTCCTTCAGGCCACTGGCTAATTGCAGCGGCAGTCATGGGTGCAAAATCGAGTGTGCCTAGATGCGCGAATAACAGGAACATGCCAATCGCCATCGCCGTGTCGCCAACCCTGGTGACGATGAACGCTTTTCTTGCTGCGGCGCCATTGGCGCTATCTTCGTGCCAGAACCCCACCAAAAGGTAGCTGCATAAGCCCACGCCTTCCCAGCCGACAAACAGCAGGAGCAGGTTGTCGGCCAGTACCAGTACCAGCATGGCGGATACAAACAGGTTCATGTAGCTGAAAAACCGGGAGTAATCCTTGTCGTCCAGCATAAAGAGTGACGAGTAGATGTGGATCAGCAGACCCACGCCGGTAATCACGGACAGCATGGTCAGCGTTAGTCCGTCTACGTAGAAGCTGACGAAGGGGCTGAAGCCACCAACATTGATCCACGTATATAAGGTGGTGCTAAGTGGTTCTCGTAAGGTCATGAATTCGAGTGCAGTGAGCAAAACGAGCATAGCTGAACTCGCGACGCTGCCAACGCCCACCAGGGCAACCAGTGCTTTCGGAAGATTGCCCAGCGTGGTGAATAGCAGCAGGAAGCCCATTAAGGGTAACAGCGGGATGAGGTAGATATAGTCAGCCATTATATTACCCCTGCATCCTGCTTGCCTGGTCAACATCCAGCGACCCGAAGCGACGATGGGCTTGTAGTAGCAATCCAAGGCCAACCGAGACCTCAGCGGCGGCGATGCTCAGTATGAGCATGAACATGATCTGTCCGTCGGCTACTCCCCAATGAGCGCCGGCCACAATAAACGCGAGCCCGCAGGCGTTCAGCATGATCTCCAGGGACATCAGGATCAGGATAATGTTGCGGCGTACCAGAACGCCCAGCAGACCAATCAGGAATAGAATGCCCGCCAGCAGCAGGCCGTGTTCCATGGGGATGACGACGGCTTCATTCATGGTCGTCTCCCGACGTAGCTGCCAGAGATTGCGCAGTAGGCACGTCCCTGACATCAATAAAATAACGCCGTCCCAGGTGATACGCGCCTACCAGACCTGCGAGTAGCAGCATAGAGGCGATCTCTACCGCCAGGACATAAGGCCCAAAAAGTTCCAGCCCTACGGCTTTGGGTCCAATGACAATCCCTTTGAGGAGTCGCTCGCTGCTTTGCAGGACATAGACGATCTCAACGAACAGTATGACGCAGAGTACTGAAGGAAATATCCACATCGCCGGTCGGAGCAGCACATGTTCAGCGACGTCACCTGATTGACCCAGGTTCAGCAGCATGATGACAAAAACGAACAGCACCATAATGGCGCCAGCATAAATCACGACTTCCAGCACCGCGGCAAAGGGCGCGCCCACCAGGTAAAAAATGATGGCGGACGCAAGCAGGGATATGATCAGGTAAATAAGCGCGTGCGCCGCGTTATACCGGGTCACCGCGAGGACGGTGGAGATCAGTGATACGGTCGCAGCGATATAGAATAGTCCCAGCTCAAGCATTTTATAGTTCCAGTGTCATGGTAAGAGGCTCCTTACATCGACAGGTGGTGCTTCGTTCCGGGCCTCACCCTTGTCTTTATCCTCGATTGATTTGCCGCTGACATTGTAAAAACTGTACCCATGGTATTTGCCCTGGCCACTGATCAGCAGGTGTTCCTTTTCGTAAACCATGTTCTGCCTGTCGTATTCACACATTTCAAAATCAGGCGTGAGTTGGATGGCGTAGGTTGGGCAGGCCTCCTCACACATGCCACACATGATGCAGCGCGAGAAATTGATTCTGAAAAATTCCGGATACCAGCGGCCGTGATCGTCTTCTGTCTTCTGCAGGGCAATACAATCGACGGGGCAGACCACAGCACAAAGGTTGCAGGCAACGCATCGCTCTTCGCCGTCGGGGTCACGGGTCAGTACAATCCGGCCGCGATAGCGAGGCGCGAGATACGGCATCTCCTCTGGATACTCAATTGTGTCGGCTTTTGTGAACGTATGCCGGAGCACCTCGAACAGGGTAACCAGTTGGCTCCAGATTGCTTTCAGAATCATACCCATAACACGATGGCTCCAGTCGCAAGAAGATTGATCAGTGTCAGGGGCAGCATGAACTTCCACCCGAATGACATCAGCTGGTCATATCGTGGTCGTGGTATGGCTGCCCGTAGAAGAATAAAGAAGCAAATAAAGGCGAACGACTTGATAAAAAACCAGATAAACGGGGGCAGGAATGCAGGGCCAAGCCAACCACCGAAGAAGATAGTCACAATCATGCATGAGATCAGGATTAGCCCCAGATACTCGCCCACCATAAACATGCCGAACTTCATGCCTGAATATTCTGTATGAAACCCGGCCACTAATTCGTGTTCTGCTTCAGGCAGGTCGAACGGCAGGCGGTGGCTTTCCGCAATTCCGGCAATCACGAACACCACAAAGCCAATAAACTGCGGTATCACGAACCAGTAGTTGTCTGCCTGCCAGTGGACGATGTCTACAAGACTAAATGAACCCGTCAGCATGACGACGCCCATCAAAGAAAGGCCCATGAATACTTCGTAGCTGACCATTTGTGCAGCACTTCGCAGGCCGCCCAGCAGAGCGTATTTGTTATTGGACGCGAGGCCGCCAAGCAGCACGCTGTAAACGGCGAGAGAGGTCATGCCTAGAAAGAACAGCAATCCGATATTAAGGTTCGCGATATGGATACCGGGCGCATAGGGGACGACAGCAAACCCCAGCAGCATGGCCATAACAATGGCGGTTGGCGCGAACACAAACACGAACCGATCAGCAAAGGGTGGTATCCAGTCTTCTTTTGCGAACAGCTTGATGATGTCCGCTAATGCCAGGCCGATACCGAAGGGTCCAACCCGGTTAGGGCCCAGGCGATCCTGCCAGATACCCAGTAGTCGTCTTTCGAACCAGACCAGAATTGCTGCGCCGCCAAAGACCCCGAACAGGGTGCCAAAGATCACAACATAGATAAACAGCTCTTCCATCAACTTGTCCTGTCTGTGGTGATCAGGCCTGGCCGGAGTGGGTCAGAAGGCGCTGTGTAACCTGCCACTTTTTGTAATCCGGATAACCGCGCGCTCCCAAGGGCCTCGGTGCCCGGGATCATTGGATAGACGACGCAGCGTTCAGCGACTTCGTCATCCACCAGTACTGTCATGATGATGTCGCCGAAGGCCAGGCCATCCTGGTGAGAGACCTCCAGGCTGGCGGCGGTGGCGCTAGACATGCGGGCATATGGTTGGGGAATCAGCGTGGATAATTCTGCAGCTTCATTGCTGAGCTCGTCGCTACCAAAGATGTGTACCTGGCCGATCAGCCTGGCGTCTGCCTCTTCCGAGAGTTCAAACCCTGTCAGCTCGGTTGATCCTGTGAACAGGCGAATACCGGTGGCACCCGATTTATCGGGCCCACCTACTTCATCCTGAAACTTGTGAATGGACTGATTGGAATTCCAGCCCGGCGACCAGGTATAGGGGCGCAGACTCGCCGGAGCCCTTGTCTGGTTGCCTTCCATGGTAAAGGCAAGTGGCGATTCTGTATCCAGCGGCTGCTGCGGTTCGTGTACGGAAACATTCGCCAGCACCGCGGTGCGGCCACTGGCCCGGTGGGTCATGCGTGCAATCCGGCTTCCTTCAATGCGAAATTGTTCATCGGGCGCGCAGGTCACTACCCCTGCAAGCGAAGCATGTTCAGCAGCCAGCGTTTGTTGCCATCCACTGGCGGACGAGTGATCACCGCCCAGTGCGCTAAGAAGCTGGTAGCCAGGCGTGATGTCCCCCGCAGGTATAAAGGTTGCCATTGAACGCTGCGCCCTGCCTTCATTGTTGACGAAGGTTCCTTCAGCTTCAGCGAATGAAGCAGCCGGCAGAACGATGCTGCAACGCGACGTCGTTGGATTGTCCATTGCATCGATGACAACGAGGTTTTGCACCTCATCAAGCAGTGCGCTGCCAAGGCGGGTATCGATATCGTTTTCCAGCACGATGACGGTCTCTGGCCTGTTGCCCAAAAGGTCTTCCGCATTGCCTGTGTTGTCGATCATCGCAACGCCAACACTGTTGACCTCTGATGCACACAGAAAAATACCGGTGCTGGGGTTTTTCCTTGCAAGCGCGGCCGCGAGGTTGGCGGAAACCTTCAGGATGTTGGGGCTGCGAAGGCTGGTACCTGAAATAATGAGTGGACGTTTTGCCGCCAGCAATGTGCTTGCAATGTCTTTGGCGTGGCAGGGTTTATCCTCGTCAATGGCGTCGATAATTTGTTCAACCATCGAGACAATATCGTTTGGTGCCAGGCGATGGGTATCACTGGCAATGTCATCCAGTCGATCAGTCATGGGGGAAAGAATGACCAGCGGGCTTTTCTCGTCCTGCTCCAGTTCGCGAACCGCTGCATCATGCCATTGACTGATGCCGGTGTCGGCCGCCAACTGCTGCCCGATGTTTCTAACGGCCTGCCGGATCGAAAGTGCGAGCCTGGGCGCATGATTGGTGACGTCCTCGCCAACGACCAGTATGGCGTCGAAGGTCTCGACTTGCATCATCGATGGTACGCTTAGGTTGCTGGCCAGAACCTCAAGAATGACGCCGTGCATTTCACGCTCGGTTGATGTCATGCCGTTGCAGTAATGATCGGCGCCGACCAGTTGGCGCAGGGCCTCATTCGACTCGAGACTGGCGCGGGGTGATCCAATACCAATGACCTCTCCGGTCAGCAGTCCTTTAACTTTGTCGAGCGCATCTGCGATCGATACAGGTTCGTACAGACCATCTGCATTTCGGATTCCTGCCCCGGGAATACGCCTGGGCGAGTTGACATGCTGCGCGCCGAACCGCCCGCGGTCACACAGGAAGTAGCCGTTTACCTCATTGTGATAACGATTGTGTACACGGCGAACTTCGCCATAGCGTTCAGAAGTGTAAGTATTGCATCCCAGCGAGCAGGCCTGGCACACGCTAGGGGCAGACTGCAGGTCCCATTTTCGGGTGTAGTGTTTCGATAATGTCTTGTCTGTGAAAACACCTGTCGGACAGACCTCTACCAGGTTGCCCGAAAATTCGTTGTCCAGCACACCTGGCTCAGCGCGACCAAAAAACACCCTGTCCCTGGACCCAAATGCTGCAAGATCATCGCCGCCGGCGTAATCCTGGTAGTAACGAACGCACCGGTAGCAGGTAATGCAGCGGTTCATTTCGTGGCCGATAAGCGGGCCCAGATACTGGTTTCGAAAAGTCGTTTTAAGGCCCTTGTAACGACGATCGTTATGGCCAACCATCACGGTCATGTCCTGCAGGTGGCATTCCCCGCCTTCCTCGCAGACAGGGCAGTCGTGTGGGTGATTTAGCATCAGGTTTTCGATAACGGAATTGCGGAACGAGGTGGCGTTGTCTGCCTGGACCGAGAAGCGGGCGCCTTCAGTCACTGGCGTCATGCAGGACATGACTATTCGCCCCCGCGTGTCGTCGGGATTAGCGTAGCCAACAACAGCGCACTGCCTGCACGCGCCAACACTTCCCATTGCCGGATGCCAGCAGAAGTACGGGACGTCTATCCCGTTCGACAGTAGAACCTCTAGCAGGTTGTCGCCTGTTTTTGCTTCAATAGCACGGTCATCGACGAATATGGTCGGCACGCCCTACACCTCTCGCTGGTAAGGACAGGCCTTACCTTCAATATGAGTGATAAATTCATCCCGGAAATACTTCAGGCCACTGGCCAGGGGTTCCATCGCCCCCGGCGCGTGAGCGCAGTGAGTGTTGCCGATAGCACCGATAAACTGTGATTGTCGTTGCAGGACTTCTATGTCGTCCGGCTCGCCGTTGCCTGCCTCGATTCGATCCAGTACTTCCTGTACCCAGGGCAACCCTTCGCGGCAGGGCGTGCAGAACCCGCAGGATTCACGGGCAAAAAACTTCGCCAGGTTGGCGATCATGCCGACCGCGCACGAACGGTCGTCCAGAATAATCATTGTGCCCGTGCCCATACGACTACCCGCCTGCATGATGGATTCATACTCCATGGGTATATCCAGATGGTCGGGGGTTAGGAAATCTGTGGAAGCCCCGCCTGGCAGGAACCCCTTAAGCTGATAACCCTCGGCCATGCCGCCGGCATGTTCCTCAAGAATTTCCCTGATCGGCGTGCCCATGGGTAGTTCCCAGCAGCCCGGTCGTGCGACCCGGCCGCTTGCACCGAACAGTTTGGTGCCGCCATCAACGCCAAGTCCCAGGGACTTAAACCAGTCAGCACCATGGGCAACAATATGAGTGACATTGCACAGGGTCTCGACATTGTTGACGATAGTAGGCCGCCCCCATAGCCCGCTAACCTGTGGGAAGGGCGGTTTCGCCCGGGGGATTGCGCGTTTGCCTTCCAGGGAATTTAGTAGCGCTGTTTCCTCGCCGCAGATATAACGCCCGGCACTTACGTGTACATGTAGTCGAAACGAAAACTCGGAATCCAGGATATGCTCACCAAGTAAACCTGAGGCAGAGGCCGCGTTTATAGCCTCCTGCAGGCGGGCGATGGCGACATGGTATTCTCCCCGGATGAAGATATAGCCGACGTCTGCAGAGATCGTATAGGCCGACAGGATCATGCCCTCGATCAGCTGGTGCGGGTCTTTTTCCATCAGCAATCGATCTTTAAAGGTGCCCGGTTCCATTTCGTCGGCGTTGGCAACCAGGTAGCGATGGCCATTGCCTTCTTTCTTTGGCACGAAGCTCCACTTCATTCCCGTTGGGAATCCTGCACCGCCTCTGCCGCGAAGG
>DTZW01000298.1:16919-17203 GCA_012961165.1 Gammaproteobacteria bacterium | reverse complement strand
TTGGACTTACAGGCCACCCCCGCATGCAGTGAAAAGCCTGCCTGCTTGCTGACCAATTCGCTCGATTTCGCTCTGTTGTCGCTGGTCGGCACAGCCTGCAGTGTCAGCGCTTTCTGCTGATCTGATTGAGGGCAGCACTTGAATCCGGTGCTATTCTTTGTAGTGGTCAAGTAATCTTGGTGCTTTGATTTTTGCGGAGGTTCTTGAATAATTGGGGTCGGAGTAAAATTTACAATTTCGTCTTTGGTTTACGGCCACGCTTCCGAAAAGACCGTGGTAGTCCC
>DTZW01000298.1:12881-16825 GCA_012961165.1 Gammaproteobacteria bacterium | reverse complement strand
CGCCGGTCTTCCGACAGGTAGAACTCCAGGCCTTCCTGGCATCGAACAGCGAACCCTGAACTAATGAAGTTCAAGTATCACGGTGGCAACAGCGAGTATCTGTAAGCTTGCGACTATGAAGCCTTTAGCCTTTCGCTCCAGGCCATGTAATAAAAATGTAAAGTTTACGCCGACCCCAATTATTCTGACAATTCGTTGATTACAGCTCCAGCACTGCCTTGGCAATGACATTACGCTGAATCTCGTTAGAACCGCCATAAATTGACGAGGCACGTCCGAAGTTGTGATCGCTAACGGCAGTCACCGAATACTCGGGTCCGATGCACGTATCATCGCTTTCGCCGCGAATCTGATAAACGTCGAAAGGTATAGCGTAATACGCCACGGCTTTCACTCTAATCTCATCTAGTATCTGCTGAAGCTCAGAGCCAAGAATTTTTAACGCCGACGCCTCGGCACCGACTGTTTTACCACCGGACATTGCGCTTAATATTTTTGATTCGATGCCAGCAAGCGCCTCGAGTTTGATTTCAGCCTGGTTGATCTGGCGAATAAAATCATCATCTTGCGCCAATGTTCGGCCAGTATTATCAGGTTCCTGATGGGAGATTTCTCGCAGCGCTTCTATGGCTCTTCTTGAGCTGGCAACACCGGCGATGCCCGCGCGCTCATGGCCTAATAGGAACTTGGCGTAAGTCCAGCCTTTGTTTTCCTCGCCGATGCGATTGCCGACAGGTACCTGGACATCGGTGAAGTACACCTCGTTTAAATGGTGCAATCCGTCAATAGAGACAATGGGTTTGACTACGATGCCCGGAGAATTCATATCGATTAATAAAAACGAGATGCCTTGCTGCGGCTTGCATTCTTTATCGGTTCGAACCAACGCGAAAATCCAGTCAGCCTTGTGGGCATTGGTGGTCCAGATTTTCTGGCCATTCACTATGTAGTTATCGCCATCTCGCACTGCGCTGGTTTTTAGTGACGCGAGATCGGAACCACTTCCAGGCTCGGAGTATCCCTGACACCACCATAAACTGCCGTCCATAATGCCTGGAAGGTGCTGTTTCTTTTGCTCATCCGTGCCAAAAGTATAAATAACCGGCCCCACCATGCTGATACTAAAAGGCATGATCATTGGCGCGCCGGCCAGCGCATTCTCTTCACTAAAAATATATTGCTGCATCAAGCTCCAATCGGTACCACCGTATTCCTTTGGCCAGCTTGGGGCAATCCAGTTCTGATCGAAAAGGGCTTTGTGCCACTCTTGCCCTATCGCTTTAGGTATTCCGAAGCCCAAAGCCGCCGCCTTACGCATTTCCGGAGTTAGATTGTTAGCGAGAAAATCACGAACTTCTGTTCGAAAAGAATTCAATTCAGCAGAGGTCATGTTGTTATTCCTTAGTCGACCAATTTTTTCTAAAGGTGGCTGGTTGGCTTCTCTTGGGTCAACCCTGCGGCAATTTTTTCTGCAATCATGATAGTGGCTGCATGGGTATTCCCGGATACCAGGCTTGGCATGACCGATGCATCAACCACCCTAAGATTGCGTGTACCATAGACCCTGCATTGCGGGTCGACCACGGCTTCGGCATCGCTCCCCATTCGACAGGTTCCTACGGGATGATAGCCGGTATGCGCGTGGTCCCTGGCATAGGCAGCATAGCCCGAATCCGTAGTAACATCAGCAAGAGGCCTGATACGTTCGCTTACTGCTGCGGCAAAAGGTTCTGTTTCAACTATGCGTTGGGCAAGGCGCATACCACTGACGACCGCTTCCAGGTCCTGTTCGTCGGCAAAGTAATTGACTTCAATACTCGGATCTAAGCGTGCGTCCGGCGATTTTGCATAGACCTTTCCCCTTGACCTTGGATGCATGAGATAAGGCATGATGGTAAAACCAGGAAACGCGTCTACCTGCTGCTGAGCAGGGTCATCTGAATCTCTGCCACTCACCGGCAGGCAGTGAAACTGCAAGTCAGGGCGGAGAATATGTTCATTGCTGCGGGCGAATATTCCCACCGCTGCAGCGGGCATGCTCAGCACTCCGGATCGAGTCAGTGCATAAGTGATGGTATTACGAATCAGCCCTAGCGGGCCCAGCTCCTTATTAACGCTATCCTGATGGTGATTTAACCGCCACGCCATGGGTGGGCCAGCATGATCCTGGAGGTTTTCACCGACCTGTTCTCGATACGCCACCGGGTTAACATCAAGGTGCCGAAGAACTGATTTGGGTCCCACACCGGATACCTGTAGTAATTGCGGTGAGCTATAGGCGCCAGCACAGACAATCACCTCTTTTGTTGCGGTTATTTCCTGGCCATTGGCAATGACGCCAATGGCCCGGTCTTTATCAAAAACAATTAGGTCAATCGGGGCCTGGGTTTTGATGGTTAGATTGGGTCGGTTTCTGATGCCATCCAGATAAGCATTCGCAGCAGACCAGCGTCTGCCATTGCGCATGGTAGTCTGGTAATAGCCGATACCTTCCTGGTCTGCGCCGTTAAAGTCTTCATTGTAGGCGAGGCCCGTTTTTATCCCTGCCGCAATAAGTGCGTCACAGACCGGCAGTTTGAATTTAATATCCTCTAATCGCAGGGGACCTTTGGTGCTGTGCCATGGGCTCGGCCCACGTGACTGATCGACACTGCCGACGAAGTAAGGTTTAACAGATTCCCAGTCCCATCCAGTTGCGCCTGCCTGCGCCCATAGATCAAAGTCCCTGGCCTGGCCGCGAATATAGATCATGCCATTAATGGATGAACTGCCACCCAGACATTTACCTCGAGGTAGGTGATGTTGCCGTAAGTTAGTGCCTGGATCAGGTTCTGATTTAAACTGGTAGGAAAATGCCGGTGAAGCCGAAGTGCTACCATAGCCCAGAGGAATACTAATCAAAGGGTGACGATGCGAGCGACCGGCTTCTAACAGTAACACACGAGTGCTTGGTAGGTTGCTTAACCGATTAGCTAGCACACAGCCGGCTGATCCGCCGCCAACGATGATGTAATCGTATTCCATATTGGATAGCCTATCGTGAAATTTTTCTTTTCAAAGCCGAGTCACGGTATTTATCCCACTGACCACCCGCATAAAATTGCCGGAAAAAATCCCGGAAATCAATGATAGGACCATCCCCAGCGCATAACTGAGGCTGTTCAATGTATCGCTGCCGGTCCCAAACCACTTTATCTTGATCCAATTGCTCCCAGGAGAATAGAGTCCTTTTATTTTTCGGAAGGATTACCGTTGGTACTCGTTCCCCGAATTGAATAAAAACGAAGTGGTCGCCTTTCGGACGTGGGACAGTGAACAGATAAACAAGGGAAAGCCTTACTGGACACCACATTCGGCATTCAGGGACCCTGAAGTTGCAATAGGCAACCCGGCACGACGCAGTATTGAATTGCGCGCTACGTGCCTGTTTGCGTAGAAGGATGGGGTGGGTGCGCCCACCCCTCCAGATTATCTTATGTTGAACATAAGCGAGTTGTCTGTGAAAGACATACCCGCAGCTTGGAATTCAGCCGATAGGGCCTGATATTCTTTCGAAGCAAATGTCTTTATATTGGCTTCTGCCATGGCAGTCATGCTGGGATATTCCACGGTCAAAATGGTCGACCCGGTGGCAGTACCCGCGAAACCTGCGCCCCAAAGGGTGCGCTCGCCGGGGTTACCGGTTTCTTCATACACTTTGCTAATCTTGTCATACAGCTCAAGGTACTTGGCATTGTCGCCATTGGTGTCAATAAATGTGACCTGTATGACGGGTTGTGGGGCTTCCTCAGCTGTAACCGGAAGGGCGAGTACAAAAAGTGAGATAAGAACAAAGAGGTATTTCATCGTGACTCTCCAAATTTGGTTTGAGCTGAACAGGAAAACTGCACAGCAACCGATCGTACACCCATATTGTTTTCTTGTCGCCCAACCAGATACCCTTG
>DTZW01000298.1:11699-12871 GCA_012961165.1 Gammaproteobacteria bacterium | reverse complement strand
TCTATGGGAAAGAAAGACAAGCCAACTGAACAACAATCCTCGGCTGACGACCCAGCTAGTGAAAGCACTGACGATGATGAATTTTTTAGGTAAGCCCGGCTTCCTTCCTCCCGGTGAAATTTCGGTAAACTCGTGGTGGGATATCTAGGGTCACGAGAATAGGAATTATAAAGCGTGTTTTTCCAGGAATACAAAAGTACTCCGGTACTTTACCCCGGGTAATTACTCCGACCCCAATTATTATTAACGCCAGTAATCACAGGAAACTCACAGGCTATGAACGAACCAATACACATCGGGTACCGCATTATTAAGGATGACGGCGAGCTGCTGTCGTTTGATGTTGAGATAGATAGCCAGAATCACAGCAAACTGCCGCCCCTCATAGCCAGTGATAACGAGAACTGGGCTCGCTTAGACAATCATCAATGTGAACATTGCCCTCTATCCCCATCTCAAGAACTTCACTGTCCGGTTGCACTAAGAATTTCTTGGGTTATCGACTCAGTCGCGCATGATATTTCAACTGAGATTGTCGAATGTAAAGTCGAAACATTCGAGCGGGTTACTAGTAGTCGACTGCCAATTGATAAAGCGATTTATTCATTATTGGGATTGTTGATGGCCACAAGTGGCTGCCCGCATATGGATTTTCTTGGACCGATGGCTCGCTATCATTTACCCTTTTCGACTGCCGAGGAAACTATCGTGCGAACATCATCACTTTATCTACTGACCCAGTATTTCAAGGAGGGTACAGGCGGTGAAGCAGACTACAGACTAGCCCGCCTGGGAGATTTGTATGAAGAGGTTAGCAAAGTTAACCAAGGTATTGTCAAACGCATTCGTTCACGACAGGAAAGCGGTGACACAAATGCGAATTCAATCGTCACACTCAATAGTTTTGCGCAAATTTTGAGTTTAGAAAATAAAATCGGCCTCAATTCTGTAGCCGAATCATTCATCTAACTACGATACAAACTGTTGGTCTGGGACTTTTCTTGCCTGGTCTTTCACGCTATCAATTTTTGCATCACGCTGACTGACTTAGTCTGGGGCATCGAACTCCAGGCCGATTCATTCGTTCGCTCATCGTCAACCACTCAAATAAGTTGTCGCGTTGCAATTTTTAGCCAACCCTAAAACATTCGCGGATAAACAGCCAAATCAAC
>DTZW01000298.1:7992-11652 GCA_012961165.1 Gammaproteobacteria bacterium | reverse complement strand
TAATCAGACATTGACCATCCTCCACCGAAAAACTACACCACGGGCTTCTTTTCGCAAAAAAACCCAATCAAGATACTTTTGAAATCCGGGATAAATGCGGTTTAAACTTCCTATCCTCAATCGTTCCTATACTCCGTTCGATGATGTTGAGGGTGGCTCATGCTGAAGAGCTCGCGCAGCGGTAGATCGGTTCTCGCATTGGTAATGTGGTGTACCGCTTCTCTGGTAGCGGCTCAGCAAGCCCACGATGAAGACATAACTTCTACCGGCGGGACGAACTGGATCCTGAAAGGCGGTGACTTCAACGGCCAGCACTACTCACCTTTGGCTCAAGTGAACAGGGCTAATGTGGGTCGGCTTGGGCTAGCGTGGGCGGCCGACCTGCCGATACCGGATGGCGTGGCCACCACACCCATCGTGATTGATGGTGTCGTCTATCTTTCCGGGGCTTACTCGATCGTGTTGGCGGTCGATGCGAAGAGTGGCGACATTCTGTGGTCGTATGATCCCGAGGTTCGAGAAGCGATCGTCGAGCTACCAATTCTGTCCTGGCTGGCGCGCGCCAACCGTGGCGTTGCGGTGTGGGATGGTAAGGTATTCCTGACAACACCCGACTGCCGATTGATTGCGCTGGATGCAGTGAAAGGTACACACCTGTGGTCCCAGCAGACCTGCGACAACGCCCTTGGTTACTTCATAACGGATTCGCCCTATGTGGGCGGTGGCAAGGTTTTCGTAGGTAACGGCGGTTCGGAATCCCAACTGAAGAATCGTGGTTACGTGTCGGCCTACACGACCGACGGCGATCTGCTGTGGCGTTTTTACATCGTTCCGAGCGATAAGCCGGAAGAGAACGATACGCCTGCACTTAAGATGGCAGACAAGACATGGTCGGGGAATACGCTCGCCAAGCACGGCGGGGGCGGGCACAACTGGAACGAGATGACCTACGATCCAGTGTCCAACCGGCTGTTCTTTGGAACCTCGGGCGCTTACCCGTACCGGCACGCAGAGCGTAGTCCCCTTGGGGGCGAAAATCTGTTTCTATCTTCTATCGTTGCCGTCGATGCGGATACTGGCGAGTACCAGTGGCACTACCAGACTGTCGACAAGGACAGCTGGGATTATAACGCCACGATGAACATCGTTCTTGCTGACCTCATGATTAGAAACGAAGAGCGCGAGACGCTGCTGATTGCGCCCAAGAACGGCTTTCACTACACATTGGATCGGCACACGGGCGAATTACTCGCCGTTGGCAAGTTCGCCAAAACCAATTGGGCGACGGACATCGACATCGAGACGGGCAAGCCGATCTATGATCCGGCGGGAGAGTATTGGAACATTCCCGAGGGCGAGAAGGCGTATATCTGGCCTAATTCCTGGGGGGCGCATGGCTGGAACCCCATGGCGTTTCATCCGGGACATGCACTGTCTTACATTCCGGTGATCGATGCACCATCCGAGAGATCAGGTAACCGCAGCGGTGAAGGTGTCGTCATGGTCACGGAGGTCGACGGTAAACCCCACGCGCCAGGCAAGTTGGTTGCAATGGATCCTACAAATGGTCACATTCGCTGGGTAGTGGATCATGATCTACCGTTCAACGGCGGGTTGTTGACCACCGAGGGCGATCTCGTGTTTCAAGGCACCGCTTCGGGTCGATTCGAAGCCTTTGCTGCCGGTACTGGAGAGCGCTTCTGGTCAGTCCAGACCGGTTCGGCGATCAACGCATCACCGGCCAGCTACTCGATCGGCGGAATCCAGTACGTGTTAATACCCATCGGCGCTGGTGGCGGGTTGCAGTTCCAGTATCCGCAAATGCACTCGACGGAAGCCTCGAAAGGGCCAACGCGACTGCTGGCATTCACGCTGGGCGGCGAAGCGCCGCTCGCAGCCAGCCCCACGGTCAATTCCCCCCTGCCTGATCAACCAAAGCTGGACGCGTCGTCAGACGTCATTGCCTTGGGTGCTGCAATGTACGACGAGGCATGCAAATTCTGTCATGGCGGTAACGCGGTCGCTCGATTTGGTGGCTCGGTGCCAGATCTGCGCTATGCAGATGCAGGAACGCACGCGCAATGGGATGCGATCGTCATCGGTGGGTCGAAGCGCGCGAACGGCATGCCGGGGATGGAGCTGACCGCCGATCAATCCGCGGCGATTCGCAGCTATGTGCTCTCGCTGTCGGAGGAGATTCGCCGGAAGCAGTAGCGAGTGACATGCTTGCATCGCTACTCCTGCTGGCTCAGCTGACTGGCTGCTCCGATTTGGGATGTTGGCTCTGGCGCCGCTGTTGGCCGTTTCTGCCAGATTAGGATGTTGTCATCAGGACCAACACAACCACCGCAAATCATTCCAAAGCAGACAGGACACAGAACGAGTTTGGGACTACCTGATCGGTCTACCCATGCGATTATGGATGCGGATTCCTATACCACCTTCACTGCTGGCATTGCCAGCAATCTAGGTCTCCCGATCTACAACTTCAAACAACCAGAAGTCACCCGATGCGAGCGCCTCACGTAACTGCTCAACTTTGAAATCAGGATCGGCCCCGCCACCATACTTCTTCGCATTGATCGTCATGATCCGCAGGAGTTGAGGATGCGCCATCAACCGAACCAGACGCTGTTCATACAGCTTGCCATCGACTCTCAGGATAATTCTGTCGTCCGTCAGAAGATGGTGCGGCCACTTTTTCCATATCTTGCCGTAACCGGTATTCATGTAGCCACTTATGATATATAGCCGCCGCTCGAAGACAACCAGCCAGACGATACGTGACGTATCAGGTTCCATGGTTTGAAACTCGATTTCCATCCGATCTGTCAGGAAACTCCAGTCATCCGGAGCCTCAGCCAACTCACCCGTTTTGAAAGGACCACCGGTCACGATTTCAATCGGCCCGTCATGGAAACGCATGCCAAAGAGGAAGAAGGCGATCCCCAGCGCAAGCACAACAATGATAATCCCAAGCCACTTCAGAAAACCAGGCATTCTCAGCGTCTCCACTATTCTTCGGGAGCATAACGCCTTTTGCTGGCGAGATGAATCTGATTCGGGATCAATTCGAACACATACATGAAGGATTGCACTGGCAACGCTGGTGCCGAAGTCCAGAACAGATCGGTGCATGGCATTATTGTTGCCTGAATTCTATTGAACTGATGAGCGATGGTGTCGTGACCTTTGGACCGTCAAAACCGCCGCTTTTGGCCGAAGCACCGAGCGTTATTAGACCTCTGCGCGGAAGGACAAACCAATTCGATAGGTTAGCTGTGTGTGCAGAAGTCAAACAACGCTAAACGACAGCTCCCATTTACCTGGTAAACATTTCACGCAAACGATTCGCCGCTATGGGGTGGTTAGCAACATCTGACGGGACCAACGGATTCTGTTCAGAATTGGCGCTGTGTACTCGTAGCAGTCAGTTTCTGATAGTAAAATTGGGATGAGAGTCAGAAGGTTTAAGCGCATTCAGAATCAAAATAGTTCAAAAGTGTTTTACTGGGGCATCAACAAGACAATGTGCTACGATCAAGAAGCGGGTGATCGCAGATGTCACCGATCCGGACGCGATCCAGACCATTCTGGCGCATCTGAAGCAACGCGCGCCACCTGATGCTGTGCGCCGGCAAAGGCCGGGTCAAGGGTCGC
>DTZW01000298.1:5865-7727 GCA_012961165.1 Gammaproteobacteria bacterium | reverse complement strand
CAAGGGCGTGTGAGTGATCTGCTCTAAAAGCAATTAGTGATGCGATGATCAGAACCGTTCAGAACCAATCAAGGTACTTTTGAAATCCGCGATAAATGCGGTTTAAACTTCCTATCCTCCGGGAAGATGACTCTGCATTCAAAATAAGGTATGAACTCATTATGAGTACTAATTCAGATCAAAATCCAATACACAATGGCAGCTTCTGGTTTGACTCATTGGATGGACTCCAGTGCGAGGAACCAGGGCCACTCCCCACGGATGTCGACATCGCCATTGTCGGCGCCGGTTTCACAGGTATGTGGACGGCGTACTATCTCAATCGGTCCAACCCGAACCTGGATATCGCCGTCTTCGAGTCCAATACCGTTGGCTTTGGTGCGAGTGGTCGCAATGGCGGTTGGTGTATGGGTTGGTCACAGGACCTGTCGGATCGACTCTTAGACCCGAACACACAAAGTGACGGAATGGCGATTGCTCGTGCGATGGAGGATACCGTCGATGAAATCGGGCGGGTTTGCCAGGCAGAGAACATTGATTGTCATTTCGCAAAGGGCGGCACATTAACTATTGCCACACGGCCATTTGACGTTGAGGAATACAAAGCAGGTATAGAACACTATTACAGGCTAGGTTTTACTGAAGATGATTTTATCTGGCTGGATGAAGATGACTCCCGGCAGCGTCTCAATATGACACCCAACCATGGAGCCGTTTATACACCACATTGCGCCTCCATCCACCCTGCTCGCCTGGTTCGAGGACTTGGAGAAGTTCTGCGTAGTAAAGGCATCAAGATTTACGAACAAACTCCCGTGACGGAAATTACACCCAACAAATTAGTCACCCTGCTAGGTGAAGTTAAGGCAGGGAAAATACTTCGCGCAACTGAAGGTTACACTGACTCTATCAAGGGGCAGGAAAGAAAGCTGATTCCACTGTATTCAATGATGGTGGCCACCGAACCTCTTCCAGATACTATCTGGGACGAGATTGGTTTAAGGAAACGAGAAACCTTCGGCGATGAACGCCGGCAGGTTATCTATGGTCAAAGAACCATGGACAATCGATTTGCCTTTGGAGGTCGCGGTGGTTATTACTTCGGTAGTAAACGCAAAGCTGTGATCCCGACCGATGACCCAGATCTGGATAAGGTGGAAGCGATCCTAAGAGGACTCTTCCCAATGCTGGATGGATACAAGGTCACCAATCGCTGGGGTGGTCTTATGGGGGTCAATCGACATTGGAAGCCTTGCGTGAGCTTTGACAAATCTACTGGCATTGGGGCAGCCGGTGGTTACACCGGGGAAGGAGTAGGCGCTTCAAACCTGGCAGCTCGAATGTTGGCAGACCTGGTCCTTGGCAATGATTCCGATATTACCCATCTTGCCTGGGTGAATGACAATGCAGGGAAATGGGAACCGGAACCTTTTAGATGGTCAGGTAGTCAACTACTCGGTTGGCTTGCGGAGGCGGCAGACAATGCTGAAATGAAGAGCGGAAAGCCCTCAAGACTATGGGGATCAATATACAAAAAATTGTCTCATCGACTGATCTAGATTATTGCACTAAAGATACATCGCTACCGAATCGCAGCGTGGACCACTGATATCAGACTGACCTTCAGAATTCTGAGACGATTCCCGTAGTATCCAAAATTAAGGTGCCATCGCAAAAACGGGTGCGGCCGCCAAGCGCTGCTCAATATCGTCAATGATGCGCCGGTATCTAGGATCTTCGATATCACCATAGTCTCGCTTAAAATCACTGTTGGACATAAGTTCTGAAACCACGGCAGCGCATTTATCCCTACGCCAACAGAAAATTACGTTGGCTAATCGTCCATCACCAGGTCAGCCAAT
>DTZW01000298.1:0-5801 GCA_012961165.1 Gammaproteobacteria bacterium | reverse complement strand
GCTCCACTCTTTCATAAAACAAGCAGGCAACCGATCTGATTCGATACTCAGACTTTCGATCGAAAAGCCCTGTTATAGTTCCTATCCTCGTCGATGATCTTCGGGCGAAAGTACTGCTGGCCTTAGATGATCCTGTAAATAACCCTGCGTTTCTTCAACGGCGACTGCGGGAAGAAATATCCACTGCTATCCACAACTATCCACAACTAAATGATACTCTGATTTATACGATGGATCTTAAGACGAATTCTCATTCACCCGTGGCACACCCTTTGAAAAAACACTTGCTTCGATCATTATTCCTCCTCGGTACCTGTCTTACAGTGGTGCTTTTTTTCACCGCCTGCTCCAAACAGGAATCAACAATAACCCTTCGTGGCGCTTCGCAATTTGATGAGCACCATGCTTACAGCCGCACGCTAGTCAAATTCATGGCATTAGTGAGGGAATATTACGGAAAACCGATTGAATTTGAGATCTACATGAACAGTGAACTGGGCCTGGAAAAAGACTACTTTGCTTACATGAGCCAGGGCTTATCTGTCGATTTCGCCCTGGTATCCCCATCGCACATGTCAACCTTTTCGAGGGCGGCACCGGTCATGGATATGCCGTTTTTATTCCGCGACCTGGACCACTGGAATCGCGTCCTTGACAGTGATGCACTAGCGCCCATTGCAGAACAGATTGCGGCCAGCGCAGATGTCCAGCTGATCGGTTTCGCCGGTGGCGGTATACGTAATCTAATCGTCAATAAGCCCGTGACAACCATGGCTGAATTAAAGGGCCTTAACATTCGCGTCATGGGGGCACCAATACAGACTCGTATTTTTCAAGCCATCACCACATCACCCACCGTTATCGCCTACAACGAGATATACAACGCCATACAGACCGGCGTTATCGACGCAGCAGAAAACGAAGCCGCAGGAATCCAGCAAATGAAATTCTATGAAGTCGGGCCGGAAATCTCCCTGACTCAGCACGCTATCACCGTTCGGCCGGTATGTTTCAGTGGAAAAACCTTCCGCCGTTTACCCGAGGACCTTCAAGCTGCCATTATAAAAGCCGGCAAAGAAGCCGGCGCTTACGGTCGCCACATAGAATCGACCGAGGATGCGGTAAAACTGGCACAGATGGAATCCGAAGGGAAATTACGAACCCATGTATTTGCTCAGCGAAACACGCTCCAGCAATTGGCTGCACCCGTTAAGATCGCCTATGCCAGCGAGATCGGGGCAGAACAAGTACTTAAACGAATAGAAGCCATCAGGTAGAAAGAGAAACTTGTGCAACGACGTTACACCCTGAAATCCTTAACTGCGGGTTACTACCAGATTCTGAAAGTCGTCCTGACTGTGCTCATGGGCGTTATCATCGTACCAGTAGCCTTGCAGATCCTGTCACGTTATACCGGCATCATTCCCCGATATATCTGGACAGAGGAAGTAGCCCGTTTCTGCTTCGTCTGGATCATCATGATCGGCGCAATGATTGCTGTACGCGATGACAGTCATTTCGACGTTGACCTATTCCCTGCTTCTAAAACTCAACGGTGGCAGGGCATCAGAAACCTGATTGTCCATGCTGGTATCGGCGTGCTGGCTATTTTCTTTCTGGTCTATGGCATCAGATTTGCCCAATTCGGCTGGATTCAAAACTCTGAAATGAGCGGCATAAACATGGCCGCTATCTATATATCTTTCCCGCTCGCCGGCTTCACTTGGCTGCTATTCATGGTGGAAAAAATCATAACCGACATTGCACTGATCAAATCCAAACAACAGGAACAGGGCTGATGAGTCCCGGTGAGGTATCGCTTATCCTGTTTGGCATTTTCGGTGCCTTAGTTCTTCTGCGTATCCCGGTTTCGTTTGCGCTGGGTCTGGCCTGCATTCCGCTATTTCTAATCGATGCCCGCTTGAGGCCTGACATGTTACTCAACGAAATGTGGAAGTCCTACAATGCTTTCATCCTGCTAGCAGTTCCTTTTTTCCTCCTTGCTGCCAACCTGATGAATGCCGCCGGCATCACAGACCGACTCATAAACCTGGCCCGCGCGTCGGTCGGTCACCTGCCCGGGGGTCTGGGACATATCAATGTGATGGTAAGCATGATGTTCGCCGGGATTTCCGGTTCTTCAACAGCGGATGCGGCAGGTATTGGTTCTATTATGATTCCATCCATGAAAAAACAGGGTTTTGATGCGAACTTTTCGGTTGCATTAACCGCCTGTTCTTCGGTGATGGGCGTCATTATTCCACCCAGTATCCTAATGATAGTCTGGGGTGGGCTCATGTCCGTATCGATCGGCGGGCTGTTTCTGGCTGGGGTAGTTCCAGGCTTTCTCATGGCCGTCATCATGATGGGCACGGTTTTGGTTTACGCAAAGATCCGCAATTATCCAGTTTATCAACGCGCATCAAAAAGGGAGTTTGTGCGGGCATTAGGGCAAGCGGCATTTGCATTGGTAACACCGGCCATCATCGTCGGTGGAATTGTATTTGGTTTTTTTACACCCACCGAAGCATCTGTCGTTGCAGTGATTTATTCCTCTATTCTCGGTGGGCTGGTGTATCGCAAAATAGGCTTTAAGGAATTCCCCAACGTGCTCTATGACTCGGCGCGGCTGGCCGGCATTTCTCTTTTCTGTATCGGTACTGCATCCGCCTTTGGCTGGCTGCTGGCCTACTACCGGGTGCCTCAGGCGTTGGTGGATGTCATGGCAGGATATGGAACCGGGCTTATCAGCACTGGCTTTATTATCGCCCTGGCCTTTCTTGTTATAGGCATGTTTATCGATGCGATTCCAGCAATCATTATTCTCGGGACTATTCTTTACCCCCTTGCCGACAAAGTCGGTATGCACCCCATCCATTTTGCCATCATCGGCGTAATCTCCCTTGCTTTCGGTCTGGTTACACCGCCTTATGGGCTGTGCCTGCTCATATCCTGTAGCCTGGGCGACATAAAGATGGTCGATGCAATCAGGGATGTCGCCATCATTTTAGTGCCCTTACTGGTACTACTGATGCTGGTAATCGTCTTCCCGGAACTCATTTTATTCCTGCCACGCTGGTTAGCCCCAGAATTTCTATAGCAAAATCTCTGCTTGCCAGCCTGTCCCCTTCTAGTCACGTTCAGGCTATATTTTTGAACCAGGAGCGGCACCATTCTTAGCCCATATCGAGTATTAGACCTATCCGATCACCGGGGCGATCTCTGCGCCATGATTCTGGCTAACCTTGGCGCAGAGGTCATTAAAATTGAACCACCCGGAGGCAATTCGGCTAGTTACTGGGCCCCTTTTATAGACGATGGTCTGCCCCAGGAGGACAGCCTGCATTTTTTCGCCTACAACAGGAACAAACGGTCCCTGGTCCTGGACCTTGATCTGGCGCACGATCGTCAGATTTTCGATACACTGGTATGTGGCGCTGACTAACCACTACTGGTCATACGGGTCCACTCTTTCACAACACAAGCAGGCAACCGATCTGATTCGATACTCAGACTTTCGCTTGAAAAGCCCTGTTATAATTCCTATCCTCCAACGGCAACGTGCGGGCGATCGTTTTCGGCTTGGCTTTGTCGACTGGGTTTCAAACAAGACTCGATCGTCGCGTCCAGTCCTGAATTTTGCGGGTTTGCAGAGATAAGATCGAGCCAGATACCATCAACGTGCGCTGATGTCAGAATAGTTGGGTCGAATGCCGGAAAAATTTCTCTGGCGGTGAACGGTTCCTAGCGTGTGACGCCTCATCCAGACCAAGATGCTTCCAAGCCTTCAGCCATTGTCTTGGTTCAGCCGCACAGGGTCAATTTGTAGTCGAAAGACAAACGGATCTTATTGTGCATGGGGCTAAATTCCCAACTGAGCCTCCGCCTCGGCCCCGCCGCCAACCTGGCCACGCTCTTCGCGCCAGGAAGGTTGCGGTGGAACGTCCACCCAGGCCGCGCACTCGCCGCTGAAAGTTCCTATCTCATCGTCGCCAGCGCCGTGTGGCGTGTAACCCAATATAGAGCGCTGGCGCGGGGTAAACTTCATCGCCATTTCCGGCGGGACCTCCAGGTACTGGTTGGCTTCCTGGCGCAACCAACCGAGGCTGTAGGTATTGATGAGCCCGGCGCGAGGGCCGTTGCTTTGGTTTGCCCCACCGCCATGCCAGGTTGAACCGAGGTAGAACAGCGCTGAGCCCTTCGGCATTACAGCCGATTCCCACGCCGATACGTCGGGCAGATGCCAGCAACGCAAAAAACGGTGAGAGCCGGGCACAACACGCGTACCACCGTTTTCGCTGGTGAAATCGTTGAGTGCCCACATAACGCCAATTTGCAGTTCCACGCCGGCGAGCTCGAGCGGATACAGGGAGTCATCGCGGTGCAACGCTTGAGCCCCCTCGCCAGGCAAAATCTCAATGGCCGTCAAACTGCCAACCTGGTAGGTCGCACAATGGGGCAGCAGAATCTCATCCGCCACCGCTACCAGCATGTCGTGATCGACCAGTGCGGCAGCGCTCGGCGCCCCCCGCATGATGGCGCCGTAGCGTCGGGTTTTGTTGCCATCGAAGGCGCTCTGCGCCTCGAGGCCGGCTGCGTCAAACTTTGGCCGCAACTCGGCGGCCACAGCATCGACAAGTTCCGGCTCGGCCAAGTCTGTAACAACGACGGCGCCATCGCGCCTGAGTGCCGCTACCACCTCCGAAACAGGTGTGTTTTTGTCAAGATAACTCAGTTGCATAGCGTTTTCCTTTCCGGGTTACACGTCATCCGGACGTGGCGTATGTAGTAAATGTCATATGATAACTTACGCGGGAGGATGTGCAGAGGGTTCAAGTTGCCTCAGACTTTCGCTTGAAAAGCCCTGTTATAATTCCTATCCTCTTTCAATCACTCATGCGGCTTTTCTTTTTCAAATGGGCCTTTGATTCATCTGGGCAGGAGCTACTTAACACCCTAAAACACCTCTCAAGTGCAACCAAACCTATACATACTGGGAAGGGGCTATGGTCTCCTGCGTCCCCCTAACTTGAATTGGAGTTTGCTAAATTCTCTGTTACGTTCTGAGTAACTGACTGGCTGCTACAGAGCCGTAAGTGCTTGATTTGAATATAGTCGTAAATTTGTGTTCATGTCTTTGACCGCCTTAAGCAGCCACATAGGCAGTCTAGACCCAATCTTTTGAACAGTAGGGTTCCGGCCCAGCAGCACCCCACCGCCCCCCTACCCCCCACTTCACAGAAAGACCTTCCTGCAATGTAGGTATTACTGGTTTGGAGGAGTGGTATGGGTCGTTTTGAACTACATATCTTCTGGGTGAGTTATGCGCTAAAGCAGAACGTCATTCCACTGAGAACCGTGCTATTAAATTTCCAAATAACCTGGCCGCCTGTAAGACAGTAGATCATTGGCTATTCAGACATTGACCATCCTCTACCGAAAAACTACCCCACGGACTTCTTTTCGCAAAAAATCCCAATCAAGATACTTTTGAAATCCGGGATAAATGCGGTTTAAACTTACTATCCTCAGCACACCCACCCCTAGCTGTGATTCTGATAGGAAGATTTTCTCGACATGATCATTTTAACTGGCAAGTCATCTCCTGGCGTGTTGAAGTAGGAAAAATTAGTTCTCCTCCGAGGTCATGTGGCAATGTTTTTTCGAATCATCCTTTTGGTTGTAGGATTAGCTTTGAGCCTAGGGAGTCGGTTGAGTCCCCGTGTTCGCTCGCAACTGTCTCGCGATATGATTTTTGTTCTAGAGTCCCTGAACGGCGTGTCACGAAGTTTTGTTGTACG
>DTZW01000297.1:54331-85723 GCA_012961165.1 Gammaproteobacteria bacterium | reverse complement strand
AGCGTATCGGCGGTTTCACCGGACTGGGATATCGTCACCAGTAACGTCTTTGGAAGAACCACTGTTTTTCGATAACGAAGCTCGCTCGCTATCTCGACCTGGCAGGGAATACCGGCATACTCTTCGAACCAGTACTTCGCTACCAGTCCGGTGTAGTAACTGCTGCCGCAGGCAACAATCTGTACAGCTCCAACTTCCCGAAAGACTGATTCTGCTGCGATACCGAATGCATGCGTCAATACACGCTTATCACTCACGCGCCCAGCAAGGGTCCGTTCGATCGCAGCAGGTTGTTCAAAGATTTCCTTCTGCATGTAGTGACGGTAGTTACCCTTATCCGCCCCATCGCGTCGCTCGTCCAGCGTAACTGCGCGACTTTCAACAACATCCTTGTTATGTCCAAAGATGGAGACTTCAGCCGCCGTGATTTCGACGAGTTCTCCTTCTTCCAGAAAAATGAACCTGTCCGTGACCGGTCGCAATGCCTGGGGATCAGAAGCGATATAGTTTTCACCGATGCCAAGGCCGACGACCAGCGGGCTACCCAGCCGGGCCGCCATCACGCTGCCAGGATGATTCTCATCAATGACCGCTACAGCGTAGGCACCTTCCAGTTGATCAAGCAATCGACCCATCGCATCTCGCAGACCAGAGGCGGTCTTCAGTTCGTGATGCAACAGGTGTGCAATGACTTCAGTATCAGTCGCAGACTCAAACACATAACCTTCTTTAGTCAGGTTCTCCCTCAGCGATTCATGGTTTTCAATGATCCCGTTGTGAACGACCGCAATCCCCCCGGATGCATGTGGGTGGGCATTTAGCTCACTAGGTTCACCGTGAGTTGCCCATCTTGTGTGAGCGATTCCAGACCTACCAACGGGGGGAGTTTCACGGCAGGCGTCACTTAATTTCGAGACCTTTCCCTGCCTTCTTGTGCGCTGGAGTTTGCCGTCGTGGTTCAACATGGCGATACCGGCTGAATCGTAACCCCGGTATTCAAGCCGTCTTAAGCCCTCAAGAAGAATCTCACTAACTTCACGTTGCGCAACAACACCGACTATTCCACACATGGTATTTCCTACTTCTTCTTCGTTGGTCGTTGCCAGTTGGCAAAGGATTTCTGCTTGCCACGACCAAGGGCAAGCACATTTGCTTCAACATCCTTGGTGATTGTTGAACCAGCACCAACGGTTGCGCCTGCACCAATGCTCACCGGGGCAACCAGCGATGAATTAGACCCAATAAACGCGCCATCACCAATACAGGTTTCGTATTTATTCACGCCATCGTAGTTGCAGGTGATTGTTCCGGCACCAATGTTAACCCCGGCACCGATGCTGGAATCCCCAAGGTACGTGAGATGACTGGCCTTGCTGCCTTTGCCTAGTTTACTTTTCTTTATTTCGACGAAATTGCCAACAGCCACCTCATCTTCCAGTTCAGCCCCAGGGCGGAGTCGAGCAAAAGGCCCCACTGAACAACGCTTTCCTACTATCGCCTGCTCAAGCACAGAATTCGCTTTTATGACCGAACCAGTACCAATTTGACTGTCCGTGATCACACAATTGGGGCCAATAGCGACATCGTCGCCTATGGTTACTTCACCTTCAAAAATAGCGTTGACGTCGATCGAGACGCCGCGACCAACCACCAAATTGCCGCGTACATCAATCCGTGCAGGATCCATCAGCTGAACGCCCTGGTCCATAAGCTGTTGCGCTGTTTTGTGCTGCAATGCTCTCTCCAGCCCCGCTAATTGCGAGAATGTATTGATACCGGTCACTTCAACCAGGTCATCCGTTTTGTAGGCCTTCACGATCGACCCTTCGTTGTTTGCATAACGAACAATATCAGTGAGCAAAAACTCCTTCTGGGCATTGTCATCAGTTAGCTGCTTAAGCCAGGACACCAGCTTTCTACCGTCGGCGACCATGACACCTGAGTTGATTTCCTTGATTGATCGCTGCTGCCTGTTGGCGTCTTTTTCTTCGATGATCTCCATCACCCGCTCATCTTGCCTCAGGATACGTCCGTAGTTATAGGGCTCTACCATATCTACAGTGAGCACCGTAAGATCTGCGTCAACCGAAGTCAGCTCATCGAGTGTCGCCCTTTTAACAAGTGGTGCATCGCCTAAGAGGATCAATACCCGGGAATCTGGGTCAACACCGGGCGCCGCCTGTTGCATGGCATGCCCAGTACCTTTTCGCTCAGCCTGGTAGACCCACTTAATATCTGTTCGGTCAGCAAATTTAGCCTTAACTTCTTCAGAGCCTTGTCCTACGACAACATGAACCCTGGTTGGAGAGACGCTGCTTACAGTTTCAAGTAAATGTTCAAGTAACGGTTTTCCCGCCAGCGTCTGTAACACTTTCGGCTTGTCCGAGCACATACGACTGCCGACTCCTGCTGCCAGGATGCATACTTCAAGGGATTGGGGCATGGCACAAGCTTACCTTAAAAGAGGTATTCTAAACGGACACAAAAAAGGCGGCCAAGGCCACCTCGTGTCATTTTATTGATGTCATCGCCCTTCCAGCCGAGATGACAGTGGTCGGTGCGCAATCTCAGGTCAATTGAACGAACAGCCCTGAGCGCTACATAGACGACCATAAACAGCCTAATGTTTTTTGTTGCGAACCTTCTGAATGGTTCGCAGCATTGCCGCTTGTTCCTGCAGGTCCGCGGTAACACGTGCAAAGTCGATATCCGATCTCTGGCCTGATAGCTCCAGTTCCGCTTTCTTCTTCGCCTCCAGCGCCTCCGCTTCGTCAAGATCGTCGGCACGCATCGCCGTGTCTGCCAGAATAGTGATTGAAGTTGGCTGAACTTCAATGAAACCGCCCGACGCAAAGAAGATTTGTTCTTCGCCGCCCTCAAGGATTAACCGAACAGGGCCGGGTTTCACCCCGGACAACAAAGGTGTGTGACCCGGTAAAATACCCAACTCGCCAATGGTGCCAGATGCAACAACCATCTCTACCTGTCCGGCAAAGATTTCTTGCTCTGCGCTAACGATGCTACAAAAAACTGTAGAAGCCATTTGGTTACCTATAGTGTTTTGGCTTTTTCGATGGCCTGTTCGATGCTGCCGACCATACTAAAGGACGCTTCTGGCAAGTCATCATATTCGCCATCCATAATACCTTTGAAACTTCGAATGGTATCTGCAAGAGACACGTAGACACCAGGCTGACCGGTGAACACTTCTGCAACGTGCATTGGCTGCGAGAAAAACTGGCTGACTTTCCGAGCCCGGTAAACAGTCAGTTTGTCTTCTTCTGACAGTTCATCCATACCCAGGATCGCAATGATGTCCTTAAGTTCCTTGTATCGCTGCAGGATACTCTTAACGCCTTCCGCCACATGGTAATGTTCATCACCAACCACCAGTGGATCAAGTAGTCTTGACGTTGAATCAAGTGGGTCTACCGCTGGATAGATGCCCAGTGACGCAATATCTCGGGACAGGGTCACCGTTGAATCAAGGTGGGCAAATGTCGTTGCGGGGGAAGGGTCAGTCAGGTCATCAGCGGGTACATAGACCGCCTGGATGGACGTAATAGAACCGGATTTCGTCGTGGTGATTCGTTCCTGAAGAACCCCCATCTCTTCCGCCAGTGTGGGCTGGTAGCCTACAGCTGATGGCATACGACCCAATAGCGCTGATACTTCCGTACCCGCAAGTGTATATCTGTAAATGTTGTCGACGAAGAACAACACGTCACGACCATCATCACGGAACTTTTCTGCCATGGTCAGACCAGATAGTGCTACGCGAAGCCTGTTTCCAGGTGGTTCATTCATCTGTCCGAATACCATCGCAATCTTGTCGATAACGCCGGCATCCTGCATCTCATGATAGAAGTCGTTGCCTTCCCGAGTACGCTCCCCAACACCAGCAAATACAGACAGACCACTGTGTTCACTCGCGATGTTGTTGATCAGTTCAAGCATGGTGACGGTTTTACCAACACCCGCTCCACCAAACAGACCAACCTTACCGCCTCTGGCAAAGGGGCAGATCAGGTCAATAACCTTCACACCCGTTTCCAGCAGATCACGACTACCAGCCTGCTCTTCGAAGGAAGGTGGCGACCGGTGAATCGGCATACGCTGCGTTTCATTGATCGGGCCGCGCTCATCAATTGGGTTACCTAGCACGTCCATAATCCGGCCAAGCGTTTGTTCCCCAACCGGCACTGATATTGGCCCCTCGG
Organism: Gammaproteobacteria bacterium; assembly: GCA_012961165.1. Taxonomy (GTDB): domain Bacteria; phylum Pseudomonadota; class Gammaproteobacteria; order Pseudomonadales; family Azotimanducaceae; genus UBA9659. Next base: position 81,503 of record DTZW01000297.1, on the reverse strand, counting down.
TATTTGATACCGCAAGTCCACGACTAATACCTTCGGATGAACCCATCGCAATTGTTCGACCTCCAACGTGGTGTTGTTCTCGTCAATCATCAAGGCGTCATACACCTTGGGTACATCGTTACGTGGAAATTCAACATCAATAACCGCACCAATTATCGATACGATACGTCCGCTACCCATTGTTAATTCCTCTTCTACTTAACGCTATGGAGGTGCCTGCTATACCGCAGCAGCACCACTGACAATTTCTGATAGTTCCTGTGTAATCGCAGCCTGCCGGGCGTTGTTCATGATCAGCTGTAGCTCATCAATCAGATCACCTGCATTATCTGTGGCGCTCTTCATTGCGATCATCTTCGCAGCCTGTTCACAGGCTACGTTCTCAACCACTCCCTGATACACCTGGGATTCAATGAACCTGGTGACCAGGCCTTCAATCAACTGGCGCGCATCCGGCTCATAAATATAGTCCCAGCGATGCTTCATACCCTCGTCTTCCTCAGGGTCCAGCGGTACCAATTGCCTGATCGTAGGCGTCTGGGTCATGGTGTTAACGAATACGTTGTTCGCCAGGAAAATCTTGTCGACTCTACCTTCCTCAAACGCATCCAGCATAACCTTGATGCTACCTATAAGATCGCTGATCTGTGGAGATTCACTAACATGTGAACTGGCCGCAACAACGTTTCCGCCGTAGCTTCTGAAAAATTGCGCTCCCTTGTTGCCGATAAGACACAGATCGTATTCAATTTCCTGTTCTGACCAGGTTTTTATTTCACCAATCACTTTCTTGAGCAGGTTTATGTTGAGACCACCACACAAACCCTTATCGGTGGTGATAACAATGAAGCCGACCCGTTTAACCTCACGCTCTACCATAAACTGGTGGTGATACTCGGGCGAAGCATTGGCGACATGACCAATCACAGATCTGATGTGATCAGAATAGGGCCTGCCCCTTGCCATGCGTTCCTGGGCTTTACGCATCTTGCTCGCCGCTACCATTTCCATGGCACTGGTGATCTTCTGCGTATTCTTAATACTACCTATCTGTTTTCGGAGCTCTTTGGCGTTCGCCATAACTGCCTCGTTAGTGAACTATTGCTTACCAGGACTGTGTTGATTTGAACGCTTCGACGGCCTTGTGCATCCGCTCGACAACATCATCGGAGTAAGCACCTTCTGCATTAACCTCATTCATAAAGTCAGTGTGCTGAGAGTTCATGTAAGAGATCAGGGCGGCTTCAAAATCCAGCACCTTCTCTACCTCAACATCCTGCAGAAAACCTTCGTTCGCTGCATAAAGCACCACGCCCATTTCAGCAACGGTCATCGGGGCATACTGTTTTTGCTTCATGAGCTCGTTAATTCGCTCACCATGTTCCAGCTGTCTTCGAGTCGCGTCATCGAGATCAGATGCAAACTGTGAGAAGGCCGCCAGTTCGCGATACTGGGCTAGTGCAAGCTTGATACCACCAGAGATCTTGGACATGAATTTGACCTGAGCATCACCACCAACTCTGGATACTGAAATACCCGGGTTCATGGCTGGTCGTTCGCCCGCATTAAACTTGTCAGACTCCAGAAATATCTGACCGTCGGTAATCGAAATAACATTGGTTGGAATGAATGCAGATACATCACCCGCTTGCGTCTCAATAATCGGCAGTGCAGTCAGGGAACCTGTCTTACCTTTAACCTCACCATTAGTAAAAGCTTCAACGTAATCGGCGTTTACTCGGGCAGCACGTTCCAGCAAGCGGGAGTGGAGGTAAAATACATCACCTGGATAGGCTTCACGTCCTGGTGGACGTCTTAGCAGCAAAGATACCTGTCTGTATGCCCAGGCCTGTTTTGTCAGGTCGTCGTAGATAATCAGTGCATCTTCGCCGCGGTCACGGAAATACTCACCCATCGTACAACCAGAGTAGGCTGAAACATATTGCATAGGTGCAGGGTCCGCAGCACCAGCGACAACGATAATCGTGTTCTCCATCGCACCATGCTCTTCAAGGATACGAACCACGTCTGCAACCGATGAGAGCTTCTGGCCGATAGCGACATAAACACACTTAATACCAGACTTGGCCTGGTTAATAATTGTATCGATGGCAATCGCCGTCTTGCCTGTCTGCCTGTCACCAATGATCAATTCCCGCTGGCCCCGGCCAACAGGAATCATGGCGTCGATACACTTGAGGCCAGTCTGGACCGGCTGGTCAACGTGCTGACGAGCAATAACACCCGGCGCTACCTTCTCAACGGGCGATGAACTGGAGGCGTTGATCGGCCCCTTACCATCGATAGGATTACCAAGGGCGTCTACGACGCGACCGAGCAATTCAGGTCCGGCTGGAACTTCAAGAATTCGACCCGTGCATTTTGCAATCTGGCCTTCCCGAAGACTTTTGTAGTCTCCCAGCACCACCGCACCGACAGAGTCGCGCTCCAGGTTCAGAGCAAACCCGAACAAATTGCCCGGAAACTCGATCATTTCACCGTTCTGGACATCCGCCAGACCATGAATCCGGACAATACCGTCAGATACACTGACGATGGTTCCTTCATTTCTGGCCTCCGACGAGACATCAAGCTTTTCAATTCGTTGCTTGATAATCTCGCTAATTTCGGAAGGATTCAGTTGTTGCATATCCTGTTCCCCAAAGGAAAGTTAAATTCTATTCTTACGTTCAAATTCTGTTTATATCGCGGCTCAATCAGGCCGTTCTTGCATTATCTAACCAAGCTCCTGAATCTAGCTAAGCACCAGAGATAGCTTTTCCAGCCTGCCTTTCACCGAGTCATCGATAACCGTATCCTCTGCCCGAATGACTACACCGCCAATCAGTAACTTGTCGACCTCGGTTTCAATATTAATGTCTCGTTGCAGCATGCGTTGCAGCGCCGCACCCAATTCAATTTTTTCCTGATCAGATACGTCGAATGCGCTAGTCACCTCTACGTCCATGGTCTTTTCATGGTTCGCTTTCAACAACTCAAATAGCTCAGCAATAGTCGGCAGCAACGCAAGTCGACCATATTCAGCCAATACGCTCACAAAATTCTGGCCGTCCTGGTTAAGATCATCCCCCATCAACTGCAGAATAAGGCTGGTTTCGTCTTCTGTCGTCAGTGTCGGGTTATCAAGTGCTTCTTCCACTATAGGTTCCGAAACTGCTGCAGCCAGCAGGCTCAGCATCCTGGACCAGGTTCCAAGTCCGTCTGTTTGATCCAGACCCCTTGAAAACGCTGCTCTGGCGTAGGGCCTGGCGATCGTTGGTAATTCTGCTTCAGCCATCCTAGCCTCTAGAGTTGCGCACTAAGTTTAGACAGCATCGCTTCGTGTGCAGCACGGTCAACAGATGCTTCAAGAATTCTCTCAGCACCCTTAACTGCCAGCTCACCAACCTTCGCCCGAAGCTCTTCCCTGGCGCGACTGATCTCTTGATCAATCTCTGCTTGAGCGCCCTCTACAATACGAGCTGCCTCATCAGTTGCCTTGGCTTTAGCTTCTTCTTCAATCTGCGAAGCTCTGGTTCTGGCCTGAGTAATGAGTTCTGCTGATTGTTTTTTGGCCTCTTCAAGCTCAAGACCTGCAGCTTCATTAGCCTGTTCAAGCTGCTTTTCTGCGGCGGTTGCTTTTTCCAGACCATCAGCGATCGCTTTCTGGCGCTCTCTCATGATCGTTGTGAGCGGTGGCCAAACATATTTCATGCAGAATAGGACAAAGAGTGCGAAAGAAATCGCCTGTCCAAGCATGGTCAAATTAATATTCACAGTTCACCTCTGACTTTGTTTGCATGATTCAAAAACCAAGAGTTGCGTGAATCTATAGCGCAAAGATCATGTACAGTGAAATACCCACTGCAATAATGGGCACCGCGTCAACCAGTGCCAGCGAGATAAAAAGCTGTGTCATCAGCATTGGCTGTAATTCTGGCTGACGGGCAACACCTTCAAGATATTTACCACCCAGAATACCAATACCTACACCACTACCAATGGCGCCTAATCCCATCAGGATTCCACCGGCGATTAAGATAAGCGACTGTTCCATGAGTTACTCCTGCTTTAATAGTCGTTTTCTAGAAATTTTAGTGTTCGTCAACCTCGTGAGCCTGCGTCAGATAAACTATCGTCAGGATCATGAAAACAAACGCCTGTAAACCAATAATCAAGATATGAAAGATGGCCCATGCCCATTGCATAATGCCGCCTAACAAACCAAGTACAAAACCGCTGCTATATAAAAGCGCGATCAAAATAAAAATCATTTCGCCAGCATAGAGATTGCCGAATAGTCGAAGCCCGTGAGATAGGGGCTTTGCGATGAGGTCCACAATCTCGAGCATAAAGTTGAATGGCGCCGCCCAGATGCTTGGAATCGGATGGGTAAAAAATCCCGCTCCAAAGTTAACAGGCCCCTTCATCTTGATGTTGTAATACAAAACGAGAAAAAAGATGGATATCGACATCCCCATCGTCGCATTCGGGTCAGTAGTAGCCACAACCTTCATGTAGGGAATTCCCATGAGCGCTGCCGCGTGGGGAATAATATCCACCGGCACCAGATCCATCAGGTTCATCAGGAATACCCAGACCAGTATGGTGAGTGAAAGGGGACCAATAATCGCATTTGGTCGACTTCCGAATACTTGCGTGATGTTGTCGTCTACAAACTCGACGGCCATTTCACAGATATTTTGCAACGTGCCGGGAACACCAGCGGTAGCCTTTCGCGCAGTCGTGGTAAAAATGAACAAAAAGACACAGCCCAGGAAAACAGACCAAAACATGGTATCGACGTGAATCGCCCAAAAACCCATCTCAGCCAGATCTTCTGGCCCGTGAGCGAAGCCCCACTCACCATTGGCAAACCTTCCATAGGTCAGGTTTGTCAGGTGATGCTGAATATACTCGGAAGAGTTTGCGTATTCCCCAGCCATCTTTATTTATGGTCCTTCTCTTAATGCTCTTTGGTGGAAGCTGCCGTTGGAGGCGAATCTTCAACCTGTTCTATTAATATCAGCGCTTCAGTAGCTTGCGAGACTGAAGCAAAAGGACAACAGCCACACATAACTGCAATCCTACAAATGTACTAAAAAACACCAACACATTCAGTGGCTTAACAAATACAAACACCAGAGCAAACAGGGCTACTGTTAGGGCAAACTTGCCCACCTCGCCTCGCAGAGCCTGGCTAAGGCCTGGATCACCTTTGATCACAGGTCTCAAGCTCACCATCAGTGTGTAACACCCGGGAACGACGCAGGTTATTCCTGCCATCACGGCAGATATTGCCGCTACCCGGTCAAAAACCAAACACAAAGCTGATGCAAGAAATGTCGCAAAGAACTGTGCTGCAACGATTCGAAAAATCGGCGATTTGGTTAAATTACCCAATCGATTAGACGCCTTCTCTTTCATTAAAACCAAAAGATTTCTTATTCAAAAACGCCCGCTTCGTCGCGGGGGCAGAGTATAGAGATTAAGCAGTACCGGGGCAACTTGGAACGCCAGTTTTTATGGGGTTAAGGTGGAATTACCACTACTTTGCTAAAGAGGCACTAGCTGTTAGTTCTTTACTCCTCCTGGTACCCCATCTTCGACAGTATTCCGTCGAGTTCATCGAGGGAGCTGTAGCTGATCACCAGCTTTCCTGCGCCTTTCTTGGTGTGCCTTATCTGGACTGGCTGGCCCAGGGTTTGGCCAAGATTCTGTTCAAGCCGCCTTGTATCAGCATCCTGACCAGGCTTCACACCTGTGGCCCCGGTCGTCTTACCGGCAGCTCGAACCAGCTCTTCTGTCTGTCTTACGTTTAGTCCCCTGGCAACAACCTGTTTGGCGACCTCTACCTGTTCATTAACCTCCAGCGTCAGCAGCGCACGGGCATGACCCATTTCCAGGTCTCCTGCCGCCAGCATTTCTGCTACCTGCTGTGCCAGTTGAGTCAATCGCAAAGTATTTGTCACAGCACTGCGAGATTTACCAATCGCGTCAGCCACTTCCTGATGAGTAAACTGGAAATCATCGATAAGCCGCTGTAAGGCGGTAGCCTCTTCCAGGGGGTTCAGGTCTTCCCGTTGGATATTCTCGATAAGGGACATCGAAATGGCTGATTGGTCATCGACTGTTCGGATAACTGCCGGAATGTTCTCTATTCCTGCTAGTTGTGCAGCTCGCCAACGCCTTTCACCCGCAATGATCTCGTAACGATCATCGGCAATTGGCCGCACCACAATAGGCTGGATGATACCCTGGGCTTTTATCGAATCGCTGAGCTCTGCAATGGATTCCTCAGCAAAATAGGTTCTTGGCTGATACTTTCCAGGCTGAATGAATTCTATCGGAACCTCTTCGAGACCGATTTGGTGTGGCGCTACTTTTTCCTTCTTCGGAAGCAATGCATCCAGGCCACGACCCAAGCCTCTTTTCTTAGCCACCATTATCCAAATTCCTCGAAGTTACAGCACTGACTGAATTCTGTAAGGAAGCGCCAGGGTGTTGCTTCAACACCTCACCCGCGAGCGCCAGGTAGGCTTTTGCTCCACGGGAATATTTATCATAAAAAAGTATCGGCACGCCGTAACTTGGCGCTTCAGCCAGACGGACATTTCTAGGTATTATTGTTCGGTAGACAGCATCGCCGAAGTGATCAATCAACTGCAAGGATACTTCCCGGCTCAGGGTGTTACGCGGATCATACATGGTGCGAACCAGTCCTTCGATCTTCAGTTTAGGATTGAGCGATGATTTCAAACGACCGATGGTATCCATCAACGCAGATAATCCCTCAAGCGCATAATATTCACATTGCATGGGAATAATGACACTCTCCGCAGCAACCAGTCCATTAAGAGTCAGCAACCCAAGCGCGGGCGGGCAATCAATGATAATAAAGTCATAGCGCACTCGAACGCCAAGCAGCGCTTCACGGAGCCTGTATTCCCGGCGCTCAAATTCAGTGAGTTCAATCTCTGCGCCGGTCAGGTCAGCATCTGCTCCCAGTAAGTCGTATCCTGCCGCCTCAGCGTTCTCAATCGCATCTGCCGCCTCGGCGTCACCTATCAGAACATCATAAACCGATTGCTGCAGATCTGATTTATCGAGGCCACTACCCATTGTCGCGTTACCCTGGGGGTCGAGGTCAACTAACAACACTTTTCGATTCATCTTCGCAATGGAAGCGGCAAGGTTTACGCTGGTTGTCGTTTTACCGACACCACCTTTCTGGTTAGCAATGGCCATAACAACTGTCATTGGCCAATCTCTATTAGATAGCGCTCGGAGGGCAAATCAGGAACATTCAGTTGATGAATACTCTGCTTAAAACCCGGTAGCAGTGTGACTTCGCTTTCCGCTGGTCCCTTCATGGCAAGCAGGCTTCCTCCTGGTGCCAACAGGTGCGAGCAAGCCTTAACAAAATCGTCGGTGCGTGCGAATGCGCGACACACGACTTGATCGAATTCCCCTTGGAAATCCTGAGCTCTTGATTGAACTACTTCTATATTTTTGATGCCCAATTCGATCGTTGCCTGAAGCATAAACCGCGTTTTCTTCCCGTTAGAGTCGAGCAGTATAAAGTCTTTGTCTTCATTGATCAGCGCGAGAGGTATACCCGGCAAACCGGCTCCACTGCCCACGTCAAGTATCCGAGGACCGCTAAGATAAGGTTGAATGGAAAGTGAATCCAGTAAATGAACCAAGACCATCTGCTCCGGGTCATCAATCGAGGTCAGGTTGGTAACTTTGTTCCATTTGGTGATGAGCGCAAGGTATTGCTCCAGCTTATCCGCGACCTCGATGTGAGATTCAAGCGACAACGCGACCAGGCCGCGCTCTATCTTCTCTTTGAGGTTCATCAGGCGCTTTGTCTTACCTGGGTCTTACCCTGCTTTTTCAAATGGATCAGCAATATAGAAACGGCGGCTGGTGTCACACCGGATATTCTTCCCGCCTGACCCAGGGTTGCTGGTTTTACCTGATTTAGTTTCTGGACGACTTCGTTCGAGAGCCCATGAATCTCTGTATAATCAAGGTCTCCGGGAAGTGGGAAATCCTGCTGCGCCTCAATACGATCTATTTCATCCAGTTGCCTGACGATATATCCCTGGTACTTACAATCAATCTCTACCTGTTCGGTGACATGCTCGGGTAACCTCTCGTGGCCGATTGCGCTGAGCAGTTCGCCGACTTTTACTTCAGGTCGCTTTGCCAGATCGTGCAGGGAATACTCCCTGGTGAGGGTTTGACCGAGCAGCGCTTCAACCCCCGCATCACCCGGCTGGATGAAACCGACCCTCATTTCACCGCTCAATCGATCGATCTGATTCCGCTTTTCACAGAAACTACTCCATCGGTCTTCGCCGACTATGCCAAGTTCTCGCCCCATTTCTGTCAAGCGCCTGTCGGCGTTATCTTGTCTCAATATCAACCGGTACTCTGCCCGGGATGTGAACATTCGATAAGGTTCACGTGTTCCCATGGTAATAAGGTCATCAATCAATACCCCGATGTAGGCCTCGCTACGTTTGGGGCACCATGGCCCTTTACCCTGTGATTGTCTGGCAGCGTTAAGACCCGCCACCAGCCCCTGCGCGGCGGCTTCTTCATACCCGGTGGTACCATTAATCTGGCCGGCAAAGTACAACCCTTCTACGTGGCGCGTCTGGAGACTGGGTTGCAGTTCTCTTGGTTCGAAATAGTCATATTCAATGGCATAGCCAGGCCGCGTGATATGTGCGTTCTCAAACCCCTTGATCGAGCGAACCAGGTTTATCTGGACATCGTAAGGCAAACTGGTACTGATACCGTTCGGATAGAGTTCATGAGTACCCAGCCCTTCCGGCTCGATAAATATCTGGTGGGAGTTCTTATCCGAAAATCTAACAACCTTGTCCTCAATCGATGGACAATAACGAGGCCCTACGCCTTCTATTTCTCCGGAATACAGGGGGGAACGGTCCAATCCGCCACGAATAATATCGTGGGTTTGTTCACTCGTGTGGGTGATATGACAGGAGACCTGTCTCGGGTGATCAGCCAGGGTAGACAGATAAGACATCATCGGCCTTGGTTCATCACCGGGCTGTTCTTCCAGATCACTAAAATCGACTGATCTGCCGTCAATCCTGGGGGGGGTTCCTGTTTTTAATCGATCGACCGTGAAGGGTAACTCTCGCAGTCTGTCTGCCAGAGTATTGGACGGGGCATCACCGGCTCGACCACCGGCTTGTTTATCCATGCCGACATGGATCAAGCCACCCAAAAATGTTCCGACGGTCAGCACGACAGTAGGCGCATGGAACGAAAGCCCCATGTTGGTGAGAACGCCTGTGACTCGCCCATTTTCAATGTGCAGATCGTCAACCGATTGTTGGAAAAGTGATAGTCCTGGCTGGTTTTCAAGAATATACCGGATGGCCACCCTGTATAACTGGCGATCGGCCTGGGCCCGGGTAGCCCTGACAGCGGGGCCTTTTCTGGAATTCAATATTCTGAAGTGAATACCCGCGTGATCAGCGGCGATGGCCATTGCACCGCCCAGTGCATCTATTTCTTTGACCAAATGACTTTTACCGATCCCGCCAATTGCTGGATTACAAGACATCTGACCAAGCGTTTCGATGTTCTGAGTCAGCAATAGTGTTGCTGCACCTGCTCGTGCAGACGCGAGAGCAGCCTCGGTACCGGCATGGCCGCCACCAACAACTATTACATCAAAACGGTTCTGGTTGCTCACGATCTCTGCCCTTCGAGGGGGGGTGATGTCTTATAGAGAATGACGGGACGGGAAGTATACGGAAGGCTCTACCAAAGTCACGCCTCTCACTATTCTACTTTCCTATGCAAAAACTGCCAAATATCTCGCCCAGCAGGTCGTCCGCCGTAAACTCCCCGGTTATTTCTGAAAGATTCTGCTGGCAAACCCTAAGCTCCTCGGCCACGAGCTCCCCTGCTCGCTGTTCAATAAGCAGACTCCTGGCCGCAGCCAGAGCCTCTCTACCGCAACCAAGGGCAATAATATGTCGAGTTCTGGCCGTAAACCCGGACCCCGCATTTAGCGATAGTCCGAGTCTTTTCTTGAGCTGATCTTTAAGGCTCTGCAACCCCAAACCAGTCTTGGCAGACATCTGTATTCCATCGATTAACAGGTCTGTATCGGCGACAAGGTCAATTTTATTGAAGACAACCACCGTTCGCGGGTCTTCCAGCAGTGATTCGGCCTGTTTCATTGCATCTGGCTCGCTGGCATCCACCACCGCGATCACCAAGTCCGCTTCTTCTCCCGCCGCCAATGCGCGTTTGACTCCCTCTGCCTCGATTTTATTAAGGCTATTTCTTATCCCCGCAGTGTCTACAAGTCGCAACGGTATGCCGTCCAACTGCAAGGTTTCGTTAACGACATCCCGTGTAGTGCCTGGAATATCTGTCACTATCGATGTATCCCTTCCCGTAAGAAGATTCATCAAACTCGATTTACCTGCGTTCGGCCTGCCCATTAAAACGACAGATGCACCTTCAACCAAAAGAGCACCGTGACTGGTTTCATCCAGGACCTTGTCCAGTTCCTGGTACACTTCAGCCAGCTGTACCTCTATTTTTTCGTCAGAAAGGAAGTCTATTTCTTCCTCTGGAAAATCAATGGATGCTTCAATAAAAACACGCAACTCTATAACTTTGGCGACAAGGTGGTTAATCCTGGTAGAAAATTCACCCTGCAGTGAACGTACCGCACCCCTTGCTGCAGCCTCTGTACTGCTGTTGATCAGGTCTGCAATAGCTTCTGCCTGGGCCAGGTCCATTTTGTCATTCAGGTAGGCTCGCTGACTAAACTCACCGGGGGCCGCTAGTCGTGCGCCTAATTTAATAACTCTATTGAGGAGCATTTCGAGCACGACCGGCCCACCGTGACCTTGCAGTTCAAGCACGTCCTCACCTGTAAACGAACCTGGTGCGTTGAAATAGAGCGCTATCCCTTGGTCAATAACATCTTCGCCGTCGCTAAAATCCGAATAGGTCGCTAGCCGTGGCTCGGGTATCTCTCCCAGGATCTGACGACTAATCTCTTTTACACCGGGACCAGAAACACGAACGATACCAATACCACCTCTGCCTGGGGCAGTTGCCCTGGCAGCTATCGTGTCTTTGATATAGGGCATCTATTTAGGGGTAACAGCGATCGTTGTCAGGAAGCTTTTTCTAACTGTCTGGTCACATAAACTTGCTGAAGGATCGACAAGATATTGTTAACAAGCCAGTACAGAACAAGACCGGATGGAAACCACAAGAAGAAGAACGTGAACATGATGGGCATGAACTTGAAAACCTTTGCCTGAACGGGGTCAGGTGGTTCCGGCTGCATTCGTTGCGTCAGGAACATGGAGATACCCATCAATATCGGGAGGATAAAGTACGGGTCCATCGCTGACAGGTCATGGATCCAGAGAAAGAAAGGTGCCTGGCGCAGCTCAACACTTTCCATCAGCGTCCAGTAAAGGGCAAGAAACACTGGCATCTGCAACAAAATAGGGAAGCAACCACCCAACGGGTTCGCTCCCTCTTTCTTGTACAATTCCATCATTGCCTGGGAGAATTGCTGGCGATCATCACCAAAACGTTCTTTCAGGCGGGCCATTTCAGGCTGAAGCTTGCGCATCTTTGCCATCGACCTGAAGCTCGCTGCTGATAACGGGTAAAGGCAGGATTTAACGATAATCGTGAGACCAATAATTGCAAGACCCCAGTTCCCAACAAACGAATGAATGCCCGTAAGCATGAAAAACAGAGGTTGGGCCAGCCACCAGAGAAAACCGTAATCGGTGGTTAGCTCAAGCCCCGTTGCTATCTCTTCAAGCCTGTACTGATCTTTCGGCCCGGCATAAAAGCTGGCTCCAATGGTCCCTGTCTCTCCCGGGGCTATCGTGACCGGCGGTGTGGTGAGCCCAAACAGATAAATATCCTGATCTTTTAATTTTCTGCCACGGTAGGTATTTCCAATAACCTCACGGGGCACCCAGGCACTCACAAAGTAGTGCTGCACCATGGCGATATAACCTTCATCAAGAGTCAGCCTGTAGCTTTCCTCCTCAATGTCATCAAATTCCAGCTTTCTATATAACTCCTCGTCTGAACGGGTGGCACCACCGACGTAAGGTTGCATTCCCATCCGATTTTCTGATGAAGACGCGGGACTCTGGCCATCCCGCTTGATCTGCGCGAATAGTCCACCTTTCCAGGAATCACGACCCAAATTTGTTATGTGGTAGTCCACCTCAATCAGGTATTCCCCACGCGTGAAGTGGTAACTTTTGAGAATCCTGCTGCCATCCTGTTGGACTGTGGTCAGGGTGACAGTTAGTTCCGGTGCGTCACCCATTTCAAAAGAAGTACTTTCGGCAGTGAAAGTTGGCCTAAACCCTTGCTTATCCGTGCCACTCGGGCCAATGAGTCCACTCTGCGCAACATATAAATTCTTGGGGTCTACCAGGACAAAAGGAACGTCAGGCGTCTCTAACTGCGCCGGAAACTTCGGCAGGGCAACACTAACAATGTCTCCACCCAGGGTATCGATCTTGATGACCAGCACATCTGTCGTGACAGTCACAAGGTTTCTGGGTACCTGAACCGCCACTACTTCTGGCGCTATATCTTCGCCTTCCAGGGTTGGAACGATGTCTGCTGGACCCACTGGGGTTGATTCGGAAATTGTCGGCAGTATGTCTCCGAGCGAAGATGACTGGTTGATAACGACTGACTCAGCTGGCGTTTGGGTCGAGCCCTGATAATAGTCTTCGTTCCACGCCAGAATAAGCATGTAGGAGGTCACAGCCAGGCCCAACAGGATCAGTACGCGTTGAATATCCATCTAAATTCCTTCGTCAACTGTACTGGGTTGCTGGTCAGTGGGTACAGGATCATATCCACCGGGATGAAAAGGGTGGCATTTACCGACGCGAACTGCTGTCATTCCCAGGCCTCTAATAACGCCGTGAGTCTCTATGGCTTCTAAACTGTAGGCAGAACAAGAGGGATGAAAACGGCAACGTGGTCCAAGGAAGACACTGATTGTCAATTGGTAGAATCGAATTAGTGACAACAAAGCTCGTTTCATATCTTACGTAATTACCTAAATTTCTCAGTGAGGGACGTAAAGGAATTTTGTAGATACCCCGTAAGATCCACTTCGGCATTGATCTTTGGCCGAGTCATCACCACGATATCCCATCCTAATTCGTGTTCTGGCGCAATCTTGCGAAACGTTTCCCTGATTCTGCGCTTAACTTTATTGCGCTGAACCGACCCAGGAATACTCTTTTTGCTTACGATCATGCCCAGGCGATTAAATCCCCGCGTGTTTTGCTTTGCAAGAAGCAACAACGAAGCAGAGCTAATTCGAGCTTCGTTGTTGTTAAACACTGCATCGAACTCATAAGAATGTGCCAGTCGATGACTTAAAGGGAAGCTCTGATTCAGCTGTTTTTGGATAGCGATGGCACTCGCCTCAAAGGCCAGTTCGGGTAGCGCGAAGGCTCTGTATCAGGCGGAAAGTATTTTACGGCCTTTAGCTCTACGCCTTTTTAGAACCAGACGCCCACCTTTGGTGGACATCCTGGCACGGAAGCCGTGGGTTCTTTTCATTTTAAGAACGCTGGGTTGGAATGTTCGCTTCATGATGGTTACCCGGTAATTCGATGTCGAAAAGGAGCGCGATTCTAAAGAAGATGTGGGGTTAGGTCAATTCCATGTTTATTGGTGTTCCTGAAAATCTGAGTGTTCTTTATAAATAAAGTTCTTATATATATATATAATTTATTATTACTATTTTTATTATAGGCCGCTTTCCTGTGTGTAAGTAGGCATTATGTTTTGATATCAATGGTTTATAGGAGTAATAACTACAGTGTTATCCGGTGTCTTAACGCTGGGTAGCCTGTGGAAAAACTGGTGGTAAATAGGGGACTTATACACATGGCCAACAGGTTTACTAAGGGGGGGGATTTAACCCACAACTTATCCACAGGTTAACCACCGGTTAGTCAGGCCGTTTGTGCATAAATAACTGAAAAATAAATACTTTTCGGTATCTTTTTTACATCAATTGCTTGGCTTGAATGGTGAAATCAAGTTAATATCCTTTCGTGCTTTAAGCATCATCAGGTGCCTCGATTTACCACTGAACCAGTTCATCTCGGTAGAGAAAATCCAAGCAAAGCAAGAAACACGAACAATAATTAGCGTAGCGATTATGGGGGTATTGTGGGGGCCAAAATTTGGCAGAAGTGTCTTGATAGGCTTGAAGACGAACTATCTTCTCAGCAATTTAATACCTGGATAAGGCCATTGCAGGCCATTGGCGATGATGACAACGTTAAGTTGTTGGCGCCAAACAGGTATATCAAGGATCAGGTTAACACTCAGTTCCTGAATAGAATTCGGGAACTGCTATCAGAAAACGGTTCAGGATCTGTAGAGCTGGAGATTGGCAGTAGTGGCAGGCTGGTTGAGGGAAAATCTGAAGCATCTAATACCTTTGCGGCGCGAGAGCGTTTCTATCCGCTGTTGGATCTCAATAAAGCGTTTACGTTTGATACCTTTGTGGAAGGTCGTTCTAATCAAATAGCCAGAGCAGCTGCACTGCAGGTTTCAGAGAATATTGGTGGCTCTTCATACAACCCGCTGTTGCTCTATGGAGGAGTTGGGCTCGGCAAGACTCACCTGATGCATGCGGTAGGCAATTCCATCGCCGATCGTCACCCGAATTTGAAGGTGGCTTACATGTACTCGCAGCGATTTATGGAAGACATGGTCAGGGCTATCGAGCACGGCACCATGGGTGATTTCACTCAATACTACCGGTCTGTCGACGTGCTCTTAATGGATGATATTCAGTTTCTGGCAAAGGGAATGAAAACTCAAGAAGAATTCTTCCATGTTTTCAATAGGTTACAAGAAGACGGAAGCCAGATTGTGTTGACCTGCGACCGCTATCCGAAGGAAATTGAAGGGCTGGAAGAGCGCCTGGAGAGTCGCTTTGTCTGGGGCATGACTGCTCCGGTTGAGCCACCCGACCTGGAAACCCGGGTAGCCATTCTGCTGAAGAAAGCCGAGATCGACCAGGTGCACCTGCCGAGCGAATCTGCCTTTTTCATAGCGGAAAGAATTAGATCGAACGTGAGGGAGCTGGAAGGCGCATTGAAACGTGTTATTGCCAACTCAAACTTTACAGGTGAAGCAATCAGCAACGAGCAGGTTCGGGAGTCGCTTCGGGACTTACTAGCGATCCAGGATCGGCAGATCGGAGTGGATAACATACAGAAGACGGTCGCTGACTATTATAAAATTCGCCTTGGTGATCTTCACTCAAAGACACGAACCCGATCAATTGCGAGACCAAGGCAGGTCGCCATGGCATTGGCAAAAGAGCTGACTAATCACAGTCTGCCGGAAATTGGCAACGCTTTTGGTGGCAGAGATCACACTACGGTCCTTCATGCGTGTCGCAAGATCGAGGAACTCAAGGAAAGTAACCGGGACATCAGGGAGGATTACAATAATCTCCTACGATTGTTAACTTCCTGAGCGCGGCTTTGGTGAAGTTGTTGAACCGGTTGATGTCATTGGATGTCGAATGAAATTTACGATTGCTAGAGAAAAATTGCTCGATCCATTACAGCTGACCAGCGGTGTGGTGGAGCGTCGTCAAACGAGCCCGGTTCTCGCGAACGTCCTGCTTAATCTCGAACAGGATAAGTTGGTAATTACAGGTACTGACCAGGAAGTTGAACTTACCGTAGTGATTACTGATGTTGTTGTTGGTTCTCCAGGTGAAGTGACTGTGCCGGCGCGGAAACTGTTGGATATCTGCAAGAGCCTTCCCGATGGGGCGGAGATGTCTGCTAACCTCGAGGGCAACCGCGTTGCAGTTGATAGTGGAAGGTTTAATTCTTTCCTCGCTACATTACCTGTTAGTGAGTTTCCCAATATTGAGACCGGTGTCTATGAAGTATCGATAGCGCTGTCAGTTCAGGATCTAAAAAGGCTGTTACAGCGCACCAGTTTTGCGATGGCACAACAGGATGTTCGCTACTTTTTCAACGGCGTGCTGTTGGAAGTCCTGGATGGAGTAGTGAGGTTTGTTGCGACCAATGGCCAAAGACTTGCGACGAGTTTTGTCAGTACGGGTGCCCAGGGTAGTCACCAGTTCATCATTCCGAGAAAGGGCGTGGCAGAGTTGGTCCGGGTTCTCGATGAAGATTCGGGAGAACCGGTAACGCTTAATTTCACAGCGAATCATATGCAGGTAGACCGTGGCAATGTTAGGCTGATCACAAAGCTGATTGACGCAACTTATCCGGATTACTCACGGGCGATCCCGAGTGGCGGTAATAAAGTAGTCATTGCTGATCGGCGGTTATTGAAGGAAGCGCTATCCAGGACAGCGATTTTGTCGAATGAGCTTTACAGAAATGTGAGGTTGATGTTGCGTGCCGGAAAGTTGGATATGCACGCCAACAACCCGCTACAGGAAGAGGCAGAGGAAACTGTTACGGTAGAATATGAAGGAGACAGTCTCGAAATTGGCTTCAACGTTAGCTACCTGATTGAGGCGCTATCAGCCATGAAGGGCGATACAGTCAGGATGACATTTAGCGACCCGGGTAGCGCCTGTCTATTGGAAGACCTGGATGAAGCTGAGTCGTTGTATGTGATTAGTCCGATGGTGTTGTAACGAGATACATTAGATAGTGAGCGCTTGCTTACTTGTTAGATACGGTGGAATAAGAGTATGAAGTTTTCAGTTAACCGTGAACTATTGCTGAAGCCACTTCAGCAGGTTGCAGGCGTTGTAGAGCGACGACAAACATTGCCAGTATTATCGAACCTATTGTTACAGGTCAGTGGTAACCAGCTGTCCATGACTGGTACCGATCTGGAAGTAGAACTGATCGGGCGGCTGGAGGTCGTTACGCCAGAAGATGGTGAAATCACCGTGCCGGCGCGAAAGTTAGTCGACATCTGTCGCGAAATACCCGAAAAAGCAGATATCGAGTTCTCGCTGAATGAAAACCGGTTGCAAATACGGTCCGGTAGATTTAGGTCAACCTTATCGACACTGCCGGCCGTTGATTTTCCTTCAGTGGATCAATCTAGTCCTGAAATGACAGCGGAGTTGGACAGTAAGTCCTTTAAAAAGCTGCTCGACCAGACGGCCTTTGCCATGGCGCAGCAGGATGTTCGTTACTTTCTTAATGGGATGCTAATAGAGCTCGGAAACAACCACGTCCGTGCGGTAGCAACCGATGGGCATCGATTGGCAATGAGTGATCTGGAGCAGGAGGGTATTGATGGGCCTACAAAGCAGGTCATTGTGCCACGCAAAGGGGTCATTGAGATCCAGCGCCTGCTCCAGGAAGTGGAGGATAGGGTAGCCGTTTCAATTGGCAGTAGTCATCTCTGTGTGACGTCCTCTATGTTTACGTTGACCACTAAACTGGTGGATGGCAAGTTCCCGGACTATGACAGGGTGATACCGAAGGATGGAGACAAGGTCGTTCTGGCGGATAAGCAGGAGCTTCGACAGGCGCTAAGTCGAACGGCTATTCTGTCTAATGAAAAGTTCCGTGGTATTCGTGTCTCGATTTCAACGGGTCAACTACAGCTTTCTGCCAATAACCCGGAACAAGAGGAGGCGGAAGAAACCGTGTCTGTTGATTATCAGGGAGACAGCCTTGAAGTAGGCTTCAATGTCACATACTTACAGGACGTTCTTGGTGTTATTGGTAACGATAAAGTCAGGTTGACCCTGCACGATGCTAACAGCAGTGCCGTCCTGGAAGACCCGGAACGTGAAGATGCAGTCTACGTAGTCATGCCTATGAAGTTATGAGCCTGAAATGGCTCGAAGCCAGGCATTTCAGAAACCTCACCCACATCTCGGTAGATCTTGACCCTGGCTTGAACCTCCTTTTCGGTGAGAATGGGAGTGGCAAGACCAGTCTCCTCGAATCCAGCTATTTTCTTTCTACCGCCAGGTCCTTTCGTGACACAGGCGTTGACCCTGTTATCCAGCGTGGAGCCCAGGATTGTCTTCTACGCGGCAAAATACAGGCAGGGGGTATGGAGCATCATATCGGCATCAGTCGCGATCGTGGCGGTAGCAGGGAAATCAAAATCAATAGTGAAACAACGAGGAAATCCTCCGAGCTGGCAAGACTACTGCCGACGTTGATTTTGGGGCCGCATTCTGTGGACTTGCTGATCGGTTCGCCAATACTACGCCGCCGGTTCCTGAACTGGGGATTGTTTCACGTGAAACCAGGGCGTGTGGGTTCTGATTTATCGAATTCCCGCTTTACGGCAACAGGCACTTCATCCGCCGATTTTTCGGTGAATTGGGAGGAGGCTAATCGCTGCCTTCACCAACGCAATCTGCTACTCAGGCAATATGCTACTAAGTCTGGGGTGGGGAACCTCAAGGAACTGGAAACCTGGTCTGATCGCCTGGCTACCTACGCGAACCAGATAGACCTGCAAAGGACGCAGTATGTTGAATTATACCGGCCCTTGTTTACCGAAATCGTTCAGCAATTGGCGGGCATTGATGAGGTGACGTTCGATTACTACCGGGGCTGGCACCGGGAGGCTGATCTTATGGATATTTACTTAAAAGAGGCTGATCTTGACCAAAAAAGAGGCTTTACACAGAAGGGATTTCAGCGCGCAGATGTTAGAATAACCGTATCAGGACAGCCAGCCGCCAAAGTCTGTTCGCGAGGTGAGCTCAAATCGCTTGTTTGGGCGATGATTTTGGCGCAGGGCGCACTGGCTAGCGATACTGGCACATCAGAAGGCGGCAGGGGAACACTCTACCTGGTCGATGATTTGGCGTCCGAGTTCGATGAAGAGCATCGAAGGCGGGTATGCAAGTTTCTTGTAGAAACAGGCCAACAGGTATTGCTTACTGGCGTAGAGGAAAAGCCACTGCTGGCCGCCTGTAAGAATCAGTATGGTCGCTTGTTTCACGTGAAACATGGTGAAGTAGAAGTACAGGAGCATTAAATGACAGATAATAAATCTTACGACTCCTCCAGCATTAAGGTTCTAAAGGGCCTGGATGCGGTTAGAAAGCGGCCGGGTATGTATATCGGAGATACCGACGATGGTACCGGTTTGCACCATATGGTCCAGGAGTTAGTCGATAACTCTATTGACGAGGCGCTGGAGGGGCATTGTTCGGACATCAAGGTTTTGATTCACCCGGACGAGTCCGTTACTGTTTCTGACGATGGCCGGGGAATACCCACCGATATCCACGAGGAAGAGGGCAAGTCAGCCGCAGAAGTCATTATGACGGTCCTGCACGCAGGCGGGAAGTTCGATGACAGCAACTATAAGGTGTCCGGCGGTCTCCACGGTGTTGGTGTATCGGTAGTTAACGCCTTGTCCTCTGAGCTCAACCTGACGATTTGGCGTGAAGGCAAGATATGGGAACAGACCTATCACGATGGTGTGCCCGCTTTTCCACTTCAGGTTGTTGGTGAAACCAACGAAACAGGCACTAGCTGCCGATTCAAGCCATCACCCAAGACCTTTAGCAATATAGAGTTTCATTACGACATCCTGGCCAAAAGGCTTAGGGAGCTGTCGTTCCTGAATTCAGGTGTGTCGATCCAGTTGACCGATGAACGCAGCGGTAAGCATGAAAAATTTAATTATGAGGGGGGACTACGAACTTTTGTCGAATTTCTGAACACCAACAAGACGCCGATCAATGACATTTTTCATTTTGCAGTAGATCGGGAAGATGGAACAGGTGTAGAGGTTGCGCTCCAATGGAACGATTCTTATCAGGAAACCGTATTGGCATATACGAACAATATCCCTCAGGGTGATGGCGGTACTCACCTCGCTGGTTTTAGAGGTGCGCTGACCAGAAGTCTCAATAATTATATCGAGCGTGAAGGGTTCGCAAAGAAGTCTGATATCAATGCAACAGGGGATGATGCACGTGAAGGATTAACCGCGATTATTTCGGTGAAGGTACCAGACCCCAAGTTTTCCTCTCAAACCAAGGAAAAATTGGTGTCTTCAGAGGTAAAGACTGCCGTAGAGCAGGAAATGGGTAGTTATTTTTCGGAGTATTTGCTTGAGAAACCGCAGGAAGCGAAAGCCATTGTGCAAAAGATGATTGATGCCGCCAGGGCCCGTGAAGCAGCCCGTAAGGCAAGAGAGATGACCCGGCGTAAGGGGGCGCTTGATATCGCGGGGTTACCCGGGAAACTGGCAGATTGCCAGGAGAAAGATCCTGCGAACTCAGAAATTTACCTGGTGGAGGGTGATTCAGCCGGGGGCTCTGCTAAGCAAGGTCGGGACAGGAAAAACCAGGCGATATTGCCGCTTAAAGGCAAGATCCTGAATGTCGAGAAGGCCAGGTTCGACAAGATGTTGTCGTCTGTCGAGGTGGGAACACTGATTACGGCGCTAGGGTGCGGAATAGGAAGAGATGAATTCGACCCGGACAAACTCAGGTACCACAGAATCATCATCATGACAGATGCAGATGTTGACGGCGCACATATCCGTACGCTGCTTCTTACCTTTTTCTTCAGGCATATGCCTGAGCTCATCGAGCGTGGACATCTGCTGATTGCGCAGCCCCCTTTGTACAAAATGAAGCGTGGTAAATCAGAGCGATACATTAAGGATGAAGGAGAGTTAACTCGATACCTTCTGGAAGTGGCACTTGAGGATGCCAGTCTTGATCGAGGTAATGGTGAAATAGTGAGTGGTGAAGAGCTTCGAGACCTCGCCGAGCGCTACTACACTATTCAAACCATGATGAAGCGACTGGATCGGGTATATCCTCTTTCAGTGCTTGGAGAGATGATCTACCTCCCCCGGCTCAAGTCGGAACAGTTAAAAGAAGAGACGGCAGTACAGGCGTGGACCGAAAAACTGGAAACCAAACTTTCGTTGTTTAATACCCCACGAATTCAATATGAAGTTACGGTTCAGGAAGACAGAGACAGGCACCTTTATTACCCGCACGTAACTACTGTACGAAACGGAGTGAGGCGTCATTATGTGCTTAATCGGGATTACTTTGCGTCGGCTGACTACCAGGCCTTTGCAGGTTTCCAGGAACGAACCACTGACCTTTTGCAAGAAAACGGGCAGGTCCGAAAAGGTGAAAAATCTGAAAACGTGCCTGGGCTTGCTGAGGCGCTGGGATGGTTGCAAACGGAAGCACTAAGGGGACAGAGTCGCCAAAGATACAAAGGGCTTGGTGAGATGAATCCTGATCAGCTTTGGGAAACGACTATGGATCCCCGCAGCAGAACAATGCTACGGGTGACTATTGAAGATGCGATTGCGGCGGACCAGGTGTTTACTACCTTAATGGGTGACCAGGTTGAACCGCGACGGGAGTTTATTGAGCAAAATGCGTTAGCCGTTGCTAACCTTGACGTGTAGCGTGTGATAACTGCAATTTGATATCAGGACGTCATGTCCCGCGCGAACGCAAGCAGGTCACTGAAAATGTATTCATGGTGCGGACGTAGTTGTTGAGTTTCGATGCCGTTTCCAGTCAGTACCAGGATACCCGTGCAGCCAGCTGATGAAGCTGCTCTAAGATCTTTAAGTGAGTCACCGACATAGCAACCTTCCTTTAGGTTCAATTGGTGGGTGGTTGCCAGATCTTCCAACAACCCAGGGTTTGGTTTACGACACCAGCAATTCTCGTCTGGATGGTGCGGACAAAATTTGATATCAACAATCCTGCCACCTGCTGTTTCAACTTCATCAACCAGTTTTTTATGAATGCGATCTAGAGCATCGAGTGTTAATTTACCTCGAGCGATACCCGCCTGGTTGGTGGCAATATAGACATCGATATTGTTGGACGTAAGCAGCGCGATAGCTTCGAGGGATCCCGAAATCGGCACCCATTCATCGGCGGACTTGATATAGTCCATCGAGTCCTGGTTGATGACACCATCGCGATCGAGAATAACGAAAGAAGCCATAGCTGAACTCCATTGAGCAGTCTTACTATTGTAGGAGCGAGAAATCGGCAACTTCAAGGAATTGTTGTCTTAATTTCCGCAGAAGTCCCAGACGGTTTTTCCTGACCTTTTCGTCTTCCGCCATGACCATCACTTCATCAAAGAAGTGATCAACTGGCTCCTGAAGCACCGCCAGCTTCTCCAATTTTGCTCCGGCCCCTTTACTCTTGCTGAGATCCAGTTCGGTCAGCGCGCGACCTAGCGCAATCTCAGCTTCATCGGTCGCAACGGTAGCGTCGAAACTACTGGCAAGGTCGTTCGGGCCCGTCTTTTTGAGAAAGTTTGTTACCCGCTTGTTTGCTGCGACGATGCTTCTCGCCGCTGGTCCATTGCGAAAGGACTGCAGCGTTCGAACAACATCGTCAATCTCCAACAGATTGACAGAGGTACTGGCGCTGTTTGTCGCTGCTTCAACCACATCGCCTGGGATGCCCTGTTCCTGATAGTAGCTGGTTAATCTTTCTACGATGTAATTTGAAACATTAGCGGTGTCGAAGCCCCTTCCATAAAGCCTGGAGGCCTCAGTCAGGCAGTCATTCAGAGGAATATCTAGCTGGTTTTCTATGCAAATTCGTATGACGCCGAGAGATTGGCGGCGCAGCGCAAAGGGATCCCTGGAACCAGTTGGGGGCTGGTTGATGCCAAAGATGCCAATCAGACTATCGATCTTGTCCGCTAGCGCAACACAGGAAGCCACGTCAGAGGTTGGCAAGATACCCCCACTTTGTGTTGGTCTGTAGTGTTGGGCGATCGCAATGCAAACTTCCTCGGCTTCATTATCATGCCTGGCGTAGTAACTACCCATGGTTCCCTGAAGGTCAGGAAATTCGCCGACCATATCACTAACCAGATCCGCTTTGCAGAGCTTGCCCGCCCGCGTTGCAGTGTCGGTGTCTGAACCAAGCTGCTGGGCTATGTAGGCAGCCAGCGCAGCTATTCGATGGCATTTTTCCGCATAGGTTCCAAGATCAGCCTGGAACACAACGTTCTCTAGCCGTGCAAATTTCTTCTCCAGTGAAGTTCGAGTGTCCTGCTCGAAGAAAAATGCTGCATCTGCAAGACGAGGCCTTATGACCCTTTCGTTACCGGCAACGACCTGTGAACTATCCAGACTTTCAATATTGGAAATAGTGATAAACCTGGGAACAAGCTTCCCGTTGTTATCAACCAGGTGAAAATAACGCTGGTGTTCTTTCATTGCAGAAATCAACACCTCTGGCGGAACATTCAAAAAAGCGCTGTCAAATCCACCGGCGAGTGCCCTTGGCCACTCTACAAGGGACGTGACTTCATTCAGTAAATCCTCATCGATTTCCAGATGGGCTTTCTCCTGGGAGGCGAGTTTGACCACTTGCTCCCGGATGAGATTTTTACGTTCGGTAAAGTCTGCCAGGACATAGTTTTTCCTGCACAACTCTACATAATCGTTAGCTTTAGTGATCTCAAACTGACCACCGGACATGAATCGATGGCCCGAGCTTGTGTTGCTAGCCTCTTTGCCCAGAAGTTGAATGGGAATGACCGAGCTTCCGTACAGGCAAACGAGCCACTGTACTGGTCGAACGAACTCCAATCTGCTTTTACCCCATCGCATTCTTCTGTCAACGGGCAGGGCAGTTAAGGCCGACCCAAGCAGGCCTTCCAGCAGGGATGGTAAGTCAAGACCGCTTTTTGTAGCCCGATAGACAAGATAGTCGCCCTTGTTAGTTGTAATAGTGTCAAGCTGTGATGGGTCAGCTACGTCGCAACCCCTCATGAATCCAGCCAGCGCCTTGGTCGGTTCCCCATCGTCATCAAACGCAGACTTAACCGCAGGCCCACGTTTTTCCACATTCTGGTCTCGCTGTCGGTCCGCAAGGTCGTGAACCAGGATGCCGAGTCTTCGAGGGGTGGCGAAGCTTTCAACCTGTCCGTGTGACAACTCGGCCTGGTTGAGTCCTGCCGCGATATTTTGTTGTAGCGCTTCGCGGAGATTGTTTAGGGATTTGGGTGGAAGCTCTTCAGTACCGACCTCAAGTAACAGCGTATTAGTTGGCACGCTTGAGCTCCTTCTCTACAAATGCTCGGGTATCATCGTCAGCAAGTGGAAAGCCGAGTGCCTGTCTTGAGTCAAAGTACTTTTGCGCGACCCCGCGGGACAGGGTTCTTACTCTTAAAATAAACCTTTGGCGCTCGGTGACCGAAATGGCATGACGCGAATCCAGAAGGTTGAAGGCATGGGAAGCCTTCATGACGAATTCGTAAGCCGGTAGCGGTAAGTTGGCTTCCAGTAGGCGTGTGGTTTCTTTCTCGCAAAAATCGAACTGGGCGAACAGGGCATCGACATCTGCCAGGTCAAAATTGAAACGGGACATCTCGACCTCATACTGGTGATAGACGTCAGCGTAGGTGATCTTATCATTGCCATTCTCGGTCCAGACAAGGTCCTTAAAGTCCTCTACGCCCTGAATGTAAAGAGCCAGTCGCTCCAGCCCGTATGTGATTTCACCCATCACTGGATAGCACTCAAGTCCTCCGACCTGCTGGAAGTACGTAAACTGCGTGATTTCCATACCATCCATCCAGACTTCCCAACCGAGGCCCCAGGCCCCCAGCGTTGGTGACTCCCAGTTGTCTTCAACAAACCTTATGTCATGAGTTTTGGTATCAATTCCCAGATGTTCCAGTGACGCAAGGTATAACTCCTGGAAATTAGGTGGTGAGGGCTTCATGACGACCTGATACTGGTAGTAGTACTGGTACCTGTTGGGATTTTCTCCGTATCGGCCGTCTGTTGGTCGACGGCAGGGTTGAACATAAGCTGCCTGCCAGTTTTCAGGCCCAATGGCCCTCAAAAAAGTGGCTGGATGGAAGGTACCAGCGCCAACTTCCATGTCGTAGGGTTGCATTAGCACGCAGCCCTGCTCGGACCAGAAAGTTTGCAGGGAAAGAATAAGGTTCTGGAAGTTCATTGGCGTTCTCTTTGTAACATTGGGGTTGTACGGAGCTGCCCCGAGCAAAAAAGGCCGTAAGTATACATCGGTGCTCAGAAATCAGATAACCTCCTGATCATGGCGAATGAAATCAAAAGATGTGGCTGGTGTGTTGGGAATGAGTTGTACGAAAGGTACCACGACGACGAATGGGGCTCGCCAACTTATGATGACCAGCAGCTATTTGAGTTCCTTCTGCTTGAAGGAGCTCAGGCAGGCCTATCGTGGATAACAATTCTCAGGAAGCGCGAGGGTTATGGTAAAGCTTTTGATGGCTTTGACGCGGAAAAAATCGCGCGATATCGACCCGCTCGAATCAATAAGCTACTCCAGAACCCGGGAATTGTACGCAATAGACTCAAAGTTGAAAGTGCGGTGTCGAACGCCAGGTTATTTCTGGACATACAGGAGCGAACAGGTAGTTTCTCGGACTATGTCTGGCAGTTCGTGGATCATCAACCCAGGCAAAACCGTTTTCGATATATGAAACAGGTCCCGGCAACGACGCCTGCGTCTGACAGTATGTCCAGGACGATGAAAAAAGACGGATTCAAGTTCGTGGGCTCTACGATTTGTTATGCCTATATGCAGGCGACCGGGATGGTCAATGATCACCTTGTGAGCTGTTTCAGGCATGAGGAATGCTGTCGGTTGTCAAATTGATGGCGTCCCTGGTACAAATCCTCTTCTATCTTTTGAGCCTGTTGCCACGAAAATTCTCCCAGCGCCTGGGTACCCTTGCTGGAATGCTGAACGGTAAGTTGGGTTCCCGCTCAGCCCGGGTTACCAGGGCAAACATTGATCTCTGTTTAACTGGTTTGGCGGACAATTTAGCGGACAAGGATATGTTCTCGACGCAGAGTCTCATTGAAACTGGCAAGACGCTGATGGAAACACCAGCGGTCTGGCTGGGGGATAGTGAACGAATCGATGGGTGGATACAGGTTGTGCACAATGAGGCCATGCTGCAGGAACATCTCAATGACTCTGCTGGACTTCTTGTGCTGTTGCCGCATATGGGTAACTGGGAACTGTTCAACGTTTTCTACCGTCGATACGGCCAGATGACGGCGCTATACCAACCACCCAGGCAGGATTACATGCAAAAAGTGATGCAGAAGGTGCGTGTGCGACATGGTAATCACATGGTGCCAACCACACGGTCCGGTCTCAGGCAGTTGTACAAAACACTGCGTGAGGGTGGAACCGCAGTGATCCTGCCTGACCAGGTGCCCGCTACAGGCCAATTTGTACCGTTCTTTGGACACCCAGCGTTAACCGATGTGCTGGCCAGCAGGCTTCTCAAGAAGACGGGTGCAAAAGCACTTGGGATTACGATGGTACGAAATGAGGAAGGACTGTTTGAAGCCCATGTTCTTGCGCCTGATTCATCTATCTATGAACCCGATGAAGTAACTTCTATCAGGGCGGTAAACGACCTTATGCAGACCTGCGCCGAAATTGCACCAAAGCAATACCAGTGGGAATACAAACGGTTCAGGGAGAGACCCGCTGGATCAGAGAAAATTTACCGGTTCAATAAACCATCGGGGATTCATTAATTGCCGTCACTAACCAATAGGTTTACGAGCGATGATGAAGGCTCGACCTGCTAGCGGGTCATCCCTGTTTGCATTATGACTCTCGTCTTTAAAGGCGAGTATCTCGCAGTCTGGAACGAATGACTGGAGCTCATTTGGTTGCAGCAGGAATACGGGATTGCCAGGCCCCATATTGATCTGTTTTTCTGCCGTGAAAGTCTGGTAGCAAATGAGCCCCCCTGGACGGGTTGCATCCAGGATTGCCGGTGGCAGGGACCTGTCCAGATAATGACTGGTGATAACAAGGTCGTAAGTTTCGACCGGTAGTGCCGCAGCAGTGATATTGATGACTCGTGTTTGAATGTTCAGCCCGAGTGAGCCCGCTCGTTCTGCCAGATGGCTGACAGCAACTTTCGATATATCCCAGGCATGGACTTCAAGCCCCCTGGCGGCAAGGAACAGGCTGTTCGTTCCAAGACCACATGCCAGGTCAAGCGCTATCCCCTTAATGGGGAGAATATTGTCGTTGTCAGTGAGTACAGCGGCAGGCGGCCCAGGAAGCCGATCTTTTGAATAGATTCGATTCCAC
>DTZW01000297.1:51119-54222 GCA_012961165.1 Gammaproteobacteria bacterium | reverse complement strand
CTATTTTCTCCAGAACTATTTTCTCCAGAACTATTTTCTCCAGAACTATTTTCTCCAGAACATGGGCGAAAAAAGTACCAGTAGTGTGAAAATTTCGAGGCGCCCGAGGGCCATCGTGAAGCAGAGCAGGATCTTGGCGGCATCGGGTATATCGGCGTAATGTAGAGCGACAGTCCCGAGCCCAGGGCCGAGATTATTAATAGTTGCACCAACGGCTGAAAATGCCGTCACAAAATCCAGTCCGGTCATGATCAGCGCTAGTTGCATGAATAGAAATACGATCACGTAGATCGAAAAAAATCCCCAGATCGCTTCTATGACCTGGCCTGAAACCTGTCGATGGTTAACTTTTACCGGGAAAACAGCATTGGGGTGAATCAGCCGATGGACTTCGCGTAGTCCCTGTTTGCAGATCAACATGACCCGAATGACCTTCATACCTCCACCGGTAGATCCGGCACAGGCACCCGTGAAAGCGCCGAAAAAAATCAGGTAAGGCAGCATGTTCGGCCATGCGGCAAAATCTGTTGTCGAAAATCCTGTGGTTGTAAATATTGATACAACCTCAAACAATCCGAATCGAATCGCCTGGCCGAATGTATGGGTCTGCTCGTACCAAAGTACTCCGGTAACGGCCACGGTGGCCGTGAACAGGATAGAGAGATAAAACTTCACCTCATCATCTCGAAAGTAATGCAGGATCGATCTTTCTTTGAATGAAAAAAAGTGCAAGCTAAAATTTATCCCCGCCAGAACCATAAAGAAGATGGCGATGGCTTCGATAACCCACGAATCGAAATAGCCAATCGAGGCATCGTGAGTAGAAAACCCTCCAATAGCGATAGTCGAGAAGCTGTGGCAAATGGCGTCAAAGCCGTTCATTCCGGCGCCCCAGTAAGCGATTGCGCAGACAAAGGTAAGGCCAAGATAGATAGACCAGAGAGCAAGTGCGGTTTCTTTAATGCGGGGTGTCAGCTTGGAATCTTTAACCGGCCCGGGCGTCTCTGCCCGGTAAAGCTGCATCCCACCGATCCCAAGCATGGGTAAAATCGCAACGGCGAGAACAATGATTCCCATCCCGCCAAGCCACTGAAGTTGTTGTCTGTAATAAAGGATCGATTTCGGCAGTTCATCCAGCCCTACAATGACGGTAGCGCCTGTCGTCGTGAGTCCCGAGAAAGATTCGAATAGCGCGTCAGGAATAGAGAGCCCGAGCCCATGTTCGTCGATAAATGGCAGTGCACCAAAAGCGCCGAGAGCAATGTAAAATAACACCGTCACCAGGAACCCATCCTTGATGCGCATGTCTGCCTGGTTCCTGAAAAACATCAGCCATAGGAAAAATCCGACGACGAAGGTAATGACAAATGCCTTGGTGAAGATACCTGTCACGCCATCCTGGTAAATGAGTGAGACGAAAACAGGGGGCAGCATCGTCAGGCTGAACATCATCAGCAGGATGCCTACAATCCTTATTGCGATCTGTATATGCATACTTTACTTAGAAGAAACTGAGTGGAGCCTGAAAAAGCTTCTCCACGTCTTTAATGCGTCCCTTGTCGACCAGGAAAAGCACAACATGGTCACCAGACTCTACAACAATGTCGTCGTGGGCTATAACGACCTCATCCCCCCTTACAATAGCGCCGATGTTGGTCCCCGGTGGCAGGTCGATATCCTCGATTTTCCGGCCGATTAGCTTTGAGCTGGATTTATCGCCGTGGGCGATGGCCTCGATGGCCTCTGCAGCACCTCGCCTTAGCGAATGCACTCTTGCGATGTCACCTCGCCTGATGTGAGTAAGAATAGATCCAAGGGTTGCCTGCTGGGGGTTAATCACGGTATCAATGGTTCCCCCCTCAATAAGGTCAACATACGCGGGGTTGTTGATCAGAGTGATGACCTTCCTGGCACCCAGGCTCTTGGCCAGCATAGATGACATGATGTTGGCTTCGTCGTCATTAGTAACCGCACAAAAAACATCTGTTTCTTCGATGTTCTCTTCCAATAGTAAATCCCGATCAGAAGCGTCGCCCGACAAAACTATCGTTCGATCCAGTGTTTCTGACAGTTCGTAGCAACGTTGCCTGCTGTGCTCAATAATCCGGACGCCATATCTACCCTCAATTGTACGGGCCAGATGCGCCCCGATATGACCGCCTCCAGCGATTACAACTCGTTTATTGGGCTTCTCGACACGACGCATTTCGGACATGACGTTCTTGATGTCCTTGCTCGCTGCAATAAAGAAGACTTCATCATCTGCTTCGATGACAGTATTACCCTCTGGAATGATTGCCCTGTTCTTGCGAAAGATTGCGGCGACCCGTGTATCTACCGTGGGGATGTGTTGACGAAGATAACGCAGTTCCTGGTCGACAAGGGGTCCGCCGTAATAAGCTTTGATGCCTACCAATTGCGCCTGGCCTTCTGCGAAATCCATGACCTGCAATGCACCGGGATTATCAATGAGCCGTCTGATGTCGTGAGTTACAATCGCCTCGGGGTTGACGATAACATCGACTGGCATGGCATCGTTGCGGAAAATTCCATCATCTCTTATATAGGCGGAGGAACGAATTCGGGCAATTTTTGTTGGCGTGTTGAAGACGGTGTAGGCAACCTGGCAAGCTACCATGTTGACCTCATCACTGTTCGTCACAGCGATAAGCATGTCGGCATCTTCAGCACCGGCCTGACGCAGGATATCTGGATGAGAAGCCATGCCCCGAACGGTTCGAATATCGAACCTGTCCTGAAGTTCTCTCAGTCGATCGCTATTAGTGTCGACGACGGTGATGTCGCTCGCTTCCTGGGTCAGGTTCTGGGCGAGATTGCCGCCAACTTCACCGGCTCCGAGAATGATGATCTTCATATAGCCACCTTACGAATACCGGCGTAATAGAAACCGTCATGTTCCTGGGCTGTTGGCAGGAATTGCAGGCCGTATTCCGTTGCGATCAGCGTA
Source organism: Gammaproteobacteria bacterium (assembly GCA_012961165.1). Lineage (GTDB taxonomy): Bacteria > Pseudomonadota > Gammaproteobacteria > Pseudomonadales > Azotimanducaceae > UBA9659. The sequence goes on along the minus strand of DTZW01000297.1, from coordinate 51,254 downwards.
GCGCCTTCACTACATCCCGGATGACTAAGTGGTATGAGCTGTTTACTGGCGTCTCCTTCAATAAAATCAGCGATGACTCTGTCGTTCTCCTGGCGAAGAATAGAACAGGTTGAATAGAGCATTTCACCACCGATT
>DTZW01000297.1:37526-51051 GCA_012961165.1 Gammaproteobacteria bacterium | reverse complement strand
CAATTTAATGTCAGGATGTCTCCGGATGATGCCGGTTGCAGAACAGGGTGCATCCACCAGTATACGATCAAATTTGGTTTCGGTAATATATTGCTCGAACGATTGTGTCACCACATCAGCGTGTAGGGAAAGACGCTCAAGGTTTTCGGTTATAAGGTGAATCCTTTTTCTATCCCGGTCAATTGAAGTGAGCTTTATGCCGGGTTCGCTTTCCAGCAGATGGCAAGTCTTGCCACCGGGCGCGGCGCAAGCGTCAATGACCGATAGGCCTGGTTCAAGGTTCATTAAACCGGGTACTAATTGTGGCGCCTCGTCCTGGACTGACACTTCACCATCCCTAAAGCCAGGTAACGCCTCGACAGGCATGGCCTTGCCAAGTATCACCGCTGATCGCGCGAAGGCGCCAGCTCGCGCCTCAATATCCTCGTCAGACAGCTTGGCAAGGTATTGTTCTCTGGTTATTTTCGACGTGTTAACCCTTAGCGTCATTGGAGGCTGGTTATTGTTGTGCTCGAAAATTTCCGGGTGGTCGGGCCAGTCAGCCTTAATTAGTTCGATTAACCATTGCGGATGGTTCAATCGTGCCTCATCTGATTGCATCATCTGTTGCTTCAGGGTATCCGCTTCACGGCCATAACGCCTGAGTACAGCGTTGACTAGACCTTTGGCCCAGGGCTTGCCGAGTTTGATTACTGATTCGACAGCATGGTTAACAGAGGCGTGTTGTGGACGATGAAGATGGTCAATGCTGTATAGGCCAGCCATGAGAATCAGCCAAAGATCCAGATGTTTCTCGGGTAGCGGCTTGTCCAGTAGCGCTTCTGTCACACGATCGTAATAGAACCAGTTTCGAGTTACGCCATAACAAATTTGTTGGGCGATGGGGCTTGTGTTTTCCAGGCAGTCTCCCAGATGACGGTCTTCTTCCAACATTCGGGACAGGGAGTTTGCGACTTCGAGGTATTCACTCATCCGGCTTTTTCGTCGAATGTTGAGCCAATTTTAAATGTATCGGTCCAACCATTTAGCATATCTGCGCCGGACAAGACCGCTCCTTTCCCTATTGGAAGCTGGATTTTCTCAATGAGGTAGGCCTGATTACTACATCCCACCATTAACCCTTTTGAGGATAATTCAAGAATAGCACCTGGCTTGCAAAGACCGGATTTGACCATCCGACCTGAATGGATCTTGACCCGGGTTGTATCAAGAAAGGTAAAGGCGATAGGGTCGGGGTTGAAAGCGCGAACAACTCGATCGACCTGCTGCGCATCCTGCTGCCAATCAATCATTGCTTCTGGTTTCTGTATTTTGTGGGCGTAGGTCGCTGCATCGTTGTCCTGTGGATCTTTTTTGGTCGTTCCCTTGTCTACAAACTCGAGGGTTTCCAGTAGAAGTGGTTGTCCAATGTTGGTAAATTTGTTGAGCAGGTCCGCTGTGGTATCAAGGGGCGAAATGGGTACGACAGACTTTGCGAGCATGTCCCCTGTATCCAGACCTGCGTCCATCTGTATCAGGGTGACGCCAGATTCCTTGTCACCGGCGAGAATGGCGCGCTGAATCGGCGCTGCACCCCTCCATCTTGGCAAGATAGAGGCATGGATATTGATACATCCAAGCTTTGGATGTGCCAGTACGTCGGGTTTCAGGATCTGACCGAAGGCCACGACGAGCATCAGATCACATTCCAAGTGTTGAATGTCAGTGAGCGCTAATTTTGTAGACTGTATCACCGTAAGCTTGGCTCGCTCTGCAAGCTGTTTAACGGGGCTTGCCCGCAATCTTTTACCGCGTTTACCCGGCTTATCCGGCTGGGTAATAACGGCAACAACGTTGTGCTCGCTCTCGACTAAAGACTCAAGGAAACCCGCGGCGAACTCGGGAGTGCCGGCAAATAGTATTTTCAAGTTAGGTCAAGCCTGTTCTCAATTTCGGTTAAGCCCACTGTTTCTGGAGCTTCTGAAGCTTTTTACGAATGAGCTGTCGCTTGGTGCTGGACAGGTAGTCGACGAAGAGTTTTCCTTCGAGGTGATCTATTTCGTGCTGTATGCAGACGGCCAGTAAATCAATTGCTTCCATGGTGAATGGCTCACCATCCCGACCTGTGGCTTCGAACTGAATGTGCTGGAATCGATCCACTGGTTCATAAAACCCAGGGACTGACAAACACCCTTCATTGGTTTCAATTTCACCTTTCCCTGCAATAATAGTGGGGTTGATCAGGATAAGCGGTTGGTCGCTGGTTTCCGATACATCGATCACGATCAGTCGCTGGTGGAAGTTCACCTGTGTCGCCGCCAGGCCAATACCGGGCGCTTCATACATCGCTTCCAGCATCTGGTCGGCCAGAGCTACAATCTTTCCAGTTACTTCTTTCACAGGCTTTGCCACAGTGCGTAGTCGTGGGTCGGGGAATTTTAGAATTTCTAAGGGCACCATATGGTTTTGCTATATACCTCTAGTAAAAGAGCAACTTGTGCTGCTAAGATTATGATCACCTTGATAATTCAGGGGAAATTCACCCCGATGTCTAGGGTGTTACACATCGGATATTGTACTCTTTTTACTGGTTGGATTCGCCTATGAAGATTCGCCTGGTATCGTCATTCGTTCTAATAATGCTGTTTCTTGCAGGTTTTGCCTATGGCGATCAGGATGCAGGCGCAGAAGCGTCATTGTTGCGTGAAGGACATCCTGATCAGTACCTGGTGAAAGAAGGCGATACCCTCTGGGGCATAGCTTCCAAGTTCCTTAAAGAGCCCTGGCACTGGCCGGAAATCTGGCGTGTTAATTCCGCTATTAGTAACCCTCACCTGATTTATCCTGGGGATGAGATTTTCCTCAAATATGTGGGCGGGAATCCGCAGATATCGCTCAAACGTGGCCCCGGGGGGAGAACCTATAAACTGAAACCCGAGCAGAGAGTTCGTGAGGGCGATCGATACGAAAAAATGGAGCCTGCCGTCAGGGTGTCTCCGCTAGAAAGCGCGATCCCGGCTATTCCTCTTGATGCTGTGGCCAGTTTAATGACAACAGGTCGAATAGTTGAACAGGATACACTTGCCCTTGCCCCAAGAATTCTAGCCGGAAAGCTCGAGTCCCTGGTGTTCGGTCCAGGCGACCGGTTTTATGCCAGGGGTGTTTGGGACGAGGACACCTCTACCTACGGAATCTTCCGGGAAGGTGATGTTTATGTGGACCCTGAAACCGAGGAAATCCTTGGCTATGAAGCAATTGAGGTTGGGTTGGCTAAGGCATTAGCCCGAGAAGGCGATGTTGTGACCTTCGAAATGAAAAGCGTCCAGGGAGATGTTCGTATCGGTGATCGGCTGATGGCGACGGAAGAGCGACGAGTTGAATCCACGTTTTACCCAACCCCACCCAACCAACAGGTTGAGGGTGTGATTATGGCTGTGCTTGGCGGTGTTACCCAGGTAGGTCGCAATGACGTCGTCGTCGTGAATCGTGGTCTCAACTCGGGTGTTGAAGTGGGAACCATACTGGCGATTGCCAAGAAAGGCGCACTGGTTCGTGATCACTTCGCGGGCGGTTATGTCCAGTTGCCAACCGAACGTGCCGGTATCCTGATGATTTTTCGATCCTTCGAAAAAATGGCTTATGGCCTGGTTCTGCAAACCACCGAGTCGCTGCGTGTGGGGGATTTCGTTCGCAATCCCTAGTGTTTTCGCACGTTAGAACGAGCTGTTATACCGGCGATATATCCGGGCTTTCCCACAGGTTTCAAAACTTCCTGACCTAGAATAGCGACTCCCTTTTGTCGCGAGCCATTTGTGAATCCTGACCTGCTTGCCTTGTGCCGACTATTGTCCAATCGGCCAAGGGAACTCACCAGACTTTTGAAGTCACGCTCTCCTCGTAACGTGCTCGATCAAGATACCTCGTTGATTGTTAATGACGCACTTAAGCTGGAAGTCGAACAGGACGTCAATTGGCTCCTGCCGGAAGAACACCACCTTATATTGCTGCAGGATGATGATTATCCTGCCTGCCTGAAACAGATACACGACCCACCTTTCTTTCTCTTTGGGGTAGGTGACCGAACCGTTCTTACACGCTACGCGGAAAGAGTCGCGATCGTTGGTGCAAGAAAAGCCAGTCAATATGCATTGAAGCAGGCGATGTCTATTGCTGAAACCCTTGGACGATATTCGGTGTTAGTGGTGAGTGGTCTTGCCCTCGGGATTGATGCTGCAGCCCACGAGGGCGCGCTGGCTGCAGGCGAGGCGACGGTCGCGGTACTAGGTTCAGGCTGCGACCAGATTTATCCAAGACGCCATTGGCGGCTTGCCGAGCGAATTCAGGAAAACGGGCTGGTGCTGAGTGAATTTCCCCTGCGAACTCCTGCGCGACCGGCACACTTTCCGCGGCGTAACCGAGTAGTGACGGGCTTAAGCAAAGCGACGGTTGTTGTTGAGGCGGCACTAAAAAGCGGTTCCCTGATTTCTGCAAAACTCGCATTGGCGGAAGGTCGCGAAGTGATGGCTGTGCCCGGGCTTGTTACGAATCAACAGGCGCGTGGTTGCCATCAACTGATCAGGGACGGAGCCTCGCTGGTTGAATCAGGTGAGGATGTTCTGAAAGAACTGGGTATTGGACCGGGAGATACGCTCGACCTTTCTTTGGCAGTCCAGGGCTTAACCCCTGAGCAGGAAAGATTGCTCGACTTGCTGGAGGCAGGGCCTGTGTCGATGGATGCGCTCCTGTCAGACCTTGAGCTTTCCATTGAGGATCTGACGGTAGCAATCGTGATGTTAGAGGTCATGGGGTTGGTTCATTCTGAAGGTGGGCGATTTCAGTCCATCCAGTTACGGCCGTCCCGAGAGTAGTAATGTTGAAAGCTGATAGTGACTAGGCTAACGTCCATTTCTCGTAACATTTGTTTCTTTCATTGGAGTAAACATTATGGCGTTTGTGGCCATCTTGATGGGCTCAGATTCTGACTTGCCTGTCATGCAATCGACCGTCGATGTGCTGAAAAGTTTCGGCATTGAATATGAGGTTCGCATCACTTCAGCGCATCGAACACCCGAAGACACCAGGACTTATGTGAGCGATGCCGATGCCCGGGGTTGTGCGGTATTTATTGCAGCGGCTGGAATGGCTGCGCATCTTGCCGGGGCTGTGTCTGCACACACGCTAAGACCGGTTATCGGGGTACCGATTGATGCCGGGCCACTGCAGGGATTTGATGCACTGTTGTCTACTGTACAAATGCCTGGCGGAATTCCGGTTGCAGGTGTAGCGATAGGCAAGGCCGGCGCAAAGAATGCCGCATACCTTGCGGTTCAGATCCTCGGTGTCTCGAATGAGGCGTTGCATGGTGCCCTGATTGATGAACGACAAGCGAACGCAGAGGCAATCAGACAAAAAAACATCGACTTGAATTTGTGAACGCCGTTGCCGGATGGCGGAGAAACCTGATTTCAGCTTATCTGTTGGGCGATGGTGTCATTGCCTACCCAACCGAGGGTGTCTGGGGATTGGGTTGTTTACCGGCATCTGCTCAGGCAGTTGCGCGAATCCTGGCATTAAAACGGCGTAGTTGGGAGCAGGGTCTATTGTTAGTCGCAGCGGATATTAGCCAGTTCGAAGATTACCTGGTCGGATTGGACAACGATAAGCGAGGTGAGCTCGAGAATAACTGGCCTGGCCCAGTAACGTATCTACTGCCGGATAATGGCGTTGCGCCACGGTGGGTGATTGGAAACAATACTACAGTTGGGCTTAGGGTCAGCGATCACCCGGTTGTTCGCGCGCTGTGTGAATCAACTGGTCCGCTGGTGTCAACCTCGGCCAACGTAACAGGGCATCCTGCGGCTGTGACGTCCCTGCAGGTAAGGCAGTATTTTGGAGCGGGGGTTGATCACCTGGTGCCGGGACAGCTTGGAAATTCAATTGGGCCGAGTGTTATCAAGCATCTGGTGACAGGAGAGAAGATCAGATGAGACGGTTCAAACTAGGCGTGCTGGGGAATCCGGTTGCTCATAGTAGATCTCCCGAGATTCATCAGCAGTTTGCCGCAGCAACGGGCATTTCACTGTCTTATGAAAAGGTGCTTGTGTCAGACGGCACATTCACATCAGTGGCTAATGATTTCCTCGATTCGGGTTTTGGATTCAACATTACTTTGCCCTGTAAGCGGGACGCATGGCAGTTTGTTGATGAAGCTAGTGAACGTGCAAACCAGGCGGAGGCAGTAAACACGATTTCCCGGACCGCAGATGGAAAGCTACGCGGTGATAATACTGATGGCCCTGGCCTGGTTAACGACCTGCTACAGAATCTGGGTTGGCCTATAAACGACAGCAAGATACTGGTGATTGGAGCGGGGGGCGCAGTCAGCGGCGTTTTGGCGAGCCTGCTGGCTGAAGCGCCAGCCGTGCTGCATGTGACAAACCGAACCCATGTCAAAGCACAGGAACTGGAAAAAAATTTTGCGGGCGCCACTTCGGTTGCGATTGATCGCCTCCAGGAAAGTTACGATCTGGTGATTAATGGAACCTCCGCAGGATTATCTCACCAGGACCTGGAGATCTCTGGATCGGTCATTACTGGAAACACTCGCTGTTACGACATGATCTATGGTGCCGGCACTACTCGTTTTAATCAATGGTGCCAGAAACAGGCGGAATGTGACGTTGCCGATGGATTGGGGATGTTGGTTGAGCAGGCTGTGCTAGCTTTCATGATCTGGTTTGGCGGACAGGTGAATACTGCGCCTGATACACAATCGGTGATAAACACTATTAGAAATAACCTGGATTAGGCGCTGGAAGATGATTAACCCGCTACTTGAACACAATACGCTACCTCCTTTTAATAGCGTTGTGCCTGAGCACATTGTGCCGGCTATTGAGACGATACTTAAAGCGTTGAGGGTGGGCATCGAGGAACTGCTGGAGACCAGACCCTACAACTACGAGAGCGTTGTTAAAGCGCGGGAGAACCTTGAGGACAAGTTGCACCACGCATGGTCACCGGTTTCACACCTGAACTCTGTCATGAACTCGGTTGAGCTTCGTGATGCTCATACCGCCTGTCTTGCAATGATTACAGACTACTATACCGAGGTTGGCCAGAACCGTCCTTTGTTTGAGGCTTACCAGGCGATTGCTGAGTCAGCGCAATACGATTCACTATCGCAGGCTGGCAGGAAAGTGATCGACAATGCGCTCAGAGATTTTCGCCTGTCAGGGATAGACCTGCCCGAATCAGAACAGGCCAGGTTCTCTGAGTTGTCGCGGGAAATTTCTGGTTTGAACAGTGCCTTTAATAACAATGTACTGGACGCCACCCAGGTCTGGCAGAAACTGATAACAGAAAAATCTGGCCTGTCAGGTGTTCCACACAATGCGCTTGCCTCGATGCACCAAAATGCGGTCGACAAGGAGCTACAGGGCTATCTTTTGACACTGGATGCACCATGTTATCTGGCAATCATGACCCACTGCGACGATCGAACGCTCCGCCAGGAGTTGTACACCGCCTTTGGAACGCGGGCGTCTAACCTGGGGCCCAACGCTGGTGAATTTGATAACTCTGATGTAATACATGCTTTGTTGTCAGCGCGTCTGGAGCAGGCCAGGCTGTTGGGCTTTAAGAATTACGCAGAGTTGTCGGTCGCCCGCAAAATGGCTCGTTCAGCGGAGGAAGTTCTGGGTTTTCTCGACAATCTGGCGGAAAAATCAAGGACATTCGCCCGGAACGATTTTGAAACACTGGTGACCTTCGCTGACAAAAATGGTGGTCCTGAGGATCTGAAACCGTGGGATGTGCCCTACTACGCCGAGAAACTAAAGAAAGCCGCTTTTGATATTTCGGAAGAGGAACTCCGGCCCTACTTTCCCGCTCCAACAGTACTCAAGGGCATGTTTGAGGTTGTGCGCCGGTTGTTTGATATCGAAGTCGTCCCTTCTGATGGAATGTCTGTCTGGCACGAAGACGTGCTGACTTATGAAATCAGGAAAGGCGGCGTGAGTATCGCCCGGTTTTACTTCGACCTGTACGCGCGGGCCAGTAAGCGTGGCGGGGCGTGGATGGATGATTGCCGGGTCAGGCGAGTCGACGATTTAGGTTCACTACAACTCCCGGTGGCCTACCTCACCTGCAATTTTAGTGGTCCATTGGGTGATGACCCTGCCCTGCTCAGCCATAATGAAGTTGTGACACTTTTCCATGAGTTTGGTCACGGTCTGCATCATATGCTTACCAGAATTGATGCCGCAGCAGTTTCCGGCATTAATGGTGTCGCCTGGGATGCTGTCGAGCTGCCCAGCCAGTTTATGGAGAACTTTTGTTGGCAGGCAGAGTCACTTTTATTTATTTCCGGACATTACGAGACGGGTGACCCATTGCCTGAAGATATGCTGGATAAGCTGCTAAAGGCCAAAAATTATAACGCGGCCATGATGATGGTCCGGCAGTTGGAATTCGGTCTGTTCGATTTCCGTTTACACGTCGAGTTTGACCCGGATGACCAGAACCAGGTACAGCGCGTACTGAATCAGGTCAGGCAGGAGGTAGCCGTCATCCTGCCCCCGGCAGAATATGCTTTCCAGCATGGGTTCTCCCATATATTTGGCGGCGATTATGCCGCAGGCTATTACAGCTACAAATGGGCGGAAGTCCTGTCAGCAGATGCGTTCGCGAAATTCCTTGAAGACGGTATCTTCAATCGTCAAACGGGAGAGGAATTTCTGGCTACGATCCTTGAAAAGGGCGGCTCTGAGGACGCGATGGACCTGTTTATCGCCTTCCGGGGCAGGGAACCTGAGGTTGAGGCGCTGTTAAGACAAGATGGTATGGTCGCTTGAAAAGATTCATCAGTGGCGCTACCTGCCCCAGCTGTGGCCAAATCGACAAAATTTACGTTCTGAAGGACGACGACCGGGAGTCCATGCATTGTTCCCAGTGTGACTATATAGAGACAAAAAAGTACCATAACGCGGGGATTGAAGTCCAAGAATGGTCCCCGATAAAGCTGCCAGACAAATAGACAGCGATTCCGCAAAGTAATGTCCCGGTAATGTCCCGTAGGCCTTGAACGAGGCGGGTTGAGAAAAGAACCGCCGCTGCTATAATCGCCCACTTTTGTTGCATAGCAACAAAAGTGCTGTTGAGCCTGTATCGTTTCGAACATCACCTGAACAGTTAAAAGTGCTTATCGCACGCGTATTTTTATATGGAGTCTCATTGATGAATAGAGTGATGCAGATGTGGCAAGCGGGATTGTCGCTGCTGCTATGCAGCAACGTTGCGTTGGCCGATTGGTCTACGCTGAACATGAGGCAAGGTGTTACGGAGATTAGTCGACAAGTCTATGACCTGCACATGCTTATCTTTTATGTTTGTTGTGTAATAGGGGTATTGGTGTTTGGTGTCATGATTGTCTCGATGCTGATGCATCGGAAATCCCTTGGCGTGACGCCAGCGACCTTTCACGAGGATACACGGGTAGAAGTAGCCTGGACGGTCATTCCAATCATTATTCTGTTGGTTATGGCGGTACCCGCCACCAATACTCTGAGGGATATGTATGAATCAGCGGACTCTGATCTTGATATCGAAGTTCGCGGCTATCAGTGGAAGTGGCAATACACCTATCTGAATGATGATCCTGCCAAGGAAATTCAATTCATGAGTGCCCTTAAAACACCGCAGAATGAAATCCAGAACCTGGAAGCAAAGGGTGAGCACTATTTGCTGGATGTTGATAACCCGCTGGTGATACCGATCAATAAGCGCATCCGGTTCCTCGTCACATCGCAGGATACGATCCACGCCTTCTGGGTACCTGACTTCGCAGTGAAGCGGGATGCTATTCCCGGATTTGTTCACGAATCCTGGGCCGTTGTTGAAGAGCCTGGTGTATACCGCGGTCAATGTGCAGAGCTGTGTGGCAAAGACCATGGCTTCATGCCGATCGTTGTTCATGCCGTTGAACAGGCAGATTATGATCTTTGGGTTGCTGAAAAGCAGGCAGAAGCAAAAGAGGTCTTCAACACCGTCGGCAAGACCTGGACCAAAGATGAGCTGATGGCCAAGGGTGAAGAAGTTTACCTGCAGCATTGTAGCGCGTGTCACCAGCCAAACGGCCAGGGTATTCCGCCGGTATTTCCTTCGCTGGTTGGCCAGGGCATTTCTGTCGGGCCAATGAATGATCACATTGATATTGTGTTGAATGGAAAAGCAGGAACAGCAATGCAGGCATTTGGTCAGCAACTGAATCCCGCAGAAATTTCAGCAGTAATTACCTATGAACGTAATGCCTGGGACAATGACATGAACGAGATGGTTCAGCCAAAAGAGATCAACACCATGATGGCAAGTGAATAGGAGATACCGATGAGTGCTGTTATAGAAGAACATCATCACGACGGCCATCACCATGGTCCCGATAAGGGCATCATGCGTTGGGTTTTTACGACTAACCACAAAGATATTGGTACGCTTTATTTGTGGTTCAGTTTTCTAATGTTTCTTACCGGGGGTGTACTTGCGCTCGGTATTCGGGCTGAACTATTTCAGCCGGGTCTGCAAATCATTCAGCCGGAACTATTTAACCAGCTGACTACAATGCACGGTCTGATTATGGTGTTCGGTGCGGTCATGCCTGCGTTCGTTGGCTTGGCAAACTGGCTGATACCCATGATGATCGGCGCACCGGATATGGCGTTACCCAGAATGAACAACTATAGCTTCTGGATTCTTCCGTTTGCCTTTGGCATGTTGCTTTCTACCTTTTTTATGGACGGTGGTGCACCAAATTACGGATGGACTTTTTACGCGCCGTTGTCTACTGACTATGCACCGCCTAGCGTAACCTTCTTCATCTTCGCGGTTCACATGATGGGTATTTCATCGATCATGGGATCAATTAATGTGGTTGTCACTATTCTCAATATGCGTGCCCCCGGCATGACTCTGATGAAGATGCCGCTGTTTGTCTGGACCTGGTTCATCACAGCCTATCTGCTTATTGCAGTAATGCCGGTACTGGCGGGTGTGGTGACGATGATGTTAATGGACATTCATTTTGGCACCGCGTTTTTTAACGCCGGTGGTGGTGGTGACCCGGTATTGTTCCAGCATGTATTCTGGTTCTTTGGGCACCCGGAGGTTTATATCATGATCCTGCCGGCGTTCGGTGTTGTGTCTGCAATCATTCCGACGTTTGCTCGCAAACGACTGTTCGGTTACGACTCCATGGTTTATGCATCGGCGTCGATTGCCTTCTTGTCTTTCATCGTATGGGCACACCACATGTTTACTGTTGGGATTCCTCTTGCCGGTGAACTCTACTTTATGTATGCAACCATGCTGATCGCTGTGCCCACGGGTGTGAAAGTGTTCAACTGGGTAGCGACCATGTGGCAAGGGGCGATGACTTTTGAAACGCCAATGTTGTTTGCGATTGCGTTTGTCATTCTGTTTACCATAGGGGGTCTCTCTGGCTTGATGCTCGCAATTGTTCCGGCTGACTTCCAGTATCACGATACCTACTTTGTCGTGGCACACTTCCACTATGTCCTGGTGCCTGGTTCGATTTTCTCCATTATGGCAGCGGTCTATTACTGGATCCCTAAATGGACTGGAAACATGTATGACGAAACGCTGGGTAAGACACACTTCTGGCTTTCTTTCATCGGTGTGAACGTTACGTTTTTCCCTCAGCACTTTATTGGCCTGGCGGGAATGCCTAGAAGAATCCCGGACTATGCCCTTCAGTTTGCTGACTGGAATATGGTGTCAAGTTGCGGTGCCTTCCTGTTTGGTTTCAGCCAATTGCTGTTCCTGTTCATTGTGATCAAGTGTATTCGCGGCGGCAAGAAAGCAACTGAACAGGTATGGGAAGGTGCTCATGGTCTGGAGTGGACGATTCCATCTCCGGCGCCGTATCACACCTTCGCCAGGCCACCGACTAGTATGAAAGAAGCGCACGGTTAGGTCACGACAGAGATGAGCGATAAAACTGAAGCCAGCAAAACTATCAGGCAACTTATTTTTGTTGTTGTGGGGATGTTTGGCTTTGGTTTTGCGATGGTTCCGCTCTACGACGTATTGTGCGACGTTACTGGTTTTAATGGTAAGACTGCAGGCAAGTACACAGCGACAGAAGTACAGGATGTTCGTGAAGACAGGCTGGTGACCATTCAGTTTCTGGCGAGTAACAATGCGAACATGCCGTGGGAATTCAGGCCTAAGGTTAGAACGATGAAAGTTCACCCGGGTAAGCTGAATACTGCGGAGTTTTATGCGCGCAATGTTACCGGTGAAACGATGGTGGCTCAGGCGGTACCCAGTGTAACCCCTTTCCACGCTGCAGAGTTTTTGCATAAGACTGAATGTTTCTGTTTTGAACAGCAACAACTGGAGGCGCGTGAAGACCTGGACATGCCGCTCAGGTTTATTATTGACAGCCAAATACCGGAGGATGTGAAGACGCTGACATTGTCTTACACCCTCTATGATGTAACAGAACAAATTGGGTTAGCTAAGAACTAACCAACAAGTTTTATCAGGAGAAATATATGTCTACCCAAGACGCTTACGAAGAGTACTACGTACCTCATAACAGTAAGCTGCCGATTTTTGCATCTTTCGGAATCTTCTTGACGCTCTATGGCATGGGTAACATGTTTAATGAGATGAAGGCCGGTGTTGATAGCAGTTTCGGCGAACTGGTGTTCATGACGGGTAGCCTGGTGATGGGAGGAACTCTGTTCGCCTGGTTCAGTGTTGTCATCAAAGAGAATCAGGAGAAGCTTTATAGCAACCAGATGAACAGATCATTCGTCTGGGGAATGAGCTGGTTCATATTCTCGGAAGTGATGTTTTTTGCGGCATTCTTTGGTGCACTCTTTTACGTAAGAGTCTTTGTTGTTGACTGGATTGGCGGTGTGGGTGAGAGAGGCCCTTCAAACATGCTCTGGCCGGAATACCAGCCTCACTGGCCTATGCTTAATACGCCGGATCCGAGCCGATTCCCGGGTGCAGCGGATTTCGTTCACTGGTGGCCGCTGCCGTTTGTCAATACGGCGTTGCTGCTGACATCGAGCGTTACGGTAACTATTGCGCACCATGGCATCAATGAGGGTAACCGCAAGAAGCTGATCACCTGGTTGGGCTTTACGGTTCTTCTGGGTCTGACTTTCCTTTGTGTTCAGGCCTACGAGTACTATCACGCCTACACTGATCTTGGGCTTACACTGAACGCGGGTATATTTGGTACCACCTTCTTCATGCTCACGGGGTTCCACGGTGCTCACGTCACCCTGGGTACCTTCATGTTAGCGGTAATGTTCTTCAGAGCCTTAAAGGGTCACTTCAGTAAAGAAGATTGCTTTGGGTTTGAGGCTGCGGTCTGGTATTGGCACTTTGTAGACGTTGTCTGGGTAGGTTTATTTTTGTTCGTCTATATTCTTGGAACTTAAACGTTCGAATGGGTTTTGGAAACGCCCCGGTCTTCTGGGGCTTTTTTATGGACGTCTACCAGGCTCAACGT